>DKQZ01000032.1 GCA_002471975.1 Dialister sp. UBA7295 | reverse complement strand
TTGTGATCTGCCCGCAGAACATCTTCATAATTTCTGATGGGACTCACAGCCCACTGGTTTAATGTATTTTCTACCACATCAAAGATGGAAAGGAAAGAAATCTTTCCCGAAATGAACGCACGGATTGCTTCTTCATTGGAAGCATTAAAAGCGGTGGCCGTATCTCCCCCGCTCTTTCCGGCTTCATAAGCAAGCTTCAGGGAACGGAAAGTATCATAATCGGGAATTTCAAGAGCAATAGACGCAATCTGCCGCCAGTCTACAAACTTCCCGGATGGTGAAGGCAGCCTGTCCGGGTAGGTCAGGGCAAACTGAATGGGAAGACGCATATCGGGATTTCCCAGCTGGGCAATGATAGAGCCATCATTAAATTCCACCATGGAATGAATCAGACTCTGCGGCTGAACCAGTACTTCAATATCATCATAATCCGTACCGAAAAGCCAGTGGGCTTCAATGACCTCAAGCCCTTTGTTAAACATGGTTGCTGAGTCCAGGGTCACTTTCATGCCCATATTCCAGGTCGGATGCTTCAAGGCATCCCCAAGGGTGACATGTGCCAGTTCCTCTCTTGTTTTACCGCGGAACGGACCGCCGGAAGCAGTGAGAAGGATCTTATGAATACCTTTATGATCCTGCCCGAGAAGGCTCTGGAAAATAGCGCTGTGTTCACTGTCCACCGGCCGTATAAGCAGATGTTTCCGTCGTGCCGCCTCTATGACAAGAGATCCTCCAGCTACGAGAGTTTCTTTATTCGCAAGAGCCAGTTCCTTACCGGCATCAATGGCTTCCAGGGTAGGAAGAAGTCCGGAGATTCCGACAACTGCGACAAGGACAAGATCCACATCATCCCTGCGGCAGACTTCCCGGAGCCCTTTTTCTCCAATAATGACTTCTGCTTTTCCTTTATATACTTTCCTGAAAGAAGCTCCCGCAAGAGGGTTACTGATGACTATGGCATTGGGTTTAAACTCTTCCGCTTGTACCAGAAGACGTTCTATATTCGTATTTGCCGCAAGAACGGAAACATGAAATAAGTCAGGATGAGTCCGTACTACATCCAAAGTCTGCGTACCGATAGAACCGGTACTTCCTAAAACTGCCAGTTCTTTCATTCAAACTCCTTTGAAATCAATGAAATATAGCTAAAAGTGCTGCCAGGGAAGGAGCCACAAAAAGAAGGCTGTCAAAGCGGTCCATCATTCCCCCGTGTCCCGGAAGGATATTTCCGGAATCCTTGATATCACAGGCCCGTTTTACATAAGACTCAAAAAGATCCCCCATGGGAGCCATGACAGCAGAAACAATGGCCAGAATAAATCCCTGAAGAAGATTGAACTGGAACCCTGCCGATAATGCCAAACCAAGAATCACGCAGCCAAGGGCACCTCCGGCAAGGCCTTCCATGGTTTTGTTCGGGCTGATATGAGGAGCCATCTTATGACGACCGAACCGTTTCCCCGCCAGATAGGCAAAAGAATCGCTGGCCCAGGTACAAACCAGAGCAAAAAGGATCAGAAAAATTCCGGGGTCTATATTGACTGCTCCTGCCGGAAGAAGTTCATGACACCCTCTAAGATAAGCCAGAGTCCCAAAGCCAAGACCAAAATAGATCATTCCAAATGCAGAATAAATGATATTGGTCATATTCTCTTTCTTTATGAAAAGAATCAGGAACAGCATGAGGCAGAAACACAAAAGCAGGGCGGCCATTAAAATCTTCAGAGAATAAAAACCGGCCGCAGCAATCATAATGGCCATGCCAAGGCCTGCAGGGATGGTATAAATATGTATGGAAATATTTTTCAGCATCCTGTCATATTCAGCCAGTGCAATCAGGGAAACAATAAGTACGGCTCCCGTCAGGAACCAGCTTCCAAGCCAGACAAGGGCAAGTACAGCGATGATGCCGACGATCGCCGTAATGACGCGTACTTTCATGATTCCTCCTCATTGAGACCGCCAAACCTTCGATCTCTGGTGGTATACCAGGTTACAGCCTTACGAAGTTCAGTTTCTGTAAAATCAGGCCATAAGACAGGTGTGAAATAAAGCTCACTGTAGGAGGTCTGCCATAAAAGGAAATTGGATATCCGCGACTCTCCGCCAGTGCGGATAAGGAGATCTACATCACTTGAAGCAGACGGATAGAGGAAGGAGCCAAAGGATTCTTCCGTAATTTCAGAAATATCCATTTCCCCTTTTTTCACGCTTTCCGCCATAAGGCTTGCTGCCCGCACGATTTCTCTGCGGCCGCCGTAATTGATCGCCACATTAAGTACCATGCCGTCATTACCGGCAGTTTCCCGCTCACATGCATCGATTTCTTTCTGAAGACTTTCCGTCAGGGCTGAAACATCTCCAATGATATGAACCTGCACATTATCGACAACAAGCTCCCGGAGCTGGCTGATCAGGTAGTTTTTGAAAAGTCTCATGAGGAAACGGACTTCCAGGGCCGGCCTTTTCCAATTTTCCGTTGAAAAGGCATACAGGGTCAATACTTTGATTCCCATATGGCCCGCGGCACGAACAATAGTTTTTACATTGGCCGCCCCGGCCTGATGACCAAAAGTCCTTTCTCTCCCCCGCTTCTCTGCCCAGCGGCCATTCCCATCAAGAATGATGGCCACATGTTCAGGAAAAGCTTTTTTATCCGACATGGCTTTACTCCTTATTAAATCAAACCAGGCATTCCATTCTGCCGGCTGAGATCCTCAGTACCATTTCAATCAAATTGACAATGAGTTAAAGAAATCGTACCCTTCGATACGATTTCTTTAACTTTCTCTTCAATTGACCACTCCGGAAAACATTTAAATCTTCCGAAACTCAATTAAACGGACATGATTTCCTTGATTTTATGTTCAGTTACAGCTTCAACTTCCTTGATTTTCTTGTCGGTCAGTTTCTGAACCTTATCTTCCATTTCCTTGATGACATCTTTAGAAACATCGCTGTTTTTTGCTTCCTTCTTAAGGAAAACATTTCCATCCCGGCGGATATTTCTGACTGCCACTTTGGCTTCTTCCGATTTCTTATTGACAATCTTCACCAGTTCCTTGCGTCTGTCTTCGGTCAGCTGGGGAATGGCCATACGGATCAGATTGCCGTCATTCATCGGTACCAGGCCAAGATCAGACTGAAGGATCGCTTTTTCAATGTCTTTCAAAAGGGATTTGTCCCAGGGCTGTACGACGAGCATTCTGGCTTCAGGAACGGTAACTGATGCCACCTGGGTAACCGGTGTACGGGTACCATAATAATCAACAAATATACGATCCAGAAGGCTTGCGCTGGCCTGCCCGGTCCTGATGGAGGTAAATTCATTTTTCAATGCGACAATGGATTTATCCATTTTATCGGAAAGCCGCTTCATTTCATCTTCGTACATAATTAATTCCTTTCAATAAGAGTACCAAGGGTTTCCCCTTTGCATGCCTTGACGATATTTCCCGGCACATCAATATTAAATACAACGATGGGGATATTGTTATTCATGCAGAGCGTAATAGCCGTATTATCCATAACCGCCAGCTGTCTCTGGAGAACTTCGTTATAAGTGAGGTGTGTAAACATCTTTGCTTCCGGATGGAATTTCGGATCCGCATCATAGACACCATCAGTCTGCTTTTTTGCCATCAGCATGACATCAGCTTCAATTTCAGCGCTTCTGAGTGCTGCGGTGGTATCCGTAGTGAAATAAGGATTTCCTGTACCGGCGCCAAAAATGACAACTCTTCCCTTTTCAAGATGACGAATAGCGCGGCGGCGGATATAGGGTTCCGCAATCTGTCTCATTTCAATAGCTGTCTGAACACGTGTGGAAACCCCCAGTTTTTCCAGCGCGTCCTGAAGGGCCACGGAGTTGATGACGGTAGCCAGCATTCCCATATAGTCGGCAGAAGCACGGTCCATTCCGCCCTGGCTGCCTTTCAGGCCGCGCCAGATATTGCCGCCGCCCACGACAACAGCGATTTCAACGCCGGACTCGGCAGCTTCCCTGATCTCACTTGCCAGACGATAAACAACCTCGGGATCAATGCCGAAGCCTTTATCATTAGCCAGAGCTTCGCCGGATAATTTCAGCATGACTCTTTTATAATGTTTTGTTTCAACTGCCATTTTACACCCCCGTAAGTAAAATAAAACTACCTTTATATATTATATAGTATTTTACTCCATTTACAAAATCCCATTTACAAAATAAGAGAACACTAAAAAGTGTCCTCTTATTATTTAGTGATTACTGGTTCAGCTGTTTTGCAACTTCTGCTGCCAGATCATCCTGTTTCTTTTCAATGCCTTCGCCAAGCTGGAAACGAGCAAAGCGAACAGCTTCAGCCTTCTTGGATTTAAGAAGTTTGGAAATGGTCAGGTCGCCATCTTTAATGAATTCCTGATCGACCAGGCAGACTTCCTTATAGAATTTATTGATTCTGCCCATAACCATCTTTTCAATGATCTTTTCAGGTTTTCCTTCATTTCTTGCTTCAACTGCAAGGACTTCTTTTTCGTGTTCCACTTCAGACTGCGGGACCTGGGTGCGGTCGAGATAGGAAGGATTAGCTGCTGCAATCTGCATAGCGATATCCTTACCCAGTTCAGCATCTCCACCCTTCAGTTCGACAAGAACACCAATCTTGCCACCGCCATGGATATAGCTGTAAACCTGGCCTTCCTGGCTTTCATAGCGTACGAAACGACGGATAGAAATATTTTCACCGATCTTTGCTACTGCTTCGGTAACGGTATCCTTTACGGTTTTTCCGTTCATTTCGGTAGCAAGAAGAGCTTCCACATCAGCAGGATTGGTATCAAGAATCTGCTGTGCAATAGATGCTGCGAGAGCTCTGAAAGCATCGTTTCCGCCAACAAAGTCGGTTTCGCAGTTGACTTCGACAATGGTGCCGGTCTTTCCATCAGCAGAAATTGCAGAAACTACTGCACCTTCAGCAGCTACGCGGCTTGCTTTTTTAGCGGCTTTGGAAAGTCCTTTTTCGCGAAGGATATCAACTGCCTTTTCCATATCGCCTTCAGCTTCAACGAGTGCCTTTTTGCAGTCCATCATGCCGGCACCGGTCTTGGTCCGCAGATCTTTTACCATACTAGCTGTAATTTTCATCTTATGACCTCCATCATAAAACTCAAGGTGTTTGTCAATTTTTAAAAAAGGCTGTGGCCCGGTTTTAAACCATCAACCACAGCCCAATTATGGATTATTCTTTTTCAGCTGCCGGAGCTTCTTCCGCTTCTTCAGCCGGAGCTTCTGCTTCTTCAGCAGCTGCTGCTTCAGCTTCCTGCTGACCCTGACGGCCTTCGAGAACTGCATCAGCCATCTTGCTGGTCAGCAGTCTTACTGCACGGATTGCATCGTCATTTGCAGGAATCGGGAAATCGATAACATCCGGATCGCAGTTGGTATCAACAGTTGCGACAACCGGAATGTGGAGCTTGTGAGCTTCGGATACGGCGATTTCTTCTTTTTTGGAGTCAATGATAAAGATAGCGCCCGGCAGCTTCTTCATATCTTTGATACCGCCAAGGTTCTTTTCCAGTTTTTCCAGTTCCCGTTTCATAAGGATAACTTCCTTCTTCGGATACTGGTCAGTGGTGCCTTCTTCAAACATTTTTTCCAGTTCTTTCAGACGGTTGATACGGGTCTGAATGGTACGGAAGTTGGTGAGCATGCCGCCCAGCCAGCGTTCATTTACATAGAACTGATTGCAGCGGGCTGCTTCTTCCTTTACGGAATTCTGAGCCTGTTTCTTGGTACCTACGAAGAGGACCGGTTCACCTTTGGCAGCAACGTCACGGATGAAAGCATAAGCTTCTTCTACTTTCTTGACGGTTTTCTGCAGGTCGATAATGTAGATTCCGTTACGCTCGGTGAAAATGAAGCGAGCCATTTTCGGGTTCCAGCGACGGGTCTGATGACCAAAGTGAACGCCTGCTTCTAACAACTGTTTCATGGATACAACTGACATAATAAAGCCTCCTGTTAATAACCTCTGCCTGTTTCAACTTCCGCATACACCGATATGGCACAGATGCAGAATCCACAGACATGTGTATTCAAGCTTTTTTATTGTATCAAAAAGGAATTGGCCTTGCAAGTATAAAGTCAATATTTTTTCAATTTCCTGTCTTACATCATTTTATACTAAATAAAATATTGAAAAATGTCCTGCCCTCTTAATCCCCTGAAGTAAAGGACTGATAATAAATGGGCGTTGTGATATGATATATCCATAATGAATAGAAAGAAGGTTTTCCCATGACCGTTTCTCCGGAATCCGCCCACAGCCTTCCTCGTCCAAAGCTGAAAAAACTGCATATTGAATTTCTGAGAGCCCTCTGCATCTGGCTGGTGATGTTCACTCATACGTCCACGGCGGGCTTTTCCCTGTATATAGCAAGGCCGCAGTCATTTTTTTATCCTCTTTATCTTGCTGTTCCTTTCTGGGTCAAAACAGCGGTACCCATTTTCTTCATGATTTCCGGAGCTCTGCTCCTGGGACGGGAAGAATCCATTGTCCGGATATGGAAAAAAAGGATATGGCGATTCCTGCAGGTCATCTTTATTTTTTCCATTATCAATTATATATGGTTTTATCACAGCCTTCCTCTTTCCATCCCGGGGCATGTCGCCAAATTTTTTACCATGCTTTATACCTCAGATCTGGCAACAGCCTATTACTTTCTATATATTTATATTTCCTTCCTGCTCATGCTCCCCATCTGGCGGAAACTGGTCAAAGCCATGACTGAGCAGCTTTATCTCTATCTCATCTGTCTCAACATTTTCTTTGTAGGCTTTGTACCGGTTATTTCTTTCCTGATTTTCAAAGGGACCGGGGAAATGAATTATTTCCTGAATCCCCTTCTTGCCGTAAGTGAACCCACTTTTTATTTTCTTCTGGGATACTGGATTGAAAATATACTGCCTCAAAGCTGGCTCACAGGGAAAAATATTCTCCGTCTCGGGCTCTGTGCCCTGCTCGGAACTTTCATTGCCGGCGGGATGACCTGGTATCACGGCGTAATCGCCGGAGGCATGACGGAAGCGATTTCAGAACGTTTTTATGACAGTTTTCTTTTCCTTAATACGGCTTTCGTCTATTGTGCCTGCCGCTGGTGGTTCCACGAGCACCAGGTATCCGAAAGAATTTCGAGAATCTGTATTTTCCTTGGAAGCATGTCCTTTGGCGTCATGCTGTTTGAGGAAATTACAAGAAATCTGACTCATGTCATTTACGCCCGTCTGTTTTTGAAATACCTGTACCGGATTCCCTTTATCGATGCAGTCATCTGGATCATCATGGCCTATGCCCTGGGTCTCCTGATTACCTGGCTTCTCAAGAAAATCCCCTATTTCAATAAGCTCATCTGAAATCATATCATGACAAAAGGCTTTGGAAAAATTATGTTCCAAAGCCTTTTTATTATCTTTTAATACCCTGCCTGCTCAATCTGACCGGAATGAAGTCTGATGAATGCGCCGGTCCCTTTTTCATATCCCACTTCTTCCGCAATATGCATGGTCCGTTCATGGCAGGTAAAGAGGAATATCTGCTGCGTTCTGCCAAGATCCATGAGGAAGCGAAGCGTTTCACGCTGCCGTTCTTCATCAAAGCGGACAAATATATCATCCAGCACGATGGGAAGAGGTTCAAGCTGGTTTCCAAAAGACAGAGCCATGGCAAGGCGGATGGAAAGGTATACCTGATCGCCGGTACCGGAGGACCAGATCTTCGCATCCCTCTGACGATGCATGCGGTCTTCAATAACAATACTCTTTCCGCCATCAGAAAGCAGGAGGGAGTACTTGCCCCTTGTCATTTCCTGAAGGAACTCATTTGCCTGCCTTACAATCTGCGGCTGTTTTCCGCTCTCATAAAGGGTCTGGGCCTGATCCAGTATTTCTTCCGCAAAAGTCAGGGTGAGCCAATCTTTGAGATTTTCACGGATTTCCGCCTCGATTCTTTCCTTTCTCTGGAGGGTATCGGTAATGGAATTATCTCCGGCCAGTCGGAAAATCTCATTTTCCACGGCCCCCTGGCTTTTCTGAAGTTCCCCCAGGCGTACTGATTCTTCCTCAATAGCCTTGGAAAGGTTTTTATGGGAATTCATCCAGTCCTCATATTGACCGGTTTCCAGGGATTTCCATAAAGCCTTGAATTCTTCTTCTCCACCTGCATACATCCTGAGGTCCTGCCGGATTCGTTCCCATTCACGGTTAATCTGATCCCTGTGTTCATGGGCATTCACTTTTGCCGCAAATTCCTCTGCATTTTTTGCATTCACCAGATTCAGGAGAGCATCCATTTCCCTCTTGCAGGAAGTCCAGGAATCATCGAGTTTAGCCATTTCCTTTTCATAGGCTTCATGCTGTCTGTTTTTTTCCTGCAGCGCTTCCCATTCAAGACTTTTTTTATGGGTTTCCTCATAAATAAAAGCAATGCTGTCCGGATTGACAGGGCAGTTCAAACCGGTGGATGAAATAATTGACGCCGCACGGCGGGAAAAAGCGTCCAGTTTCGCATCAATCTGCTCCAGCCGGACATCCAGGATCTTTCCTCTGCCTTCCTCGGAATAGATCTTCTGCCACTGTTCCTGAAGAGCAGACAGGTTTTCAGAGCCCGTAATTGGAAGTTTGTTCCGTTTAAGCCAGGAGTTCCAGTCTTTTTCCGCCTGTTCTTTTTTTTCGGTCAGCGTTTTGCCTTCTTCAACCCACTTCCGGTGCTCCTGTTCCTGTTTTCTGATGGTTTCCATTTTCCAGGAAGCTGCCTGCTTTTTGGCCTGATTTTTATAAAAATCGGCCCGTCTTTCCTGCATCAGGTTGTGAAAGGCCTGAAGATCTTCTGTGGTTTCCGGAATTTTACCTGGAAAATGAGTGGAAATATTTTGTTTTTGCCTGATGACCTCATCCAGTTCTTTTTCCAGCACTGCCACTGTTTTTCCTTTTTTATGAACAGCCCGGTCATGAAGTACATAAAAGAAAATTCCCAATGCAAGAGAAGCCAGGCCTGCATATATGGCGGCATAGCCGGCGGTGGCCATGTAAAATGAACCAAAACCGCCTGCAGCCCCAAGGATAAACAAAAGGGAAAACACAAGCCATGGGGTAAGCCTTTTTTCTTCTTCCCCATTCAACCGTTCAAGTTCAACATGAATATCAGCCTCATGATGAAGGAGCCTTTCCAGGTCAGCTGCCATGGTTTCCACTTTCTGCCATTCTTCCTCGGTCCGGACGTCTTCATTTTCTTCAGGATCTTCGTTCAGCGTCTCAACTTCCGGCTCCCGCCGCTTCCAGAAATGGAGCTCGTTCACCCGGACGCCAAGGCTCCTTGAAAGACGACGTCCTTCTTCCCAGTCCACATTGACGCATGCATCATCCAGATTTAAAGGTTTGTCCCAGAGAGAAAGCTTATATCCCAGATTAATAAAGTGAATCCGCCAGCTTTCTTTTTCCTGCTCCAGCGCTTCCGCATCCTTTTCCGTCTGGCGCCATTGTCCCAGATCCACATAAAGTTTATCCAGTTCCCCTGCCATACTTGCCCAGGGGATGATATCCTCCTTTTTCACCGGGCTGTACTCATCTAATTTTTCCTGAAGAACCGTTTTCTGGTCATGAAGAACCTTCATACGGTTCATGAGTTTATTCCATTGCTCTTTCCCATTGGAAGGAAACATGGTCACCTGCTCTGAAAGTTCCATCTGACGTTTGACTTCAGCAGCCTTCCGATAGTAGTCCCAGGCGCCAAGCCTTTTCTCCAGCTGCCGGTCCTCGTCTTTGTCTTTTTCCAGTTTGTCTGCCAGGATGGCAGTCTGTTTTTTCAGTTCATCCTGTTTTTTCTGAAGGTCTGAAAATTCTTTTTCCTGATTTGACAGTTCATCAAGATTCCGATTGATTTCATTTAAGTCAGAAAGGAGTTGATTGATTTTCCTCTTTCCCTGGGAAGAACCGGCAAGAAGACCGGCTTTGGAATCCTGAATCTGTTTTTTCACATCCGATAATTGATCGCCGCCCTGGAGCATAAAGAAACGGCTTCTTACGGTATCATCCGCAAGAAAAGCAGTCCCCTGCAGATCTTCAAGCCCCATGGCAAAAATCTGTTCATACATATAGCGGTTCAGTCCATGCCACCATATAGCAGGCAGTTCTTCTGCATGTTTTACATGATTCTCGTCTTCAAACCATTTTTCCTTTTCGTTACGATATACCCGGTAACTATTACCATCAGCCCTGATAAACCCCATACTGCCCCGGCGTCCCTGCCATTTGCCGCGACCGTAACCGAACAGCATATCCCTGATAAACCGGAGCATCGTGGTTTTGCCGCTCTCATTTTCCCCCATGACCACGTTCAATGCGGTCTGGGAAGGCTGCCAGGAGGCATTATGGTAAATACCATACTGCTCCAGCTGCAAATCAGTGATTTTCATTATGCTCCTCCTCTTCCGAAAGCATTTCCGCTCCCAGAAGCTCTGCTTTATTGAATGAATCCATCAATAGATCGTCGGTAATCATGGCCTGTAATTTTCCATTTTTTACAAGTTCCGGCCGAGTTTCCACAATCCGGCGCAATTCTTTCTTCAGGCTTGATTCATCCCGCTGTCGAAGTCGTTCATAAGCTTTCAGATAATTGCCCGTCACATCAGGAAGTTCCCTGCGCTCATTGATATTGATGCCCGCCTTTGTATGATCCAGCAAATCTGTAAACCAGGCAAACAGGTAACGGTGCTGCTCCCTGTCATTAAGCTGCTGAAGAATATAATCTTTTCCATCCTCACTGCTGATAACACGATGGAGTACTCCGCTCCCCTCAATAATGAGACGTATGATATTGGGACGCCCGGTTTGTTCCTTCAAGCCTGCGCGCTGTTTTTCAATAAGCCGGATCAATTCTTCCGTCTGTCCAAGGCCGGTAATATCCACAGACATATCCAGCCACCGGATCGTATCGGTTTCTATAAACTTCATGGTCACTGTACCATAAGCCCCCACGTCAACCAGCCAGCATCCCCGAGGCCCGGTTTCTTTGGGATTAAGCCCCTGGATATTGCCGGGATAAACGATATAAGGGTTCGTAGACAGAGTCGTTCTTGTATGCACATGACCCAGAGCCCAGTAATCCATTCCCGCACTTTTCAAATCATCCACAGAGCACGGAGCATAACCTCCTGAGGATTGACCGGCATCTGTATGAAGCATCCCTATAGAAAAAAGGCCGTTTTCATTTTTCTTAAATTCTTTGGCGAGGTTTTCGCTGACATGACGGGTTTTATAGGAAGTACCATAAACAACTGCCACATTCTCTCCATCCCTGATTAGAGGGCAGGAGGATACATGACCGGAAGGAAAAATATGGACCGATTTCGGAAGCGGTATATCGGCGCGCCAGGCTTCTCCCGGATCATGGTTTCCGTGAACGATAAAAACCTGAATGCCTTCCTGGGCCGCACGATACAGCTCCCTGGCAAATGCCATCTGTGCAGCCAGGCTGTGATGATCACTGTTGTACACATCCCCGGAAATCAGAATGGCATCCACCCTGTTATCCAGTGCTGCATCAACTATCTTTTCAAACGATTTAAAAGTTGCCTGCCCGATTCTCTCATTCCAGGGGCCGCTCCCGCTCATATGTATATCACGGAAGGGTTCTCCCAGATGTAAGTCCGCACAATGGATGAAAGAAAAATGTTTACCCATGACTCCTCCTGAAAAACCAATTTCCTATATATTCTATCATATTTTGAAAAGTATGGCGCCAATATGTTCTATATGGAAACGGGCAAAGGAAAAGAACTGCAGATTCTGCAGTTCTTTCTGATTCGTCACATGGCATTGTAGATATCGGCTACGGCATCATACTCTTCATCGGACGGAGGAACATACTCGGGTTCCCCATTCTCACCGATATCGATTCTGGCCAGAAGGATATCCGGTTCTTTGTCACCATCTTTTTCATCCAACACTTCCACAAGGACAGCAAACTGTTTCCCTGCAAAGGGAATCACCGTGTCCTGGGCATATTCGCTTTCTACACCTTCAGGACTGGTAATAACGACGCAGACCGGTTCTTCTTTCTTGTCTGTCATAAATTTACCCTCTATTTTTAAAAGACAAATGCTGCAGATATCCATCAAGAATAACCACTGCCGCCATTTTGTCGATTACTTTTTTTCGTTTCCTGCGGCTCACATCGGCCGCAATCAGCTCTTTCTGTGCCATGACCGTAGTAAGCCGTTCATCCCAGAAATGGTACGGAATATCCGGAAAAGCCTGTGCCAGTTCGACAGCAAATTCCTCTGTCCGTTCTGCCCGAACGCCCTTGGTGCCGTTCATATTGAGAGGCATCCCTATGACAAACTCTTCCACTTTGTACTGGTCAGTCAATTCCCTGAGGCGTTTAAAATCTTCTTCCCTCGTAGTGTGACGGATAGTTTCCACACCCTGGGCTGTCCAGCCGAAAATATCGCTGACTGCAACACCTATGGTTTGGGAACCAACGTCCAGACTCATGATACGCATATCAGAGTCCCTTATGCTTCACATAGAAGCGTACCAGTTCTTCAACCAGTTCATCTCTCTCGATCCCGGAGATAAGTCGTCTTGCATCATGACGGCTGGTAATATATGTCGGCTCTCCTGAAACAAGATATCCAACCAGCTGAACGGTCGGATTATGGCCGGCTTCTTTTAAAGCGCCATAGACTTCCTGCAGAATCATGGCAGCCTGGGTGTTTTCCCCTTCATCCGCATTGGTGTTAAATAAAATCGTTTCATCAGAGACTGACATATATATTCCTCCTTATTCAAGCATTTCAGCGATTGCTTTGATGCCTTCCGAAACTGCGTCATTTAATCTGGCAGTATCACGGCCACCGGCCTGTGCGACTGCCGACTTGCCGCCGCCACCGCCGCCACAGATCTTAGCGGCTCTGGATACGACTTTGCCCATATGGACACCTGTCTTGACCGCTTCGGGAGAAGCCATGCCGACAAGGTTGACTTTATCACCGGAAACGGTACCAAGAATGAATGCACCGCCTTTGAGTTTTCCTTTCACTACATCTGCTGCCTTACGGAGTTCATCCATATTTCCTGCATGGACTACAGCTCCGAAGAAAGGAATTCCTTTCTTTTCCTGTACATTCTTCAGGAGATCGCCCAGTTCGTCTTTTGTCTGCTGCTGTTTCAGCTTATCAAGCTCATGCTGGAGTTCTTTTACTTCAGCCAAAAGCTTTTCAGTCTTTTCCGTAATCTGATCGGGCTTGCCTTTCAGCAGACGGGAAACTTCTTTCAGCATTTCCCGATCTTTTTTCATCAATTCATAAGCGGCTTTGCCTGTTACAGCTTCAATTCTGCGAATTCCTGAGCCGATACCGCCTTCACTGATAATGCGGAAAGAACCGATTTCACCGGTATTTCTGACATGGCTTCCGCCACAAAGTTCCTTGCTGTAGCCCGGAATGGTGACCACACGGACTATATCTCCATATTTTTCACCAAACAATGCCATAGCACCGGTTTTCTTTGCTTCTTCCAGAGGCATTTCAGTGATATCCACATCGGTGGCTTTAATGATTTCATCATTAACAATCTGTTCCACTTCGGAAAGCTGCTTGTCACTGAGCGGTTCCGGCCAGGTAAAATCAAAGCGAAGACGATCCGGCAGGACCAGGGAACCTGCCTGGTTGACCTGATCTCCAAGAACTCTTCTCAGCGCAGCCTGAAGCATATGGGTACCGGTATGATTTCTGGCAAGATCTTCTCTCCTGATCCGGTCTACCGTTACTTTTACCGTTTCCCCTTCATTGATTATGCCTTCAGTCACCGTACCAATCACATATACGATGCCATCAGGCAGTTTCTTCGTATCTTCTACGGAAATCGTACCTTCTTCACCGACAATGAGACCGATATCGCCAATCTGTCCGCCGCCTTCTGCATGGAAAGGATTGTTGGAGAGGACTGCCGTTACTTCCGTACCATCAGCAGCAGAAGTAATTTCTTTTCCATCCCTGCCCAGGAGAAGAAGTTTTACTTCACCATCATGATCCTTGACTGTCAGTTTGGAAGTATCAAGTTTTGTGGTATCCGGGGTTGCCACTTTGGCAGAAACTTTGGTCCTGGCAGCCCGGGCTCTTTCCTTCTGTTCAGCCATAGCCGCTTCAAAGCCTTTTTCATCAATGGTCATTCCCTGTTCCTTGGCGATTTCATCGGTCAGTTCCCAGGGGAAACCATAGGTATCATAGAGTTTGAATACCTTGTCACCTGTAAGGACGGTATTCTGATGTTTCCTGGCATCTTCCAGCATTTCCGAGAGAAGATCGGTTCCTGCATTCAGGGTGGCATGGAAACGTTCTTCTTCCACACCGGCAACTCTCTTGATGAATGCCTGTTTATCGACAAGTTCCGGATAAGCCGGTTTCATCATATTGATAACAACATCAATCATCTGTCCCATGAAAGCATCCTGAATTCCCAGAAGCTTGCCATAACGGACAGCGCGGCGAAGGATTCTTCTAAGTACATAACCGCGGCCTTCATTGGACGGAAGGATGCCGTCGGCAATCATATTGGTAATGGCACGGGCATGGTCGGAAATAACCTTGAGTGCCACATCGCCCTGGGCACTCTGTCCATAAGGAACACCGGAAAGAGCTGCCGCCTCTTCAATGATTGGGAAGAAAAGATCGGTTTCAAAGTTATTCTTTTTATGCTGGAGCACAGCTGCCATACGTTCAAGGCCGGCGCCGGTATCGATATTCTTCTTTGCCAGCGGCAGATAAGAACCATCTTTCTGACGATCAAACTGGCTGAATACAAGGTTCCAGATTTCCAGGAAACGATCACCATCGCCGCCCATCTGGTTTTCCGGATCCGTACCAAATTCCTCTCCCTGGTCATAGAAAATTTCGGAGTCCGGTCCGCAGGGGCCTTCACCGATTTCCCAGAAATTATCGCTGAGAGGATATATATGGTTTTCGGGAAGACCGATCATTTTATGCCAGTAATCATGGGCTTCCTGGTCGTCCGGATAAATGGTGACGTAAAGCCGGGACTGGTCAAGCTTAATGACTTCGGTCAGGAATTCCCAGGCCCAGGTAATAGCTTCTTTCTTGAAATAATCGCCAAAGGAGAAATTTCCCAGCATTTCAAAGAAAGTATGATGGCGGGCCGTATGACCTACGTTTTCAATATCACCAGTACGGATGCACTTCTGACTGGTGGTTACCCTGTGTCTCGGCGGTTCCACTTTACCTGTGAAATAAGGCTTCAGCGGTGCCATGCCTGCGCCAATCAAAAGAAGACTCGGATCATCTTTCGGAATCAGCGAAAAGCTCTTCATTCTCAGATGGCCTTTTTTATTTTCGAAAAATGACAGATATGCTTCACGAATATCGTTACCCTTCATGATATACCCCCTTAAAGTAGTTGTTTCTTCATTATATATGACTTATGGCAACCATGCAAATGGATTTCATGGGAACCATTAAAATTTGGAAACTCTATTGCCCTTCGGAACGAATTTCCTTTTCCAGGCGGATTACCGCCAGCTGTCTCCCCAAATCTTTATATTTGATCTCATCATAGTCGGCATAGTAAATATGTTCATCCAGGTCACCTTCTACCTGAACCTGACCCACGGGATCGATAAACATGGAATGACCGCCCAGCTGGACGCCATGATAGGTTCCCACCATATTCACCGCACAGATGCACATGCCGTTTTCTATAGCCCTTGCCCTGGTCAGGATTCCCCACTGGTGCAGATGCACTTTGGGCCAGGAAGCCGGTGCCAGCACAAGAGTAGTTCCCGACCTGGCCATTCTGCGCCACATTTTGGGAAAATAAAATTCATAGCACACGGCCATACCCGTCCTGACCCCATTGATATCAGTACACATAAGATGAGTCCCCGGTGCCATGAGTTCTGCCTCGAGATAACCGTAAAAAAGATGACGTTTGCTGTAATGGGCTTTCAGGCGTCCGTCCGGACCGAATATGAGACCCATGTTTTTTACTATGCCATTTTTTTCGACAGGAAGAGTTCCTGCCGCCAGGGTGACGTGATGAAATTCTGCAAAGGAGGAAAGTCTATTTATCAAACCATCATTGACATGAGTAACCCTTTCCTGAAAATCCCTGAAATTATAACCGATGGTCCATAATTCAGGCATAACCAGCACATTGGCCTGACGGGCCGCTTCTTCCAGCATATCAAAGGCATGCCTGATGTTCCTTTCCTTGTTCCCTTCCGCCACATCCATCTGCAGCATTCCTATTCTCATCCAATCACTTCCCGGTTCATTTACGAATAAAAGGCTGCAGGAAATAAAGTATTCCAATACAGCCTTTTCGATCCATCTTATAAGACACGATTGGCACCGATGTAACGATCATGCCAATAGCCATTCTTCATAGTAGCTACAGCCACACCGCGGCTGCTGGTCGCACTGATAAAATATCCGTCTCCCAGATACAGTCCGGAATGAGAAATACCCTGATCGTATGTCTGGAAGAATACCAGATCTCCCGGTTCCAGGGAATTTACGGAAACTTTTCTACCGGAAAGATACTGCTGATCAGCAGCCCGGGGCAGAAGGATTCCCTTTCGGTTAAATACATACTGGATAAATCCGGAACAATCAAATCCTCTCGGAGTTGTTCCGCCAAACTGATAAGGAACCCCTACATATTTTTGTGCCTCCATCATAATGGCACGAACTTTATTACTGAGCTTGCCTGCCTTGTGCCATTCCACAAGGGCATCATTGATACCCATACGGGAATTTATCTTCCCCGTTCTTCTATTTTTATCGGTTTTCTTTTCCTCCGGCATTGCCTTACCCATCAGTGCTTTATATGTAACAGGCCCGACAATTCCGTCAGCATCAAGATGTTTTCTCTTCTGAAATTTTTTTACCGCATTGCTGGTAGCTTTATTATATTTACCATCAGTTTTTACTTTAAAGCCATATACTTTGAGCCGCTTCTGGAGACTTTTAACTTCACTCCCCTGTGAACCGATCATATAATCCGCCATTGATATATCTGCAGTACCCAGAGCGAGGATGCCTGTCAGCAGCAATATGTATAACTTCTTTTTCATATCTGCACTCCCTTACCGCTTCCGTTATGGAAAATCCATACCCGCTTTCACAGTATCTGATTATCCTGCGCTGATTCAGTCTATATTTTATCACAAACGAAATCATATTTCTTTACAAAATCGCGGCTTTATCATATTTGGCATCAATCAGGGGGTAATCCTTTCATTCCCCGGAATCATTTTCCGCCCTGTACTTTTCATGATTTTCTGCGAGAGATGCAATCCTTTGCGCTTCGTCTTTATCAGCGCCATATACTTTGCCGCTGATGAAATTACGGTCCACCATGATTTCGACCGTATAGGCAGGATTCATCTTCTTCAGATTTCCTGATATGATTGTATAAATGTCTTCATCTTTAAGCTTACAGGGACCTTTCAGGGCCAGTTCAAAAGAAACATGAATTTCCCCATTCCGTTCCTCCACAAAGAAATCATGATAGGATAAAGGCAGACTGCTGCGGTAAATGGCAGATTCCAGATCTCTTCTGTATTCGGCCTCCCGGGGATTGGAAACCGCTTTCGGATCCGCATGAATCGTTGCCTGCACATGCAGTTTTTCCCGAAGGATAGTCGTCACATTCTCTGTCAGTTCATGACTTTCCACAAGATTCAGATCACTATCCAGCTCCACATGGGCTGTGGCAAAGTGATTCTCCGGTCCATAATCATGAACAATCAGATCATGAACTCCATAAACCCCGGGGCAGGACAGGATGCAGTCTTTTATCCTTTTATACACTTCCGTATCCGGACTGGATCCGAGAATGGAATTGATGGCTTTTTTCATAATTCCATACCCTGTCCAGAGGATAAAGAGGGACATGCAGATTCCCATGATACCATCAATATGGATCTGGAAGAAATACTCAACGAGAGTGGCTATAAGTACACCTGTTGTAGAAAGCATATCGGAAAGGGAATCTGCACTGTAGGCGTCAAAAGAGCCGGAATTCAATCTCTTTCCTGCCCGCTTATACCACCAGGCCAGAAAAAGTTTTGCCACAAGGCCAATGACGAGAACTAAAGTAACAAGAGGCGTAAAAGCCGTATCAGCAGGATTCAGGATTTTCTGGGCAGACTCTACGAGGAGTGTAATTCCCACATAAAGGATCACTGCAGCCATGACAGTTGAATTGATATACTCCAGTCTGCCATGACCAAAAGGATGCTCTTTATCTGAAGGTTTTGCAGCATAATAAAAAGTCATCATCAGGAGAGTAACAGACCCCATATCCGTGATATTATTGAACCCGTCACCGATAACAGACAGGAATCCGCTCTGCCAGCCCACAAATATTTTAAAAGAGCCGAGCAGAAAATTAATGAGCAGACCTACGAGGCCTACTGTCAATGCCTGCTTCGTCCTTAACCCGTGAGGTCCCGAAAATAAAAAAGACATTTTGACTCCTTCATAATAAACCAGAAGCACTAAGAACAGGCGTATTTTTTGTATAATATCGGCTACAGAAAAAGAAATGGATTGCCTAAACCCCTTAAATACGCCAAAAGGCTCTCCTGTCGGAGAGCCTTTTTACATTATAATCAATACTTGTCGAAATCGAGATTATTCAGGATTTCCCGGAGCTTAAGCATCTCATCCTTAGTCAGAGTCAAGCCCTTGGTCATCGCCGTATGATCCGGATTCCAGGAACGAAGATCAAATTTCTCATCCCGGTTATTCCAGCTCGTATAAGTCAGTTGTTTTTTCCATCCATTGGAAGCAACCGAGAGATCCCCCAGTTCCTCCTGAATGGTGTAAGTAATTTTAGCTGCCATTTCCATCACCTCATAGAGTAATAAACATGGCATAATCGTATCATACTATGTCCGTTAAATCAACTTATTCAGCAAAATGACTTAATCAGAATCAAACCGCTTCTTCCTGCTTTCTTTCCACCCAATCCTGAAAATAAATCTTGTCCCCCAGAGACACATACGATAACTGTACCGGCAGTGCCACAATGCCCCCGGTAATCCGGGCACCGATATACAGCCTGTTCCAGCCGCTGGAAACCCCAGCCACTTCCTTATAATCCACAGGCATATAAAACGAACGGAGAGAGATATAATAATCAGAATTGACGAAAGACCAGGGAACTGCTACAAGAAGCTTCTTCTCACAAATCAGGGCGACCGGGCAATGAAGCTTGTGAATACGAAGTAATGAGAAAGCAATCACCGCAAGCGCAACGATATAAAGGATAATGCCATGATTCAGGTCATGCGTAATGGCTATGATGATAGCACCGGCACTCATGATGACATATAGCAGAGACATAAGCACAATATATGTATTTGACCGGCAGCACTCCCAAAGCACTTTACCGTAGGTTTCCTCGTTATATGTATCCACTGTCTATAATTCCTCCTTCGAAGGTTATCGTGTTCACCGAACCGGCTTCCAGGGCTTTCTGCTTCTGGGCGGACCAAATACAGTCTCATACAGCACCCATTGGGAAGCACGGCCGGAAATCCATTCATTCAATCTGCTTTTACCGGAAACTTTTCCAGCAGGTCTCAAATCAGGCGCATCAAAAGTATTTACGGTTAAAGTTCTTCCATCTTTTAATGCGGCTGTCCTCAGGGCAGCATTTTTTATTTTTCTGTTCTTGTTTGCTATTGTAGCATCTTTTTGCACTTCGTCAAATGATTCTGCAAATTTCTTTTTTCCTGCTTCAGAATTGTCGGATTTTTCCTTCTTTCCCCAGGCATTCCTTATTTTCTCCCTGAGGGAAGCGAAATCATATGCATCTCCGGTACTGATCGTTTCTTTCTTCATATATTTCTCCATCTGCAGAAATATTTTCAGGTTACTGATGACTCTCCGGATTTCCACCGGATGCAATATTTTCACGCATCTCCGTATCGGCGGCTATGTTTTTCAGATTATAGTAATCCATGACTCCAAGCTTGCCGCCTTTTAAAGCTTCTGCCATGGCATGAGGAATTTCTGCCTGGGCTCCCACCACTTTTGCCTGCATTTCCTGTGTATACGCACGCATTTCCTGTTCTTTGGCCACAGCCATGGCACGTCGTTCTTCTGCCCGGGCCTGGGCAATCTGCTTATCCGCTTCTGCCTGGTCCGTCTGCAGCTGGGCACCTATATTTCTCCCGACATCCACATCCGCTATATCTATAGAGAGAATTTCAAAAGCCGTACCGGAATCGAGTCCTTTCCCCAGCACAGTCCGGGAAATGTGATCCGGATTTTCAAGCACATCCGTATGGCTTTCCGCAGAACCCACGGTCGTTACAATGCCTTCCCCTACCCGGGCAATAATCGTTGCTTCACCTGCACCCCCTACAAGACGGTCAATATTGGCCCTTACGGTTACACGAGCCCGGACCTTCAATTCAATACCGTTTTTAGCCACAGCGGAAATCGTAGGCGTCTCAATCACTTTCGGGTTAACACTCATCTGTACCGCTTCAAGAACATTCCGTCCTGCCAGATCAATGGCAGCCGCCTGTTCAAAAGAAAGTGAAATCTGAGCCCGGTGTGCAGCAATGAGGGCATCTACCACATTGTCTACATTTCCCCCGGCCAAGTAATGGGCTTCCAACTGGTTCACATTCAAAGGAAGACCTGCTTTTGTTCCCTTGATAAGGGGCAGTACAATCATCCGTGGTTCTACCCTGCGGATACGCATTCCTACCAGATTGAAAAGAGAAATATTTACATCTGCTGCCAGGGCGGAAATCCACAGGCCCACCGGTACAAAATGAAGAAGCAGGGATAATGCCGCCACTGCAATAATGAATACAAATCCTGGAAATACCATAAGATCCATCACGATTCACTCCTGTCTGAAAAAGCAGAGTCCTCTGCTTTTCGTACCACCACATGGGATCCTTCCGCCCTGATGACCAGAACAGATTCCCCCTTGTTAATATAAATCCCATCGGAAACGGCATCAACAGCCTGACCGGATACCATAATTTTCCCGGCAGGACGAAGGTCTGAAAGAGCCCTTCCTTTTAACCCCATATACCCTTTGAGATTCAGAGAAGAGGATACATAGCCTTCTTTTCCTTTAAGCGTTGTTTTCAGAGAAATTTTCTCCCACAGTTTGCTCCGGGAAAGATGATCCGCAAGGAAATAAATGCCTGCGGCCGAAAGAATCATGGCGGCCGAAAGAATATACAGCGCCTGCACGCCTCCGCCAAAAGTAAAGTACAATCCTGCAATGATAAAAACGATCCCCGCCCCGGCAGCTGCTCCTGTAAAGAGGATCAGCAAATCAGCCAGGATCAGGGCCATGCCGCCCAAAAAGAGAATCCATTCCACGATTGATCCGTTCCCCTGTGTCCAGTGGGCACCAATGAGGAGTGAGCCGGCTATAGCGGCCAAAACGGATCCTCCGGAAAAGCCGGCAGTTTTGATTTCGGCCAGCAGGGACAAAAATATCAAGGCCGCGAGCAGGCCTTCCGGCAAAGGGCTCAGAATCATACCGGAAATATTTCCGGTATCAAAAGCAGATACTGATGCTGCCGGAAAAAGCAGAGGGAGCATCAGAAAACCGGTCATCATTGGATTGGGTCTCATTTCAACACCTCTTTTTTAATTATACTATACCCTCAGCCGGTGAATCTACCACTCCCGTCATATATATGGGTTTAAGCGGACTGTTCCTGCTTCATTTCATTATCAACATGAACGCCCAGGAGAAACAGACAAAAAACTGGATGGTAAAGTACATTTTCCCCGGCGGATATATTCCGGGAATCCGTGAAACCGTAAATATTTTCCCCCTGTTCGGCCTTCGCATGATCGGTTTTGAAAGTCTGCGCCGCCATTATGCAAAGACCCTGCACTTATGGTCAGAATCGTTCAATGCACACAAAGATCAACTTCCTTCGAGATACGATGAAAAATTTAAACGACTCTGGGATATTTACCTTCGGGGCTGTGAATCAGGCTTCCGTACCGGTGTCCTGGACGTGGGGCAGTTTATCCTGAGTAAAGGAATCAATAACGATCTCCCCATGACCACGGAATCCATTTATAAAGGCTGAGAATAAAATATAAAAATCCCGAAAGGCAGCCCGCCTTCCGGGATTTTTATATTTTCCTGTTTATTTCTTTTCAGTCGGTCTGGAGCTCGGGAAACCATTCCGTTTTCCGATGACAGTAATCCCGTTCATGTATGGAACAAGCGCGTCCGGAACTTTGATGGTTCCATCAGCCTGCTGATAGTTTTCCATAATGGCTGCCACAGTCCTGCCTACGGCAAGTCCGGAGCCATTCAGGGTATGAACGAATTCCGGTTTTGCGCCCGGAGTCCTGCGGAAGCGGATATTTGCCCTTCTTGCCTGGAAATCAAGGCAGTTGGAGCAGGAAGAAATTTCTCTGTATTTGTTCTGTGCCGGCATCCAGACTTCAATATCATAAGTCTTTGCGGAGGAGAAACCGATATCACCGGTGCAGAGGCAGACCACATGGTATGGCAGCTTCAGAAGCTGAAGAACTTTTTCTGCTTCAGCAGTCAGGCTTTCCAGTTCATCCCAGCTATTCTCCGGTTTGCAGTATTTCACCATTTCCACTTTATGGAACTGGTGCTGACGGATCAGTCCGCGGGTATCTTTGCCTGCGGATCCGGCCTCTTTACGGAAGCACGGGGTCAGGGCAGTCAGGTGAACCGGGAGCAGATCACCATCGAGAATTTCACCGGCAAAGTAGTTGGTCAGCGGCACTTCGGCAGTTGGGGTCATATACATGTTTTCCCCTTCCACTTTATACATGTCTTCAGCAAACTTTGGCAGCTGGCCGGTCCCCTGCATGGAATTGCCATTGATAATATAGGGAGGAATGACTTCAGTGAAATCATTCTGCTGAGTATGAAGATCCAGCATGAAATTGTAGACAGCTCTTTCAAGGCGGGCAGCGCCGGAGAGATAGAAATAGAAACGGGTGCCGGAAACCTTTCCGGCCCTTTCCACATCAAGGATTCCCAGATCATCGCCCAGTTCATAATGAGCCCTGATTGGGAAATCAAACTTCGGGATTTCACCCCAGCGGCGAACTTCCGGGTTTTCGGAATCGTCTTTTCCGATGGGAACGGTCTTATCAGCCATGTTCGGAATGTGAAGAAGAAGTTCATTCAGGGTGCCTTCCACTTCTCCCAATTCTTTATCGATGGCGGCAATTTTTCTGCCTACTTCTCTCATGGCAGCAATGATTTCACCGGCATCCTGGCCTTTTTTCTTTGCTTCACCGATTTTTTTGGACTCTGCATTCTTTTCGCTCTTCAGTGCTTCTGTTTCCTGCAGGAGTTCCCTTCTCTTTTCATCCAGTGCCAGTACTTTGTCCAGGTCAAAAGGATTATGGCGATTGGTCAGATTCTGTTTTACTTCTTCCGCATGTTCACGGATAAACTTGATATCAAGCATACTTACATCTCCCTGTAATGAATCGTTATCCTCTTTGTGAGAATAAAATAAAAAAACTTCCTCCCCTATGGGACGAAGTCATCGCGGTACCACCCAATTTGCAAAAGCCGGCTCACGGTCTTTTATCGGTTACCAGCCGTCCGATTCTTCATCAGCCGCTCCTGAGTGGAAGTCTTTCTCTTTTGTCAGGACTCTCACCGGCCGTCCTGTCTCTGGATACATCTTAGAAAAACACTCTCTTTCCCTGCGTTGTTCCTATTATAGCGCCGGCTATTCCTTTTGTAAAGTGCAGCAATCCCGGAAAGGTCATTGCAAAAATCTCCGTCGTCCGGAAAGCGGGACTTTGCATCAAATAAAAACAGGCTCCGAAGAACCTGCTCTCTTTTCACTCGTGAATTTTATCATACCAGGAATCGGCAAGACGTCCGTATTCCTCCATAGAGAAAGTCTCTCCCCGCCTTTTGCCATCAATTCCGGCTTTTTCAAGAATGGGTTGAATCCATTCGGCAGGAATTCCCCCTGCTTTCATCGCATTGGTAAAGACTTTCCGTCTTTGACCGAAACCCATTTTAACCAGCCTCTCGAAAAGCTTCCGTTCCTTCACCTGCACCGCGGGACTGCTGCGGCGCCTTATTTTAAGGACTGTGGAAGTGACCTGGGGTCTTGGAATAAATGCAGAAGGGGGGATATCAAGGACTCTTTCCGCAGTGCAGTCAAAATTGACTGCCAGCGTCAGCGCCCCATAATCTTTTGAGCCGGGCTCAGCAAGGATACGGTCCGCCACTTCCTTCTGCATCATGAATACAAAAAGCGAAATCGGAAGGTCTGACTGGATCAGGGATAGAAGGATAGGTGTTGTGATATAGTAAGGCAGATTTGCAGCACACCGCCATTCCCTGGCTCCAAGGATTTCCTTTAAATCCGTTTTCAGAACATCTTCATAAATAATCCTGACATTATTATAATGTTCCAGCGTATGGGACAGGACTCTTTCCAGACTTTGGTCAAGTTCAAATGAAATAACATCAGCGCCGGTCTCGGCCAGGGCCTGAGTCAATGTGCCAATACCGGCACCTATCTCCATAACCGGAATTCCCGGTCCCAGCTCCGCTGCTTCCGCTATGGCTGCCACCACATCCGGACGGATCAGGAAATTCTGCCCCAGTTTGTGTTTGGCATGAATTCCAAACCTCTTAATGATATATTGGACAACCTGTCGGTCAGCCAGATTCGCATCCAGCATCAGGGCACCTCCCGGCTCAATCCGATGGCTTTATCCCATTCTTCCCGGGTAATTCCATAATGATTAAGCCTTTTAACGAACTGTTTGCCATTCCCGTATCCTATTCCCAGCAGAGCTCCCACATCAGCCCTCTGCTGTGCGGAATTTTCTTTTCCGGCCAGTCCGGCATCAAAAAGGTCCTTTATGGTAAAGACCTCGGAATCCTCCTGATAAAAAAGCCGAAGTGTGGAGAGCGCCTTGCGAATGGATTCAGGCGAAGCATCTTCTATACCGACATCATGCGGCAGGGACGCTTCTTTTTTGGGTACAAAAGCATGCAGTGCATTGGGGAAAAGCAGGGACAGGCGGCGGCGGATCCGTTCGCCCGGTCCATCAGGGTCTGTCAGGATGATGATTCCTCTTTTTTCATAGGCTGACCGGATCCGGTCCAGTGTCTCTTTCCTTATCGAAAAACCACCGGTCGCAATCAGATCTGCATCCACAGCCATCCTGACGCGGGCGATATCCGATTTGCCTTCCACTACTATAACCTGCCTGATCATATCAGTCTCTGGCAGCATATCCGATGCCGCGGACGGTATGAATATATTTTTTGCCTACTTTTTCATCAATCTTGCTTCTGAGATAACGGATATACACGTCCACGATATTCGTCTTTCCTGCATAGCCGTAGCCCCAGACCTTTTCCAGAATTTCTTCTCTCTTGATAACGCGGTTCTTATTCTTTGCAAGGAAAAGGAGAAGATCGAATTCTTTTTTAGTCAGATCGATGATCTCATCTCCTGCGCGGACTTCATGGCGATCCGGATAAATAGATAAATCGCCGATAGTGAAAGCCGGATCTACAATGACTTTCGGTTCTTCATGACGGCGGAGAGCCGAACGGATTCTGGCAATCAGTTCTTTGGTGGCATAGGGTTTTGTCATATAGTCATCTGCGCCGGCATTAAGCGCATTAACCTTGGCATCCACACTGCTGTCAGAGGAAAGATAAATAACCGGAACGGGGCTGACTTCCCGAACTTTATTAAGAATTTCCTGGCCATTTTTCAGTGGTTCATCCGGATCCAGTACGATCAGTTCAGCCTGTCTCTGTCCGGCCAGATCAACTGCAGAATCCCCCGTATTATCCACAAGGCAGGAAAAGCCGACTTCTTCCAGCTTCATCTGCATAAAACGGCTTACACTTGGATCATGTTCGATGACTAAAACACAGTTTCTCATTCTTGTACCTCCCAATAACAAAAGGAAAAGCGCTGCATCATTGTTATTATTCTGGAAACATGATTATTATTATTGTCGTTTCTGAAATACAGCTAAAGCAAACTCTTGAATAGAGTTTTATTTCTCTATGAACATCATACCATGAGATTGTATGATTTCAAGCATTTTCTGTAAAAAATAAAAGTATTCCATTAGTTTTTATCTAATATTGATTCTCATGAAAAATCCCGGGTTTCAATGCTTTTCCGGATCATACAGAATTTGCGGTATCTTTGAAATCATCGATAAAATCTGATTATTTTCATGGTTCATAGAAATAAGGGTCTCAAATTTTCCAGTTGTTTTAAAATTAATCTGCCATCTTGTACCTATACCCCCTATAGGTATAAAAAAATTCTATCTTTAATCGAGCATTAGATTGATATGTGATTTAACGAACATTTCTAAATATATGTATTTTAATCCCTATAGTACGGCTTTCTCTTCCGGCGGCTGAACAAAAGAACGCTTATATTGTATAATTGGATTAAATCATTGATCAAAAGGAGTGTATTATGCATCAATATGTGACATTTATAGGGGACTTCCCAATCCGTTTCTATGGAATTTTCTTTTCCCTGGGGATCATTCTTGGCTGTATCATGGCTTATTATCTGCTGAAAAAAGACGGGCGGGGCTGGCATGAAAGCGTTTTTGATCTGGGGCTCACTATTGCATTCGTTGGCATCATCGGCGGAAGGCTGTGGGATGTCTTTTTCTTTGACTGGGGGTATTACCATAATCATCTGCTGGAGATTCCTTTCGTCTGGCAGGGCGGTATGGCCATTCAGGGGGGCGTTATCTTCGCCTGCACAGCGGGTTATGTCTTCCTTAAGAAAAATAAAATTCCCGTGCTTCCTTTTGCAGATGTCGTGGCTCCTGCCATTATTTTTGGCCAGGCGGTCGGACGAATCGCCAATTTCATGAATGGCGATGCCTTCGGGCATCCCACAGGCTCTGATTTCGGCATTCTTTATCCCTCCACCACACTTGCCTATCAGACTTATGGAGCACAGCCTCTATGGCCGGCAGAAGTCTGGGAATGCCAGGGGGATCTTCTGATTCTGGGACTTCTTCTCTGGTACTCCTGTTTCAGGCATGCAAGGGGCACCACATTCTGTCTCTATGTTATGCTTTATTCAATTCTCCGTTTCTTCCTTGAATTTTTCCGCGGTGATTACGGTACCCTTGCATTTGGGCTGAAGAGTGCACAGCTTACGGCGCTGGCGGGATTTGCAGCTGCCGGTATCGTTTTCCTTTACTTTACTTTCAAATACAGGGAAGACGCAAAGGAAATCCCTGAACAAAAGAAATAGAAATAAAAAGAAGTCCGATCACCATGGAGGCGGTCGGACTTTTTTTATTTCCCTTTAAAAATATTTCTGAAGTCTGTCTATTTCAAACCGTTCCTCAATTTTGAGGAATGAAGGAAGATGCATCGGATTTTCCCGGAAGCCAAATAAATGCGAACGGCAGTGACAGTCGCTGCAGCCGAATTCCGGCACATCCCAATCAGCAATTTCAGACAGTGCCCGGGCGAGGTCATGTTCAAGATCATCGCATGTGCGTATCGGGATAGCCCCAACAAAATCTGTCTCTTTTCGGAGGTAGTCCATATGCCAGTGCATTTTCTTTCTTAAAGCCCGGTGATGGGCCATACGCTGGTCCAGATTCTTTTTCGCTGAACCCACATAAACGTAGTATCCTTCTGCAAACGGAACCGGTCCCAGACTTCCCACGGCGATGGTTTGGGGTGCCTCCAGGCGGAGAACAATCATATAATCTCCAGCATTCCCCATTTCCTCTTCCAGCGCTTTTTTCGAGCTGCCGATGAGACGCACGGATTGAGGCATGGTAAATTCTTTTGTCCATGGGATCACGGCAGCTTTCCAGTCGAGGCTGTCCATGCCTTTGAGAAAAGTCCTGGAAAGCTCAAGGTCCGTATGATAATTGGGCAGGAACCATTCTGCCTTCCCGTAATGGACAAGGACAAGGAGTCCGGCATGCTGCCCTTCCCCGGCCATCCTGACCAGGTGGGAAAGGTGTTTTTCTCCCCTCTCCGTAGGCGCATCGGGAAACATAGCCCCTTTCTCACCGGCAAGGCTGCAGGATTTGACTTCCACGGGAAATACTTCCCCGGTTCTTTGATTTCCAAGAAGCAGATCGAACCGGCTGTCTCCCATGGTCACTTCCCGGTTCAAAAGGTCATAGTCTTCCCACCCCGGAATCCTGTGGTTTTCTACCAGAAAGGCCGCCACATCATTGGCCTTCGTGGTATCCAGATAAAATATATCCCGATTTTTGCCTTTCTCAATCCCCACCACCCTGAAAGCGGTGCGAAGCCCCGGACGGTTGGGTGTCAGGTACAGTGTGGATCCAGGAAATAACAATTCTCTCATCCTTCCCGGATTGGGCATATGACAGAGGACTGTTTTTCCATTGACTTCGGCATGACAGACGAAACGGTTCGGACGATCAAGAAACCGCCCGGCGGTTAGTGACTTATAAATTTTCCGGGGCATATTTCCTCCATAGAAAGAAAAGAGGGCTTCTGCCCTCTTTTAAAGTCTTCAAGATTACACATTAAACCGGAAATACGCGATATCTCCATCCTGGATGATATAATCCTTACCCTCCACGCGGAGCAGGCCTTTTTCGCGAACTGCCGCATAGGAGCCGCAGGCCATAAGGTCATCATAAGATACGATTTCCGCACGAATAAAGCCTCTCTCGATATCACTGTGAATCTTGCCGGCAGCCTTCGGGGCTTTTGTCCCTTCGCGGACAGTCCAGGAGCGGCATTCATCCGGTCCCACAGTAAAGAAGTTAATCAGTCCCAGCATGGAGTAAGCGGTACGGATCAGCCGGTTCAGGCCCGGTTCGTCTTCTCCAAGATCTGACAGGAATGCTTTGGCTTCCTCCGGATCCAGTTCAGAAACTTCCTGTTCGATTTCTGCGGAAATGGGCACCCATTTGGCATTTTCCTTTTCTGCCTGTTCTGCGGCAGCCTTGACAAAATCATTGGAAAGCGGATCAGCAATATCATCTTCTGCCATATTCAGCACATAAAGCACCGGTTTTAAGGTGATGAGGTTCAGTTCCTTGAGGATTTCCAGATCATCTTCGGAAAGATCGAGAGCCCTGGCCGGAGTTCCATCCTGAAGGGCATCAAATACCTTTTCCAGTACCGGCAAGTCAGCTTTAGCCTCTTTGATACCTGCCTGGGCCAGTTTTGCGGTTTTTGTCTTCTTCTTATCCACGCTTTCCAGATCCGCAAGGCAGAGTTCTGTATTGATAATGTCCATATCTCTCACAGGATCAATGGAGCCTTCCACATGAGTGATATTTCCATCTTCAAAGCAGCGGACCACATGGGCAATGGCGTCAGTTTCACGGATATGGCTCAAGAACTGATTTCCAAGACCTTCGCCTTTGGAAGCGCCGGCTACCAGGCCTGCGATATCGACAAAACGGGTAAAGGCCGGGGTGGTTTTCTTAGGCTTGAACATATCGGAAAGATCATAAATCCGGTGATCCGGTACTTCTACAACTCCTACATTCGGTTCAATGGTGCAGAACGGGAAATTGGCCGCTTCTGCCCCGGCTTTCGTAATCGCATTAAACAATGTACTTTTACCTACATTTGGAAGTCCGACAATTCCAATCTGCAAATTCGTACTCATATAAACTCCTTATTTTTCATAAATATGTGAATACATGGAGAAATCTACCTCCATAAGAAGGTAGATTTCCGGTCAATCATTTCTTGCGTGCTGCCAGGGCTTTTTTCATTCTGGCTACTGCTTCTTTCGTAAGTTCCGGTGTATTGAAGGAGGTAAACCTTACATAACCTTCACCGCAGGGACCGAATCCGGAGCCCGGGGTGCAGATGATCTGCGCTTCTTTCAGCAGGAAATCAAAGAAATCCCAGCTGGTCATACCTTCGGGTACGGACATCCACACGTAAGGGCTGTTCACCCCACCGCAGGCAGTAAGTCCGCATTCCTTGACCCCTTCAAGAATGACTTTCGCATTGTTTCTGTAAATATCAAGGGTCGCCTGGATCTGCTTTTGGCCTTCTTCCGAATAAACCGCTTCAGCGCCGCGCTGAACGATATAGGAGCAGCCATTGAATTTTGTGCACTGACGGCGGTCCCAGAGCGCATTGGCGGATACCTTTTCACCGGATCTGGTATCCAGCATCAGATCCTTCGGAACGACGCAGTACCCGCAGCGAACGCCGGTAAAGCCGGCAGTCTTGGAATAAGACCGGAATTCGATAGCTACTTCTTTAGCTCCCTCGATTTCATAAATGCTGTGCGGTACGTCATCTTCCGTAATGAAAGCTTCATAAGCCGCATCAAAGAAAATGACGGAGCCTGTCTGTTTTGCATATTTTACCCACATGGTGAGGTCTTTTTTATTCAATGCGGCGCCGGTAGGATTATTCGGGGAGCAGAGATAGATAATCATAGGGTCATGGGCAGGAAGATTTGCCTTGAAATCACATTCCTCATAACAGGGCAGATATTCAAACCGTTCGAAAGATCCCCGCACGAATTTACCGCTTCTTCCGGCCATGACGTTGCTGTCCACATAGACCGGGTAAACCGGGTCAGTTACAGCTACGATATCAGATTCTGCGAAAATTTCCTGCATATTTCCGGTATCGCATTTGGCACCGTCGCTGACAAAGATTTCATCAGGAGAAATATCGCAGCCTCTTGCCTGGAAATCATGCTTCGCAATGGCTTCCCGCAGGAAAAGATACCCCTGTTCAGGACCATAGCCCCTGAAGGTCTCCATTTTTCCCATTTCATCCACTGCCTTATGCATGGCTTCAATAACTGCCGGTGCCAGGGGCTGGGTCACGTCACCGATTCCCAGGGAAATAATATCGGCATCGGGATGTTCTTTCTTATAAGTATCCTGCTTCTGGCGGACTGTCGCAAACAGGTAAGCGCCCTGAAGGTTCAGATAATTTTCATTGCAGTGTGCCATAATATCGCCTCTCTATAATGATTTTTTACAGAATGAATCCAATATGATTTTTATATTTTATCATAGATAATTCCCTTTATCAAAAAAAGATATTCATATGCGAGAAATCACCCGTCTGTTTTTCAGAATGAAAAAGCCTCTGCCGAAGCAGAGACTTTTTATTAAAATTGAAATACCACACGGCCCAGTACATGGTCGACCGGGACCGGCCCGATAAAACGGCTGTCAGAGCTGTGATTCCGGTTATCCCCCATGACGAATACCATTCCTGCAGGAACCGTATAGGATCCATCCATGGAAAATTCCATGGGTTCGTTGATATATGGCTCATCAAGAGCCGTTCCGTTGCGGACTACATGACCATCCCGGAATTCCAGCTTATCCCCGCCTTTTCCGATCACTCTTTTGACCCAGATATTGTGTCCCTGGGAAGAACGATTGAAAATAGCAATGTAATTCTTCATCGGTTCTTCCAGATCGTCCATCCAGGATCTTTCCCGATGGGTACGGCTGTCGATAATGACGATATCCCCATATTCCGGTTCTTCCCGCATGACGTGTCCGATTTTGGAAACGATGAGGTACTCCCCGTTCGTCAGGGTCGGATACATGGACTGCCCGGAAACTCTGGTGGGAACAAACAGGAATATATGAATCAGCATGGCCAGAAATAATGCCACCACAATGGAGTAGGCCCAGTCTAAAATTTCGTGCATGAAATTCTCCTTCTATAGAATCAGCATAATCTGTTTTCTTTTCAAACTCATACTCATGTTTTTTTATTTTACAACATCCGGCGTCATACTTCCAGTTCATTCCGGAAACTGTATTTGAGGACTTTCCATATCATAAAAGCTGCCCCGCTTCTGAATCAGGGCAGCTTTTCCATTTTGATCTAATCAGGGAGCAGTCCGTAAAGTACGTCCATGACTTTTCTCGCACTGTCCGGATGGGTATCGCCGCAGGCCAGCGCCATTTTTTTACGAATTTCCGGATTACGAAGAATTCTTCTTGCCGTTTCAGCCAGTTCTCCTCTTTTAACCCATTCAGCACAGCCCTGTTTCTTCATATGAAGGGCATTAGCCCGTTCCTGCCCGGGAAGTGTGTTTACAAGAATCATGGGAAGGTGCATCACCATGGCTTCCGTGCAGGTCAGGGCGCCGGGCTTTGTGACCAGGATTTCGCTTCTGCCCATCAGTTCGGCCACTTTATTCGTATAACTGTGAAGTTCTACCGGGTGGTGAAGATGATCCGAAAGAGCTGCCACTTTTTCATAGAGGTCCAGATTCTTCCCGGTAACCACGATAAATTTTGAAATTTCTTCTACTTCATCAAGGCGGCGGATATTATCCACCACATTCCCCAGGCCCAGGCCGCCGCCCATGACAAGGACAGTTCCCTTCTCAAAATCTTTATTCTTTGCCGATTCTTCAAAAAAAGAACGTCTCACCGGGATTCCGGTCACATGGATCATATCTCCGGGAATCCTGTATGTTTCCATGAGGGTTTTCAAGTCCGGAGTCGCCACACAGAAACCATCAAGATGAGGGTCCACCCAGAGCTGGTGAATATCAAAATCAGTAATTACCCCCAGAAGAGGTATGGTGACAGCCCCTTCTGCTTTTAACAGGTCTGCCGCTCCTGCCGGAAAAGGATGGGTAAATATAAAAGCGTCCGGTTTCAGGGTCTGTGCAAGTTTTCTCATCCTGTTCTTAAAGGTGATATTAAGCATGGACTGGGAAATCCGGCCAAAACGGCTGTCCTGTGAATCGCTGTACAGATGATCATACATGGAAGGAAAAACATCTATCATTTTCAGATAGCTATCCTTGATGATATGGTCAATAGAAAATACATTATTGGAAACAAAGTCAAGAACACTTACGGAATCTGACGGATGGGCGGCCTGAATGGCCTCTGAAATCGCTCTTGCGGCCTGGCTGTGCCCTGTCCCTATGCTTGCTGTCAATATAATAAACTTGCGGGGATGGTCTGACATGGCATTTCCTCTTTTCTGCATTCTTCGATAAATTATAACATAGCCCGGCTTGACGGGGAAACAGAAAAGTTTCCCCTGTTAACACTCGTGACTTTCTACCTGAATGGGAAACCGCAAATTATATGATTCCTCTGCGTTTTGCATTTCCTCTATATGGTACAGCATTTCAGGCAATAAAAAATTCCCTGCCAAAACAGGGAATTTTTCATTGTAATCATCCGTTGACTTTTTCTTTAAGCTGTTTGGAAACGCGGAATGCCGGTGTTCTGGAAGCCGGGATCTTGATTTCTTTCTGGTTGGAAGGATTATGACCAATGCGGGCTTTGCGCTGACGGACTTCGAAAGTACCAAATCCGATGAGCTGAACCTTATCGCCTTTTACAAGGGCTTCGGATACAACGTCAAGAACGGCTTTGACTGCTTTTTCAGCATCTTTCTTTGTCATTTCTGCTTCCTGGGCAACTGCTGTGATGAGCTCTGTCTTGTTCATAACTAAACATCCTCCTTTAATAAATGAGCGGTTTCTCCGCCTTCAGCTCCATCGATGAATTACCGGTCTTCTGACTGATACTCATTCCATAACTGCGTTAATTTTTCGGGAGCCACATCTGATAGATGCATGCCGTTTTCTTCCAGCCGTATTTCAAATCTGTGAATACGGTCCATAAAATCGATGGTGAAACGGCGCAGGGCTAATTCCGGTTCTATACCCTGCTTTCGGAATAACCAGGCTATCCGGAATAGCAGAGCTCCTGCTTCATTTTCTTTATCTCCGGGCGTAACGGAATTCAGCACAAATGACTGGCCATCCCCACAGGAGACGCCCTCATTTTCATCCGACGGCAGGAGATTCTGCAGTCCACTGGAACTAACTTTCTTTTGAATTATACACGTTAAAAGCAGACTTGGCAACCCCCGAAAAGCAGATTTTACCGCATATTGTCGATGTTTTTTCAATTTTACACTACATATTGTATCCAAAAAATTAATTTTTTTAAAAATTCAGATTTTTTGTGCCAAATTCGTGCCACGTCTGAAAATTGGCACGATTTTGTTAACCCTAAAAAATTGTAAACTGTATAACAATTAACATACAAAATACAAAAAGGGGCTGTATATTTATGAATGAATTCACAACCCCTGCTAAAATAATTCTGTCGTTCTTTCGCATGACAAAGTCCTCTCGATGTGTGCTTAAACGCATAGAGATATCTGTCATGCTATCTAAAAGTATAGTACTCCCCCGGTTCTATCAACTCTTTTTATCTTCTATGCTCATGATCAGCTATTTTACGATATATCCCCTTGCTATGTGTCATATACTCTTCTAGCTTTTTCTTCAGTATTATTACCGTATCAGCTATTTTTCTGCTTCTTTTCTTATCAATATATGGGTTTTTACCCATTTCGGTCTTGATGGTTTCTTGGATAAAATCATCATCTAACTTTCTCAACCAATCCATTTGATGGTCGGTTTTCTTTAACTGCTTATCCTGCTTTTGAGCGAAAGGTAATGCTGGTTGCTTATACGGATTTATCTGCGTAATGTACTTGTCAAACCATAAGGAATTTCCATTGTCGAAAAGAGGTGCCAGACCTTTAAATTTCAAAGTATCTACATTACGAATAAATCCGAAATTACCAAAATGCCGATCTCTATTGTTGATGAGATAGTCAAACTGCAGCATAGTGTCTATTTCTTTCTTTGTTACAGGAATTTTTAGTGTTTCGATGCATCTCATGAAATGATTGTAAGGTCCTTCATTTTCCTGTGTTTTTACCACGTTTAGAATCTCATATGCCGGAATATATTCTGTACTCTCATTCACAAAAGTGGCGCACTCTGACCAAGGCGTATTGTCAATCATTTTCATTGAATATTTAACATGTGGGATTTCTGCTTTGGCTAAAAGCTTGCTGGAAATGACTTCATTAATTGCCTCTTGATATAACGGGCCCTTTCCTGCTTTCAATAACACTCTTTCACCATTTTTGATTGTCCAGTATTTTGATAAGTCACCGTTTGAACTGTAATCCGGCCTCCGTTCTTCCGACTCAAAAGCCATTTCAAGAGGTTTACCGGTAAAATCATTTTGAAAGAAATTTATACTTTCCCAGTTTAGTTGTCTTCCTTCAGGCTTAAACCAATACTGATCTGAAAGATTTAACCCCAAACTTTTTAATGAAAGCTCTTGTATAGGGTCTCCCTGAAATCCCTGTAAAAAAGCTCCTAATCCATCACGGGTTTTAGGTACATTCCGGTAACGCATCCATTGTTCCACAGATTCTTCCAGTGAATCATTTTCATCTTTATAAATAACTGACAATGGCAGCCTTTCCGAACTTTCAATTTGGATAATTTTTCTTACTCTACCATATTTTTCATTGATATCCAGCATCATCACTGGTTCATTCTTTTGCATAAGGGTGTAAATCATTCTTGCCACCTCTTTCTTGTGAATTGGTCTTTTCTATATTTTAAGGCTTATAAGCTTGTTTGCCTATCTTTTTATGTAGAAAAAGAACCGCACCGATATTAGTGCGGTTCAGTTGCGGAACTTTGTGCTGATTTGTCACAATTTATCACAAATTGTGACATTTTATAACAAATTAACACAAATTATTTAGCGGATAAAGCTTCAATGGCCTTTCTGAGTTTCAGAATTTCAGCCTTCTGTTCAGATATTTCTTTACCCTGAGCATTCATGGCCTCTTTCATTTCCTTATTTTCTACTGCCTGGCTTTCTACTTTCCGATTGAGTTTATCATAGTCATCTTTATTGACCATGACTTTTTCGACATTCTTTCCCATGCCAATTTTGAAGGAAACACCGGCAGAGACCTGTGGGTCACCGTTTCCAACGGTAGCTGCCAGGGATACGGTGGTTCCTGCATTGGGCCGGTAGAAGGCACCCACAGCAGAAGCGTTGGCATTCTTGTAATGGCCATAGCCAACGGCAAAGTCCCATTTATCATCAGGATTGAAGTCCTGGGGATGAAGGGCTGCCAGGGCTGCGGCTCCTGCCCCTACCCTGTTGATATCCTTGGTAAGCCGGTTACCCATGTCCTGAATTTCATTATGAAGCCCCTGGGCGGTGCCTTTGATTTCGCTATCCAATGCCAATCCCATGGTATTGACGTATCCTACGTCGGCTTTGGTCTGCAGGGACTCATAGACGGTACCACCGGATACAAGGCCGGTGTTGCCTTTTTCCACCTTACCTGTGTTGAGCTTGGCAGTGAATGAACCCACATTGATGTTGGAACCGTCCGCATCGGCTTTGCCTGTCTTTAAAGCGGAGATATCCGTAGTGTTGGTTTCCACCTGCTGTTTAACAGGAGTAAAATCGGAAACATTAACTTTCTGAGAGAGTCCTTGGTCAACGTAGGAAATATCCGCTTTCTTGGCAAGGCCCTCATCAACATAGGCCTTATCTGCCTTGTCTTTGATTGCATCATAGACAGTGCCACCGGTGACCAGGCCTGTGTCCCCGGAAGCAACAGTACCGTCCGCATCAACAGAGATGGTATTGCCGGAAATGGTTACATGATCCCCTGCAGAAAGGCTGGCTGGGGCCCTCATAGGAGCAGCCATAAAGCTTGCCTTCAAAAAATTAGCCTTAGCAGAAGCAGTAGTGGATGCGGTAGAAGCGGTATTAGCTGCCAGTACGTCCCTTACCACCTGCTTGATTACGTCTCTGCCATCGTTTGAAATGTTAGAAAGAGAAGTATCCACAAAATTAGCCTGATTGTTCTTCATGTTGCTGATAGCGCTGGTCACAGAAGAAGAAATAGACGTAATAGTCTTACCATAAGAGGAGACCTTATCAGAGATCTTCGCCACTTCCTGGGAGGTGGTCTTGATCTGGGTATTCAGAGCATTGGTCGTTGAATAAACAGTGCCACCGGTAACAAGGCCCGTGTTCCCGGAAGCGATGAGTCCGGCCTTCTTGACGGAAATAGCGTTGGCAGAGGAGATATCAATGTCGGAGCCAGCCGTATAGGTCTTACCACCCTGGCCAATCTTGGTAGTCAATGTATTTACAGCAGAATCCAACTGGCCTTTATTGACAGCATCTGTAGAAGCAGTACCAGCAGTAACTCCTTTTACCTGCCCGGCCACGGTCAGTGTACCTTGAATGTTTGTGGAAGAACCAATAACAGAAGTTTCTGTTCCTGTAGCAGCAGCTCTTAATACCTTTGCTTTAAGGATTCCTCCTTTAGCAATATTTACGGCACCGCTACCCACGGTAAGTGTACCATTGGAGACATCTACCTTTGAGGTACCTGTAGTCTTAAGTCCACCAGAAGCGATAGAAGCATTGCCTCCTACCGTAATATTGGAATTTGCTACGGAAAGACTGCCATAATCTACGTTTCCTGAAACATTTAATGTACTGTTATTAGCGACATTAACGGCTTTCGTGGTAGCAGAATTTTTCTGCCCGGTTACTTTGGAATTATTGATTGTAATGGACGCATCACCGGTATTATGCCATGTACCAGGAACAGTTGTGGTTACATCTGTTGTATAGTGGAAATTAGGTACTGAATCACCTGTAGATTCAATGTCCGCTACTGTCCAGTTATTACTTGATCTGTCACTACGACAATAAATTTTACCGTTTTCGTATTTGTAGTATTCTTTTAATTCTCCCGGGTTACTCTTTCCTTGATTTCCCCATACTAAACTAGTAAGAGCGTAGTAAAAATTGGTAAAACCTGGAGTAGCAGCTTCATATTCTATACCATACGTAATGTTGGTACCATATTTATTATTAAAAGCTTTGAGAGCCGTATCTTCACTAGATTCATCACAAACAGAATCAGGATTTGTCAAAATATTAATTAATTCATTACCAATAGAATCCGGCATATTTGAGGGAACATTTCTAAGTACATATCCGTCAAAGCCTTCATCTGCTTCAGCCTCAAAACCATAATTGTATGAAGATAAAGACATAGTAATTTCTTTTGGTGAAGTAGTTATTGTATCAGGATCTTTATATCCCGTATCAGGAGAAAAATCCCCGGTAGACGTTATTTGGGAATTATTAGATGCCATAAAATTATTAGTATCTTCCGTTACTTTATTTACAGTGGTTGTTACTCCAGAGTATGTATAGGCATTAGATACTTCATAACCACCAAATAAAAGAGCCGCTGAAACAGCGGCTGTAAGAAGTAATTTTTTGTTTTTTCGCATGATAAATACCTCCTGTTAAGGACTATGTGTTTAAACCCACAGAGGCATCTGTCATGCTATCTGTAGATATAGTACTACCCCCCCGAATTTGTCAACTATTTTTGCTATTTTCCTGTACTTCCTATACCTCCTTTTCTTACTCCCGTGGCATGGTCATCAATGGTCTTATAGAACTTTGTAAAGACTCCCTGAGCAAACCGTTCACCGGCCTTTATGACTTGGGTTTCTTTCCCAAAGTTATACACAGGAATAGTTATGTTTCCATCATTCTTTTCATTGCCATAAAAGTCTGCGTCTATGATAAAAACATTATTGGGCAGCATTAATCGTCTTTTGATTCCATAAGAAGATCTGTCAAAAATCATAAGCACCATATCCGGTGGGAACTTTGCCTTTATATAAGTCCTTATAATCACGATTTCATCCGGTGGAATCTCCACGTCATATGGGCAGTAAAAGTCATAACCGGCAGCGTCTTTTGTGCTTCTTACCGGGAGTTGGATACCTTCAGGAGCATATTTAACCCTTTCAAACCTTATTTCTTCCATAAACCTTCTTCCTTTCATATCATAATGTATTAAATAATATATACTTCTATTATATACAATGCAAGCTCTTTGGCACACCGGAAAACAGGTATTTCCTGTTTTTTTCAATTCTTTTACGTTTTTCCCACGCTTCCGGGGAAGATGCATAGCTATCTTTCCCTTCTTTCTTAAATACGAAAGGATGACGGAGGATCATTTTATCGGAAATCCCGTCAATGACATCCTGCAGCGTAAAAAATCCTTCTTTTTCTGCCAGTACGGAATGAAATACAATCTGAAACAGGACATCCCCCAGTTCCTCTTTGAGATTGACCATGTCATTTTTATCGATAGCATCGATGGTCTCGAAAGCTTCCTGCAGGACATAGGTACGCATGGACTGATGATCCTGCGCCCTGTCCCAGGGGCAGCCTCCCGGAGCAAGCAGGGTATGCACAGTCCTGTCTATAGCCTCGAAGGAGTAAGGCAGGGCCTCCCTGGCCTTCGCTTTCCTTCCGTCAAAAAGAACAGTAATTTCCTTTTTGACCGGATAATTATTAAAATCTTTTATGGAAATACGGAGAACATTTTCATTGTCAAGAACCAGAAGGGGCGTCGCATCCTGAAATACCCTGAGCAGCCTTTTGATCAGGATTTCCGCATCGTTTCTGCTGCAATCCTTCAGGATGAGGAGCTCCCGTCCGGTCAGGGAGACAATATCTGCCCTGCTCCCGCTGACAACAGAAAAATAATCATTTTCCGAAAGAAGTCCTTTTTCTTCCAGAAGGGAAAGCAGTTGTTTCGTATTCATGAGATTCATCCTTTCCAGTCATTGATGAGGGACTGTATTTCCCTGATGATGGCCCCGGCATCATATCCATCGCAGACTGCGTGATGAACTTCCAGGGCGAGAGGCATATAATAATGACTTCTTTTCCTGTGAAGACGGCCAAGGGTATACATGGGGATAAAATAACGGAAAGCTCTCGGAAAGCTCAGATGGAGGGATTCATAGTTCACCCAGGGAATGACGGAAACAGGAAAAAGGTTCGCCGGACGTCCCGGTTTCCCAAAGAGCCCCCGATTATCCCCATAAAGGGTGGTATCCCGTTCATAAGAATCCAGAAAGATTCGATAATCTTCATTGTATTCGGTCCAGAGGCTGGAAAAAGTATGATCATCCCGATGAAAGACTGTATAGCTCGGATGGACCACATCATAATATCCCAGTTCTCCCTGTTCATTGAAAGCGATCCTGTATTCTTTATGCCTGTTTTCCACCACTGAGAGAAAATACAGCATGGCCGGATAGGGGCGGGCGTGCTGTCTCATAATCGGGGTGACGTCCAGCTGCACCGTCATGCTGTACATGCAGGGTACCGCCCTCAGAAAATACCGAAAATATTCTTCTCTCGGCCATTTGCTCCTGTCAATGATTGTAAATCCCATGCTCTTCACGTTCCTTTTCCAAAATCATCCTCTTGCCGGAACATAATTTTTCGAATATTGTTCTTCACCGGCCAGGGTGCTCCAGGTTTTTATCTTTGATTCTACTATACCATATCCGGTAAATTTTCATCAAAAAACCTCCCCATAGTGAGGAGGTTCTGTTAAATGTCATAAATGCGAATGGCATTTTCCCTGGTACGGCTTATGATTTCTTCAACGGGAAGTTTTTTCAGACGGGCCAGTTCTTCTGCCACATAATACACATTGGATGGATCGTTCCGTTTTCCCCGATTGGGAGGAGGAGTCAGGTAGGGACTGTCGGTCTCGATCAGGATTCGCTCCAGCGGCAGGGCAGCAGCCACTTCTTTCAGCCTGATGCTCCGGGGAAATACGACAGGCCCGGCAAAGGATATATAGAAGCCAAGCCTGATCAGTTCTTTTGCTGTTTCCAGGCTCCCGGAAAAGCAATGAAGGATTCCTCTCATGGCAGGGCTCTTATGTTCCTTCAGAATGGAAAGGGTATCCCCATGGGCCTCCCGGTCATGAATCAGGAAAGGAAGATTCAAATCTTTAGCCAGCTCAATCTGGCGGGCGAACCATTCCTTCTGGATTTCCTTGTCCGTATAGAGGTAATAATAGTCAAGGCCGATTTCCCCTATGGCTTTCACCTTCGGATGGGACAGGGCCAGGTCCCCTATTTTCCGGAGAATTTCTTCACTGGCATCTTTTGTCACCTGGGGATGAATGCCCACGGCTGCATACAGAGGATCGTAAGTTTCCGCAAGAGCCACGGCTTTCCGGCTTGTCTCCAAATCCTCCGATGGAATCACAATATAGTCCAGAGACTTGAAAAGCGCTGGAATCAGTTGATCCCGGTCCCTGTCGAAGGCTTTGTCATAGAGATGGGCATGGGTATCAAAAAGTCCCATTATTTGACCTTGCTGCCTGCAGGCATATCGACAAAAGGCACTTCAAGTTTGTCATCTTTCGAAGCCGCAAGAATCATTCCCTGGGATTCGATGCCCATCAGTTTGGCCGGTTTCAGGTTGGATACGAAAATGACATGCTTTCCAATGAGTTCCTCCGGTTTGTAGTATTCGGAAATACCGCTGACCACGGTTCTCCTGTCATCACCGCCAAGGGTAACGGTCATCTTGATCAGTTTTTTTGATTTTTCCACTTTTTCTGCGGTAAGGATTTCTGCGACGCGAAGGTCTGTTTTAAAGAAATCATCTACGGAAATGGATGCTTCTTTTTCCTCTTTGGAATTTTCTTTCTTCTGGGCTTTCTTTTCCTTCTTCGGAGCCGGCTTTGCTTCTTCTTCTTCGATTTCAATGCGCGGGAAAATCTGCTCGCCCTTATGAGTCAGGGTTCCGTCCGGAATGCCTCCCCACACGAGGTCTTTAAAGGATGCATCTTTGAAGTTTTCAAGGCCCAGCTGGTTCCAGATTTTTTCGGATGCAATCGGGATTACCGGTTCAGCCATAAGGGAAACATAGCGGAGTCCTTCACAGAGATGATAAAGGACAGCATCCAGCAGCGGCTGTTTGGCAGGGTCTTTGCCCAGGGACCAGGGCATGGTCACATCGATATATTTATTGAGGGAACGGATAAAAGTCCATACGGCACGGATGGCATCGTTGATTTTCCAGTTATCCATATTTTCGCGGAAAGTTTTCAGCGTTTCGGCCGCATTCTTTTCCACTTCTGCCGATGCGGCTGCAATGGACGGGTCTGCGGAAGCATCCCCTTTATGGAGTACGCCTTTGTTATATTTGGCTGCCATGGAGAGGGTTCTGTAGAGGAGATTGCCCAGATCATTGGAAAGATCGGAATTGATGCGGTTAATCAGACGATCACGGCTGAAATTGCCATCCTGTCCCAGCTGGATATCATTCAGCAGATAATAGCGGATGGCATCGGAGCCAAATTCCTGTAAAAGGGGAATCGGATCAATGACATTGCCTTTTGACTTGGACATTTTTTCGCCGTCCACGATGAGCCAGCCATGACCATACACTTTTTTCGGCAGTTCAATGCCAAGGCTCATGAGCATGATTGGCCAGATGATGGTATGGAAACGGACAATTTCCTTCCCTACCAGATGAACGTCGGCAGGCCAGAATTTTTTAAATTTTTCAGGATCGTCCACAATGCCTGCTGCAGTCAGGTAGTTAACGAGGGCATCAAACCATACATAAACCACATGTTTGGGATCAAAAGGCACGGGAATGCCCCAGGAGAAGGAAGTTCTGGATACGCAGAGATCTTCCAGGCCGCTCTTGACGAACTGGATCATTTCATTTCTTCTGGATTCCGGCTGGATGAAATCCGGATGTTCTTCGATATATTTCATCCACTGGTCCGCATACTTGGACATTTTGAAGAAATAGGCATCTTCACTGACTCTCTGCAGCGGGCGGCCGCAGTCCGGGCAGATATGATCAGGGGTCAGTTTGTTTTCCGGCCAGAAGGTTTCGTCCGGTATGCAGTACCAGCCTTCATATTTTCCAAGATAGATATCTCCCTTGTCATAGGCCCGCTGGAAAAGCATCTGGACTACTTTCTTATGACGTTCTTCCGTAGTCCTGATGAAATCATCATTGGAGATATTCAGTTCTTTCCAGAGCTGCTTGAAGAGGGCAACAATACCATCTACATACTGAATCGGCGTAACTCCCGCTTCTTCCGCTTTCTGCTCGATTTTCTGTCCATGTTCATCGCTGCCGGTCAGGAAGAAAACGTCATAGCCGTCAAGCCGTTTAAAGCGGGCAATGCTGTCGGCAATGGATGTACAGTAGGTATGGCCGATGTGAAGCTTCGCGCTCGGGTAATAAATCGGTGTGGTGATGTAGTACGCTGGTTTTTCACTCATAAAAAATGACTCCTCTCTCTATAGATGAAACGATATCGTCTTTTAGCAATGGTTTTATTATAACTCCAAAAGGAAATATAAAAAACAGCCTGATGTAACGAAAAGGTTATATTTTTATATTTATCCGGATTATTTTTTATTTTCCAGCAGAAACTGGTATATTTCCCGGCGGGACATATTGAATTTTCCTGAAACCCTGCGAGCCGCTTCTTTCAGTGGAAGTGTTTCAGCCTGCTTCAGGGCTTCTTCCTGCCAGGATGACTGATTCTCTTCTACCGTTTCCATGGATTCATTCCAGCCTTCCACCAGTACCACATATTCTCCTCTTGGTTCTTCCTCATCCGCATGAAGACGGATAGATTCCAGCGTTCCCCGATGAAAGGACTCAAATTTTTTTGTCAGTTCCCTGGCAGTCACTGCCCTGCGGTTCCCCAGATATTTCAGAAGCGTATCCAGCGTATCCTTCAGTCTGTGCGGGGCCTCATAGAAAATGAGTGTGAAAGGAATGCGGCTGATATCGGAAAGGAGCTTTTTCTGTTTGGCTGTGATTTTCGGAAGAAATCCGATAAAAACGAACTGCCTTGCATCAAGCCCTGAAGCGACAAGTGCAGTCAATGCCGCATTGGGTCCCGGAAGCGGTATGACCGGAATATTTTCAGAAAGAGCAAGTCTCACCAGATCCGCCCCGGGATCTGAGATGACAGGCATCCCCGCATCGCTCACCTGGGCCACGGAACGACCCGCTTTTAATTCTTCAATAAGCTTTGGTCCCGCCTCTTTTTTATTATGTTCATGATAGGATACGGGATTTTTTGATATTCCAAGATGGTCCAGAAGAATTCTGGTATGTCTCGTATCCTCTGCAGCTATAATGTCTGCCCCTTTTAATATTTCTACAGAACGCTCCGTTACATCGGATAAATTTCCGATAGGCGTAGGCACCAGGTAAAGGGTGCCCGGTTTCAGTTCATTCATTTGACTCCTTCCCATAGATAGCCAGTACTTCATCGGTGTAGGACCCATCCGGATGATGAAGCAGAAGCGGCGGTTCTATCGCCAGTTCCGCATGGCCTCCATATTTCCATTCCAAAAGCACGCGGACCGCATGGTGCCCTTTTCTGGCATAGATGAGCCGAAGCCTTTTGGGTTCCATACCATATTTCCTGCCAATAGAAATCAGGTCGGCAAGCCGGTCTGCCCGATGGACCATAGCCATACGCCCACCGTATTTGAGGAGGTATTGGGATGTTTTAAACACTTCTTCCAGTGTGGCATTCAATTCATAACTGGCGGAAGCAATGCCATGGCTCTCACTCATCCTGCCGCTTCCCACTTCCCGGTAAGGCGGATTCACAAAGACAAGCGAAAAGGAACCGGAAGGAAAGTATTTCCCTGCCTCCCGGTAGTCCGCTTCCAGTACATGGATGATCCCCTCTTTATGATTCCCGGACACATTCCTTCTCGCCAGGTCTGCCATCACGGGATTCACCTCAATGGCCGTTATATCCTTTCCCCCCAGAGCCGAAGCCAAAAGGGAGATCACTCCGGTACCGGTTCCAAGATCCACAATACGGTCTCTGGCCCTGATTTGAGGATAATGGGCCAGAAGCACGGAATCGATGGAAAAGCAGAACTGGTCCGGCCTCTGGATGAGTTTCATGCCGTCCCGGACCAGATCATCCAGGCGTTCCCCTTCCTTTAATTTCCAGTCAGTCATTTTCTTCCTGTTCCACAGAATCCCAGGGCAGAATTTTCGTTTTCTGTCCTTCCAGCTGGACTTTCACTGTATGCTTCTGGCTGTTCACATAGAGTACCTGACCGCTGCCTTCATCGGTAATGACTTTCATGCCTACGCGGAAGTTCTTGCCATTATTCCGATCCATGGGGCAGCTTTTTTTCTTTTTGCTGCCGGTGCCTTCATACATATCATTTTCATACCGAAGACAGCACATGAGCCTCCCGCAGACGCCGGAAATTTTGGACGGATTCAGGGATAATCCCTGATTCTTGGCCATTTTAATGGAAACCGGGGCGAAATCCCCAAGGAAAGTGGCACAGCAGAGCGGGCGGCCGCAGGAACCGATGCCGGAAACCTGCTTGGCCTCATCCCTTACGCCCACCTGGCGAAGCTCAATCCTTGTATGAAATACGGAGGCCAGTTCCTTGACCAGTTCACGAAAATCGACCCTTCCATCCGAAGTAAAGAAGAATACGATTTTATTGCGGTCAAAAGTATATTCAGCCCGAAGCAGTTTCATCGGTATTTTGAATTTCTCGATTTTCTTCAGGCAGATATCAAAAGCAGACTTTTCTCTTGCCTTATTCCTCTCGAGCTGGGCAAGATCTTTGATAGTAGCTTTCCGGACAGCCGGTTTAAAAGGCGCTTCCGCATCCGTAACCGGATTTTTGGGGATTAGCACTACATTCCCGTATTCCAGCCCCCTGGAAGTCTCCACAATGACCCCGTCATCCAGATGAATATCAAGATGATTGGAATCGAAATAATAAATTTTACCTGCCGGCTTAAAGCGGACGCCGATTACCTGATCCATTTCTTTTCGCCTTTCTGTATATGTGTTAACTCAATGAGAATAACATCCCAAACATTTTTTGTATTAATATATCGTGCCACAGCGGTTTCCGCAAGTTTCAGAAACTTCATGGCCTCCTCGCCCCTGCCGCCGGACCAGCGTGGCGCAATCCTTTCTTCCCTTGAAGAAACCGATGCGCAGCGGACAAGAGAAACATCACCTGTCTCGGAAAGTACCATGATATCCCGCCCCACCAGGGATATCCACCGAAGAGATTTCAGGAAATCATGGCGATCTTTAAATTCTGCCGCGGAAAGTGTTGAAAATGGCATGGCGCTGTCTGTAAGAATTTCCCAGAAATGCATGGCCCATTCGGGCTCTTTGCTTCCCTTTTCATCACAGACTTCCAGCGCGATACCGGGATTCCCTTCACACATCTGGAAAAGGAGGGATGAATCCAGTTCTGCCGGAAGTGAAAAACGTTTTGGATCTGATTCAACCAGGGATAGGAAATCCTTTTTGTTTAATGGAAGAAATCCGAACCTCTCTCCTCTGGAAATAATGGTTGGAAGCAGGGCCTCCAGATCATGAGTAACGAGGATAAAATGGATATTTCCTTCCGGTTCCTCCAGCGTTTTGAGAAGAGAATTGGCAACAGGAGCCATCATGGTCTGGGCCTCGTCGATAATACAGACATGCGGCTTTTCATCAAAAGAAGCCATGGCCTCCAGAAAGGTGCGGAACTGTTCAATTTTCAATTCCATTCCTACAGGATGAAGATACCACACCAGCTGGTCTGCCAGGGTTATGACCGGCATCTTTTGCAAGTCTTCTTCCGGAAGCGATGAAAAAGAATCCCAAAGTTTGTCTGTTCTGCCCGTTATGGCTCCTGCCAGGTCCAGAGCTGCCGTGGTTTTTCCCAGCCCTTCATCACCATAAAAGATGAGGGTATGGGGCAGCCGTCCATCCTCCAGGAGTCTCTTCAATTCTTTCTTTAATTTTTCCTGCCCGTAAAGATGGGGAAGAAAATCGTTCATTGGAGCTGACCTCCTGTATTTCAAGACTTATGTTTATTCTATCATGGCCGGTATATACATGCAAAATGGAGAAAAGCGGTTCCTTTTAATACCCTTGATAAATACAGCTGTCAGTGAAGAAGCTTTTCGATATCCGTAATGCGGTCTACAAAGGGGACACCGGCTTTTTCAAAAACAGGAGCCGCTTTTTTCCCTTCCAGTCCTGTCAGGATTCCTATAATGGAAGCGCCTGCCGCTTTACTCCCCAGCACATCGGAAAAGGAATCGCCGCATACGATAACCTGATCAGAAACGGATGGTTTCATTTTTTCCTCCAGATAGGCTTTATAGTTTTCCCGCTTTCTCCCATAAATGGCACAGGTAAAGATGAAGGGCTGCGGTTTATCCGGTACAGGGCAGTTAAAAAGTCCTGCCGCCTCTACGGCATCCGAAGCAGTGGCAAGGTAAAGAGGATCAAATTCCTCATACCAGTGAAACATTTTAAAAGGAATTTCCATTTCCTCCCTGGCCCTTCCGGTAGCCACGCCAAGCTCATAGCCCCGCCTCTTCAGTTCAATGAATAAAGCCCGGATACTTTCAGCCGGTGCCAGAGGCACTTCATTATGGAGAAAGCCCTTTTTCCCTCCGCTGTAAGGCGCTTTGTGAAGGAGGAGAATATATGTATCATCCCCCAGGTACCAGGCCTGAAAAGCTTCCGTGTGGATGGTCCAGAAATCACTTCGGAGTTCTGCCCAGTCTGTGGATGTTTCAAAATCATCTGCCATGGCAAGGGCAAGGTGATGAATGACATCTTCTCCCTGAAGTCCTTTGGGAACCTTTTCTTCCCATTTCCGGAGAATATCATCGGCCCCCGGTATGGGAAGTCCCATCAGGGTAAGTCCCGCTTTCTTCAAATCCTCCGGACGATGGAAGGAAAGGGAAATCTTTTCCCCGCCGGACCTTTTTTTATAGACTTCCGCCATGAGCCAGAATGTGGTAATAAGCCTGGCATGGACCATATCCCAGTTGGAATTGATTCCCCTTGCCTTGAGCCAGGCAAGGAGGCGGTCATTTCCCCAGACACGGGCCCGGCAGGCTGCTATCTGCCCTTCCGTAATGGCATGGGGAACAAAATCATCACTTTCCGCCGGGAGCCCCATATAATCCTTGCTGTACAGGATCTCCCATACCGTAAGTGCAGATACGTCAAAATATCTTTCTTCGGATAAGAGAACGCCGTCCACGTCAAAAATAACTTTTTTCATAATTTCCTCCTGAAGATGGTCATATTTATTTTTATTCTAACACATAAAAGGGGCTGCAGGAATTGTATTCAGACTTGGCCTTTCTCTGTAAAGGCAAAATAAAAAGCCTCAATGAGGCTTTTTATTTGAATTCTTATTTTCTTTTTATCCATGTATCCAGAGAAGAAAGAGCCCGTTCTGCCAGTTTCTGATTTTTCTCCTTCTTGGGCACTTTCTTTTCAAGCGGAGGGATGAGGCCGAAATTCACGTTCATTGGCTGGAAATTTTTCCCTTCAAAGTGGGAAATATAATGGCAGAGGGCGCCAATCGCCGTTTCTTTTGGAAATGGCTCCGGTTCCTGCCCCCGGAAACGGGCTGCCGCACTATAGGCCGCCACGATACCTGATGCCGCTGATTCCACATATCCTTCCACGCCGGTCATCTGGCCCGCAAAGAAAAGGCCCTTCCGCTTTCTGGTTTCCATAGTGGCATTCAGAAGCTCCGGCGAATCCATGTAGGTATTTCTATGCATGACACCATACCGGATGAATTCCGCATGGGACAGTCCCGGGATCATGCCAAAGACTCTCTTCTGCTCTCCCCATTTGAGATGGGTCTGGAATCCGACAATATTGTACATGGTGTCATCTTCATTATCCTGACGGAGCTGGACTACCGCATAGGGATCCTTTCCCGTCCTCGGATCCGGGAGGCCTACGGGTTTCATAGGTCCAAAACGCATGGTATCTTCGCCACGCTGGGCCATCACTTCGATGGGCATACAGCCCTCAAAAACCTTCTTGTTTTCAAAGCCGTGGACAGGGGCCATTTCCGCATGGCACAGGGCTTCCCTGAATGCCCTGTATTCTTCTTCATTCATAGGACAGTTCAAATAGGCCGCTTCTCCTTTATTGTAACGGGACATACGATAAACTACATCAAGATCCAGAGATTCCTTCGTCACGATAGGAGCTGCCGCATCATAGAAATGAAATCCTTCTCCTCCACAGAATTTCTGTATATCTTCTGCCAGAGCCCCCTCTGTCAAAGGCCCGGTGGCAATAATAGCGATACCTTCCGGAGGAATGAATGAAATTTCTTTCTGAACAAATTCTACAAGCCGGTGATTCTTTACAAGGCGGGTGACTTCCCCGGCATATCCCATACGGTCTACAGCCAAAGCTCCGCCCGCAGGTACCTGATTCTCATCGGCCGCTTTCATGATGACGGAATGAAGGCGCCTCATTTCTTCTTTCAAAAGCCCTACCGCATTGGTAAGGGATGCCGCCCGAAGGGAATTACTGCAGACCAGTTCTCCGAAAAAAGATGTATGATGGGCCGGAGTCTGACGGAGAGGACGCATTTCAACCAGTCTGACAGGGATACCCATTTCCGCAAGCTGCCAGGCAGCCTCACTTCCCGCAAGGCCTGCGCCCACGACAGTTACATAATTATTCACTCTGATACTCCCGATTCTTCACTGCGACGGGTCCTGCCTGCTTTTTTGGATGAGGGACTTTCCCCGTCATTCACGCCGGAATGATTCCGCTTGGAATGGGTCGGGCACTCAGGATTGGAGCAGGTAATAAACTCCTTTCCCGTCTTATATTTTTTCTTGACCATAATGGAGCCACAGGTGGGGCAGAACTGATTGACCGGTTCATTCCAGAGAGCCATATCACATTTCGGATACCGGCTGCAGCCATAAAAGATTTTACCTTTCCGGCTCTTCCTCTGCACCATATGGCCTTCATGACATTTGGGACAGGTAATGCCGGTATCGATGACAATGGCTTTATTCGCATTGCAATTCGGGCATTTCAGGTACCGTCCATAGGGGCCCTCCCGATAGACCATAAGGGTCCCGCACTGATCACAATGCACATCGGAAACTTCTTCCTCTCCCTTGAGCACACTGTAGGGCTTGATATTCCGGCATTCCGGATAATTCGGGCAGGCCAGGTACTTACCGTAGCGCCCAACCTTCACGATCATATTGGCGCCGCATTTCTCACATTTCACATCGGTGACTACCTGGTTCTCTTTCCGTTCCTTTTCAGATTCCACATTGGCGGCTTCCAGTTCGCTGCTGAAGACTTTATAGAAATCGGTAAGGACCTTCGTATAGGTAGCCTGTCCATCGGCAATTTTGTCCAGCCAGCTTTCCAGGCTGGCCGTAAAATCCACATTGATGATTCCTTCGAAATATTTTTTCAGAAGATCCGTCGTCTTGAATCCGATTTCCGTAGGGACGAACTGCTTCCCTTCTTTTACCACATACTGCCTCTTCTGAATTGTATCCAGGATAGGAGCATAGGTGGAAGGACGTCCAATCCCCTTTTCCTCCAGCGTTTTGATGAGGCTGGCTTCTGTATACCGGGGCGGCGGGGAAGTAAAATGCTGTTCCCCCTCTGTCTTCACATTTCTGACAATTTCGCCTTTTTTCAGGGATGGAAGCTCATGGATATCTTCGCCTTCCGCCTTCTTTTCTTTGGCCGACTGCATGACAGTGAATCCATCAAAAAGGACTCTGCTTCCCGTCGCCTTCAGCACACATCGTCCACTTCCCAAAAGGGCCGTAGTGGTCTGCTGTTTCTGTGGAGCCATCTGGCTTGCGATAAAGCGGTTCCAGATCAGCGTATACAGCTTGATCTGCTCCCGTGTCAGCACGGATTCCAGCGCCTCCGGCGGGAAAAGAAGGCTGGTGGGACGAATGGCTTCATGGGCATCCTGGGCCTTTTTTGATTTTGCAAATATATTAGGCTTCGGCGGCAGGTATTCTTCCCCGTATACCGATTCTATATAAGGCCGTACCTGATTGATCATTTCATCAGAAATACGGGTAGAATCCGTACGCATATAGGTAATAAGGCCCACATGACCATGGCCCGGCACTTCTATGCCTTCGTACAGTGTCTGGGCAACCGCCATAGTCCTTCTGGATGGGAAATTGAGCTTGTTGACGGCATCCTGCTGCATAGTGGATGTGGTATAGGGAGGCTTTGCCTTCCTCTGCTTCACCGACTTGACGACGGAAAGGATTTCCGCATCTTTCCCATCGATTTCAGCCACGGCCCGGTCTGACGTTTCCTTATCTGAAATCACCGCTTCTTTTCCATCAATCTGGATGAGTTTTGCAGTAAATTTTTCCCGGTTATCTTTCTGATAAATGCCCTCAATCGTCCAGTACTCTTCCGGCTTGAAGGCTTTGATTTCTTCTTCCCTTTCACAGATAAGGCGGGTTGCCACGGATTGCACGCGGCCGGCCGAAAGTCCCCGATAAATCTGTTTCCAGAGCCAGGGGGAAAGTTTATATCCCACGAGACGATCCAGTACGCGTCTTGCCTGCTGGGCATCGACGCGGTTCATATCAATCGGTCCGGGATGGGCAATGGCTGCCCTGATAGCCGGCGGGGTAATTTCATGAAAAGCGATTCGTACATGATCAGCAGGATTGACGTCAAGAAGCTTTGACAGATGCCAGGAAATCGCTTCGCCTTCACGGTCGGGGTCCGTTGCCAGAAGCACGTCCCTGGCCCGGTTGGCTTCCTTCTGTAAATCCTTAATGACAGACTCCCGTTCCACGGAATCCACATATTCCGGGGTAAAACCGTCATCGATGTCGACCCCCAGCGTTTTCTTTGGAAGATCCCGCAGATGACCTTTCGAAGCCATGACTTTATAATCGGGACCAAGGATCCGTTCAATCGTCTTTGCTTTTGCCGGTGATTCCACGACTACCAGATGCTTTCCTTTAGGATTGGGTTTTCTCCTGAATGTAATTTCACCGGTCTTGCGGCCTTTTCTTTTCTTTGTAATTGTAATCGTTCTTGTAATGGGCAAGATGAATCCTCCCTGAAGAAATTAAGTCCATATAAATCCAAAGATTACCCGAGGTTTATAACTGTTCAGCTTTTGATTACGATATACCTGCCGGGGCCGGTTTCCTTAATATAACCTTTCAGCTGCAGTTGAAGGAGGAGCATAGTCAATTTCACCACAGACAAACCGGACTGCTGAATGATATCCTCCGCAGTAATCTCATTTTCCGTACAGCAGAAACGATACACCAATTCTTCTTCCAGTGTCAACTGTTCTTTGAAAACTTTTTCTTTGCCCGGCTTTTCTACCGCACCCCAGCCATATTCGCTGAGCACATCTTTATAGGAAGTACAGCAGATAGCCCCATTCCGTATTAACTGGTTCGTCCCTTTGCAGGAGGGAATATAGATGCTCCCGGGTACGGAAAAAACGTCCCTTCCCTCTTCCAGGGCAAAATCAGAAGTGATCAGGGATCCACTCCGCTCCGCCGCTTCCACGACAATAACTCCCCTTGCCATGCCGGAAATAATACGATTCCTGGCAGGAAACTGCCGTCCCAGGGGAGGTGTCCCCAGCGGATATTCGGAAATAAGGGTCCCTCCATTTTCAACAATCTGGAGAAAAAGATTCCTGTTTTCCGGCGGATAGACCCGGTCCAGGCCGCAGGCGGCTACTACAATAGTTTTTCCCTTTCCTTCCAGTGCTCCTTTATGGGCGGCGCTGTCAATTCCTCTGGCGCCTCCGGAAACAATGGTTACTTCCTGCTTTGCCAGTTCCCTGGAAAAAGTTCCTGCCGTCTGGATTCCATAGGAAGTAGCTTTTCTGGAGCCCACTACGGCAATCAATTTTTCATCGGTTGGCACGGCTCCTTTATAAAAGAGGACCGCTGGCGGATTGGAAGTTGTTGCAAGGAGAGGTGGATAATCTTCATCTTCCCAGGTGCAGCAGCGGATATCTGTCTTAAATAATTCCTCTTCTACCCGGTCCGGATCTGTCGTATGCCGCCATTCCAGAAATGCTGCTTCGGTCTTCCCTTTTAAAATCTTCGCATTGCGTATATCCTCGTCGGATGCTTTCCATACATCTTCCGGCGTATTAAAGAATTCAATGAGTCCCCGCATGTGTTTCGCGCCAAGGCCCGGGCATCCCGGAAGGGCAGCCGCATACTTATCCATAACTTACCTCCGGGGAATCATATTCCGATAACTGATGGCCTCTGCGACATGATCCGACTGAATCTGTTCTTTCCCGTCCAGATCAGCAATGGTTCTTGCCACTTTGATAATGCGGTCATAGCTTCGTGCCGATAAATGAAGTTTTTCAAAAACCTCCCTCAGCATTTCCGTACCATCTTTATCCAGTGCGCAGGTTTCTTTCAGCTGCCGGTGGCCCATCTGGGCATTGTTCTGCATATGCCAGCGTGACAGCCGTTCTGCCTGAATCGCCCTTGCCGAGGCCACCCGGGCAGCTATATCTTTAGAGGCTTCTCCCTTGATAGTTGCCGTCAATTCACTGTATTTAGGCCGCTGCACCGATACATGAAGATCAATTCTATCCAGCAGAGGGCCTGAAATCTTTCGCCCGTAACTCCTTATTTCCCCATCCGTGCAGGTACAGGGATGATCAGGATCCCCCAGATAGCCGCAGGGACATGGATTCATGGCTGCAATAAGAATAAAATCCGCAGGGTAAGTGAACGATGCATTCACTCTGGAAATATGAACCTCCCTGTCCTCAAGGGGCTGTCGGAGCACTTCCAATACGGATCTTGGAAATTCAGGAAGTTCATCAAGGAACAGTACGCCCCGGTGAGCCAGCGTCACTTCTCCCGGACGGGGAATCGTGCCGCCGCCGATAAGGCCGGCCATGCTGATCGTATGATGCGGGCTCCTGAAAGGTCTTTCCCTGATGATGTCCTGCGCTTTGAAAAGTCCGGCCACGCTGTAAATTTTCGTGACTTCCAGCGCTTCTTCCCTTGTCATGGGCGGAAGAATGGTGGTAATTCGGCGGGCAAGCATGGTCTTTCCTGAGCCCGGAGGTCCGGTCATGAGCATATTATGGGCACCGGCTGCCGCAATTTCCATAGCCCTTTTCGCCATGAACTGTCCCTGCACCTCGGCAAAATCCACGTCGCTCATGATTTCCTGTCTTGTTTCATGGCGCACTGCCGGCGGCAGGGGTTCTTTCCCTATCAGGAATTCCACCAGTTCCCTAAGTGTCTTTGGACCATAAACCTCTATATTTTCGCAGAGAAGAGCTTCGTTGGTCACTCCAGGGGCCATGAAGAAACGGGATATCCCCGCTTCTTTCCCCGCAAGTACCATGGAAAGAATGCCGGGAACCGGCCGTATTTCTCCCTTTAAGGATAGTTCTCCAATAAAAATCGTATCGGTCAGACATTCCGCAGGAATTTCACCACTCGCTGCCAGAAGCCCGATGGCAATGGGCAAATCCAGACCGGAACCATCCTTCTTCAAATCCGCCGGCGCCAGATTGACCGTGACCTTGTCGACAGGGAAATGGTAACCGGAATTCCGAATGGCCGAATGGACCCGTTCCTTCGATTCCTTGATGGAAGCTGCCGGAAGTCCGACGATATCAAAAGCAGGTACAGCTTTGTTGATATCTACTTCCACACCAATCACATGCCCGTTAAGCCCGAAAGTGGTCGTTCCCAGAACTTTTGAATACATAGGCATTTCTCCTTATTGGTCAAAATTCTGTTCAGAAAGCATTCTTTATATGACGATATCTGGCAGTCCCTCCGGGCTCTGCCAGGATTTCCACCACATCAAAACGGATTCTCCTTCCTTCGATACGGCGGCCCAGAAGGTACATTCTGGCCGTATAACGGATATGCTGCTGTTTCACCGGCCTCACCGATTCCACCGGTTCGCCATACCTTCGGTTGTGCCGGCTTTTAACCTCCACAAAGACCAGAGTTTCCCCATCTTCCATAATCAGATCGATTTCACCATGAGCACTTTTGAAATTCCGCCTGATAAACCGATATCCTTTTTTCATCAGGTAAACTTTTGCAAGGCTTTCTCCATCATTCCCAAAAGCGGTAGTCTGCATGGTACCTCCTGCTGAAAGAATGTTCAATTTTCTCTTTCTATTCATTGTAAGATTGAATGAAATGATTCGTCAATGAGTAAAAGCAATTCATAAATAAATAGTATGAATTAACGATTTGTTATGATATTCAGTAATGATTTAAATCATATTTTGAAAAATATATTATGAAATTGAATGCAAAAAATCCCGGGTCTCTTGGCGAGAACCGGGATTTTTTATAAAAATTATGCTTTTGCTGCGGCTTCCATTGCCTTTTCAGCTGCACGAATGCTCACTTCAATGTCCTCATCACTGTGTGCAAAGGACATGAACAGCGTTTCAAAAGGAGAAGGTGCCAGATAAATATGCTGATCCAGCATGGAGAGGAACCAGGCTTTGAACTGTTTCGCATTGGCTGCGCAGGCATCCTGGTAGTTCAGGACTTCCTTATCGGAGAAGAAAATGCCAAACATGGAGCCGGACTGATGGCATACCAGTGGTACTCCCGCTTTGTCGGCAGCCTTTTTCCAGCCTTCCAGAAGGGCTCTGGTCTTCTTTTCGAGAATCTGATCGAAATCCGGAATGGCCATCATCTGCTTCAGTGTTTCAATACCGGCAGTCACGGCCAGAGGATTTCCGGAAAGAGTTCCTGCCTGATAAACACTTCCATCCGGGGCGATGCAGTTCATGATTTCCCTGCGTCCGCCATAAGCGGCAGCCGGAAGGCCCCCGCCAATGATTTTGCCAAGGCAGGTCAGATCCGGATGAATATGGTATCTTGCCTGGGCTCCATGGAAAGCCGTACGGAAACCGCACATGACTTCATCAAATATAAGGACTGTACCATGTTTTTCCGTTTCCTTCCGGAGCGTATCGAGGAATCCATCTACCGGCGGGACACAGCACATATTTCCTGCTACCGGTTCTACAATGACAGCAGCGATTTCATCACCCTGTTCATCCATGATCCGGGTAAATGCGGGAATATCATTATAGGGTACGACAAGGGTATCTTTGGCCGTTCCTTTTGTTACCCCGGCTGAATCAGGACTTCCAAAAGTAGCCGCACCGGAACCGGCCTTTACAAGAAGGCTGTCCCCATGTCCATGATAACATCCTTCAAATTTCAGGATTTTATCTCGTCCCGTATAGCCGCGGGCTGCACGAAGTGCGCTCATGGTAGCCTCAGTACCGGAATTGACCATACGCATCTTTTCGATGGAAGGATATACTTCATGAATCAGCCTGGCGATTTCCGTTTCCATCAGCGTGGGAGCCCCATAGCTGGTGCTTCGTTCTGCGGCTTTCTGAATGGCAGAAATCACGGCAGGATGAGCATGACCAAGGACCATGGGCCCCCAGGAACCTACATAATCAATGTAAGTATTTCCATCAATATCAGTAATATGAGAGCCTTTTGCCTCTTTGATGAAAGGTGGCGGGCAGCCCATATGGGGATAGGAACGAACAGGACTGTTGACTCCCCCCGGCATGTAAAGCCGGGCTTCCTCAAAGGCAGCCTTCGATTTTTCCAGGCTGATCATAACCCCTTTTCCTCCTTCATCCATTTGGCCACGTCAGGTGCATGGTAGGAAATAATGATATCCGCACCGGCCCGTTTCATGCAGAGCAGGGATTCCATGACGATTCTCTTTTCATCAATCCAGCCCTTTGCTGCGGCCGCCTTGACCATGGCATATTCGCCGGACACATTATACGTTGCAACAGGGCGGTTTACATGGTCACGAACCTGACGGACGATATCCAGATAGGCCAGAGCCGGTTTTACCATGATGATATCTGCTCCTTCTTCCATATCCAGATCTACTTCCTTCATGGCTTCCCTGCTGTTTGCCGGGTCCATCTGGTAACCCCTGCGGTCACCAAACTGGGGAGCAGAATCGGCAGCATCACGGAACGGTCCATAATAGCCGGATGCATATTTGACTGCATAAGACATAATGGAAACATCCTGAAGGTCATTGGCATCCAGGGTTTCACGGATTTTCGCAATACGGCCATCCATCATATCAGACGGTGCCACAATGTCCGCGCCGCATTCAGCCTGGGAAAGAGCCACTTTGGCAAGCAATTCAAGGGTTGGATCATTATCCACTTCATGACCCTTCAGCTGGCCGCAGTGACCACTCTTCGTATACTGGCAGAGACACACGTCGCCTACGATAACGAGTTCCGGTACCGCTGCCTTGATGGCTTTCATAGCACGCTGCACAGGACTTGTCTTATCCCAGGCAGAAGATCCGATATCATCCTTGTATTCCGGAAGGCCGAAAACTTCCACGGCAGGAATACCCATTTTATAAATTTCTTCAGCCACCTTCACCGCGTTATCAACGGAGAGATGGTACTGTCCCGGCATACTTGGAATTTCTTCTTTAATATTGGTTCCCGGCACAACGAAAATCGGGTAAACGAAATCATTGAGTTCCAGGGAATTTTCCCTGACCATGGAACGGATCGCTTCCGTTCTTCTGAGACGTCTTGGGCGAAGAGTATTTAATTTCATTTCTGACTGACTCCTTCTTCAATGGCATGAACAAGACCATCAATTGTAAAAACTTTGGAAATAATAGATGGTTCCAGATTATATTTCCTGCAGGTGTCTGCCGTAATGGGCCCGATACAGGCAAGGGTTACGCCCTTTAAAAGCTCACCTTTCCCATCAAGCTGGTTCATCAGGTTGTAAACCGTTGATGAACTGGTAAAAGTAATCATATCGGCATCATGATTCTGAAGAATTTCAATCAGTTTCTCTTTATTCTCCTCATCCGATACGGTCTGGTATGCTTCTACCACATCCACAGAACAGCCCAAATCGCGCAGTCCTTCCGGAAGAACACTTCTTGCCACTTTTGCCCTGGCAAGAAGAATCTTCTCATTTCCTTTAAGGAGGGGTTTCATAACGGCCAGCAGATTTTCTGCCTTGTATTTTTCAGGCACACAATCTGCCATTATGCCATGACGGGCAAGCCAGCGGGCCGTTGCCGGTCCGATGGCACCGATTTTCAGATGGCCCAATGCCCTGGTATCCATTCCTTTATCATAAAGCCGTTTGAAGAAATAATCCACCCCGTTCTGACTGGTAAAAAGAAGCCAGTCGTAAGTTGAAATGTGTTCAAGCGCCTCATCCATTCCTTTATAGTTATCGGAAGGCTCTTTGATAGCTATTGTCGGAATCTCGATGGTTTCGGCGCCTTTTTCATTCAGCACATCCACGAGACGGGAAGCCTGGGATCTTGAGCGCGTAACGATGATACGTTTTCCAAAAAGGGGACGGTTGTCAAACCACCTCATATCCTGCCGGAGATTGACCACATCTCCGACAATGAATACCGCCGGCGGCTTAATGCCAAGTTTCTTAACATCTTCCGATGCATTTTCCAGCGTCGTGGTATACGTTTCCTGATAAGGACGGGTGCCCCAGCGGACAAAGGCTGCCGGCGTATCCTTGCTTCTACCATATTTAATCAATTGGGAAGCAATCATGGCCGTATTAGACACGCCCATAAGGAAAATCAGTGTGTCCACTCCGCCGGCGAGCTTGTCCCAGTGAATGGAAGATTCATTTTTTGTCGGGTCTTCATGACCGGTAATGACAGCAAAAGATGCTGCTATTTTACGGTGGGTCACCGGGATTCCTGCGTAAGCCGGAGCGGCAATAGCACTCGTAACGCCGGGGACTTCCTCAAACGGCACGCCTGCCTCTTTAAGAACTTCGATTTCCTCCCCGCCGCGGCCGAAAACGAAGGGGTCTCCGCCTTTCAGACGGGCAACAACTTTTCCCTCTTTTCCCTTTTCTGCCAGGAGGAGACTGATATCATGCTGCTTCATGGTATGATTGCCTGCCTTCTTGCCGACATAAATATATTCGGCCTCCGGATTCATGAAGCGGAGAAGCCTTTTATCGGCAAGATAATCGCCAACTACCACATCAGCTTCTTCCAGGCATCTTTTCCCCTTAAGCGTCAGAAGTTCCGGATCTCCCGGCCCTGCACCAATCAGATAAACTTTCCCTTTTTTCATAAAATTCTCCTCAAATACAATCAGATTTTCTGAAGCGTCTCCAGAATCTGTCTTCCCCCGGCATCCAGCAGTTTTTCCGCGATGGAACTTCCCAGTGATTCTGCAGCATCAATGGTTCCTGTATTCTCAGCACGATACAGTTCTTTCCCATCAGGAGAAGCAATAAAAGCCTTTACTTCCATATTTCCTTTCCCTGACGGTATGGCATAAATCCCTGCCGGCACTTTGCAGTCTCCGCCCACTTTGGCAAGAAAAGCCCGTTCAGCCCGGATGCAGGAAGCCACTTCCTTATTGTGAAGGAAAGAAATCAGATCCAGTGTATCCTGATCAGAAGATCTGGCTTCAATGGCCATGACGCCCTGGCCGGCGGCAGGAATGCTGTCATCTGTGGAAATATATGAAGTAATCCGGTCTCCCAGCCCCAGCCGTTTCAGCCCGGCTGCAGCCAGAATCACCGCATCAAAATCTCCTTCATCCAGGTGGCGGAGACGGGTCTGTACATTTCCACGAAGGGATCGTACATCAAGGTCATTTCTCCAGTGAAGAAGCTGGGCCTGACGGCGAAGGCTGGATGTCCCCACCCGGGCATGAAGCGGAAGTTCTTTCAGGGATTTATATGTATTGGAAACAAAAGCATCTCTTGGATCTTCCCTGTCCGTAACGGCAGCAATCGTAAGGCCTTCCGGACAGGCTGCCGTCATATCTTTCAAAGAATGAACCGCAATATCCGCTTTCCCTTCCAGAAGGATGACTTCCAGTTCCTTGATAAAAAGACCTTTACCGCCGATTTCCACCAGGGGACGATCCAGTATCTGATCTCCTTTGGTGGTTACAGGTAAAAGTTCAACCTGAAGAGAGGGATACTGTTCCCGAAGTCGGTCAGCCACATAGTTTGCCTGCCAGAGTGCCAGAAGGCTTTCCCGGGTTGCGATCGTTATTTTATTTTTCAAGTTCCTGCCCCTTTCTGACGTCCAGTTTAAAGAGACGGGTAACCGCTTTCTTATCTCTCGATTCCCATTCTGTTCCCGCGAATTCATTCAGCTGAATCATGGGTTCTCTTAAAATTTTACGAACAATCATGTGAGTCATGTGAGAAAGCACACGGCAGTCTTCCTCCGTAAGGCCTTCTATTTTAGCAAGTCCCCTGCGCAGTTCACGCTGCCGGATTTCCTCTGCCTTGTCGGAAAGAGAAACCATGACAGGCCTTGTACTTAAATAGCGGAAACGATCTTCAATGGATTTGATTTCCTCTTCCACAATGACTTTGGCTCTCTCCGCCTCTTCTTCGCGGAACCGGATATTATTGGCTACGATTTCCTGCAGATGGTCGATATTATAAAGAGTAACATTTCTGATATTTCCTACTTCCGGCTCAATATCGCAGGGAACGGCAATATCGATCGCTACCAGCGGTTTTGCGCCGCGCCGCATCATCAGATTCCGCACATCCCAGGCTTTGACGATATACTGGGAAGCGCCGGTTGCAGTGACCATGATATCCACGTCGTCCGCATGGGAAAGAGCATTTGTAAAAGGAACTGCTTCCCCATTGATTTTCTTTGCCAGTTCCTCTGCCTTGTCCAGATGACGGTTGGTAACAATGACTTTTTTCAGACCTTTGCCCTGCAGGTTTTTCACCAGAAGCTCCGCTGCCTCTCCGGCACCAAAAACCATGGCCGTTTTTTCAGAAAGACTGCCAAGAATCTTTTCTGCCAGTTTGACTGCCGCATAACTGACAGAGACAGCACTGTAGGAAATACGGGTTTCCGTGCGAACCCGTTTTCCGGTAGTAATTGCCCTGTGAAAAAGAGTATTCAGGATTGTCTTTGTTGCTTTTTCTGAAAGCGCCATGGTATAAGCAGTTTTAATCTGGTTTAAAATCTGGCTTTCACCAATCACCATGGAATCAAGGCCGGAGGCCACTTCAAACAGATGGCGGATACATTCTTCCCCTTCAAAATAGAAGAAATATTCTTTTTTGGCTTCACTGTTCCCGGAAAGAGCGAGGAAAAATTTTTCCAGAGTTTCCTTTGCAGACTTATCTTTAAGAACAGCGTAAATTTCAGTCCGGTTACAAGTGGAAAGAACCACTGCCTCCTCTATGCCCTCCTGTTCATCAAGATGGCGGAGCCCGCTCCTGGCGCTCTCCTCGGAAATAGCAAACTGTTCCCGGATATCTACGGAAACCGTTTTATGGTTCAGTCCTAAAACGACCAATTGCATGACGTACACACTCCTCTGCTTCGTCCAACTTCCCTGAAAGGACCAGATTCATGATCTGGTCACTAAAAACGGAATGCCAGAAGCATTCCCTTGCCCGGCTGGAAGAGAGTTCATCCGGAAGCCCTTCCCGAATCACGCTCACCCGGTCAAGCCAGGCACCAAAAGAAGGGGGAATCTCCCTCTCCAGCCATGTTTTTATATATTTTGCCATGGCAGGAGACCGGCCATTGGTGGAAATGGCAAATCCGATTCCTCCCGTTTCAAAACCGGCAGGCAGAGAACAGTTTCCCAAAGATGGAAAATCCGCCCCATTGTACAGAAAAAAATGATTCAAAGCTTCTTTCCGTACCTGTTCTGCCACATTTCTTACTCCACAGGCTGTCACCACGAAATGATACCCTGCAGTATCTCCAGGCTTATAAAAAGCCTGCTTCCATTGGATGCGATTTTTCCGATACAATTCCATAAGTTCTTCCGAAAGAGCCGGTGCCAGTACCGTTACCTCTGCTCCTTCATGAAGAAGTTTACTGACTTTTCTCAGAGCTATATGCCCGCCCCCGATCACGAGGCAGCTCATATCCCTGACCTTGATGTTGACCGGATACAAATAGAAATCCTCCGCAGGACAACAAAAATACATGGCATTTATGTTTTCATTATCTGCCACTTTTAAAATTGTAACACTCAAAAAAGGAAGTAGCAATAAAATCAGCGGACGCTTCCGAATTTTTAATCAAATTGTATTTTAAAATAATTATTTTTAATTTTATTATTGTTTTTTTGATTCATTCTTAAATTATTTATGGATTAATGTTGAACTCTTATATTATATTAGAAAATCTTTCCACCGCCTTGGCGAACTTGGCGATGGTCTCCTCCGCGTTCCCCTGTTCGATACCATCCCGCACACAGTGCTGCAGATGACCTTCCAGAATGATCTGCCCCACCTTGTGAAGGGCCGACTTGGCCGCATTGACCTGTGTAATGATATCCTCGCAGGGAATATCCTCATCTACCATTCTGTCGATAGCCTGAACCTGTCCGATAATTTTCTTTAAACGACGATGGAGATTTTCCGAATCCATACATTGTTTCATAGTATACTCCTCTCTAATATCTGCCCAGAACCATGCTTTTCACCGGTTCAAAACTTCTCCTGTGGATAGGAGTCACCCCCAGCTCTTCTAAAGCATGAATATGCTCTGCCGTACCATATCCCTTGTTTTTGGCAAAACCGTAACCCGGATATTCCCTGTCATACTCATCCATCAGATGATCCCGATATACTTTAGCCACGATTGACGCGGCAGCTACCGAAGCGCTTCGGGCGTCACCATGAATCATGGATACCGTGGGGAAGGGAAAATGGAGAGGCATGGCATCCACAATGACTGCATCCGGCTTCACTTTCAGGTTTTTTACTGCCTGATACATGGCCATCATGGTCGCTTCATAAATATTTACGGCATCAATCTCTTCCGGCGGAAGGCTGTAAATGGAAATATCCACAGCTTCCTCATGGATTTTCTTTGAAAGTTCCTCCCGGTGAACGGGCGTTACTTTCTTGGAATCATTCAACCCTGCCGCAAACCAGTGAGGCTTCAGAATGACAGCTGCCACCGTCACCGGCCCAGCCAGAGGTCCCCTTCCAACTTCATCTATACCGGCTATGAGATTCATGCCTTTTTTATAAAAACTGCTTTCCACCTCATACATGGATTCCACACGCAATTTTTCCCGGCTCAGCTTCTCAAGTCTTTTCATGTAGGCCTGCACAAGGTTCTGTACCCCTTTACGGGAATCGGAGAGTATTTCCTGCAGTACTTCTTCCGGAACATCATCTTTCTGTAATATTTCACGGATTTCAGCTATTTTCATGTCTATCCTCCGAAGGCAGGGGATCCAGGGTAATCCGTCCCAGCCTGCCGCTTCTGAAATCACGGAGCACCACCGTTTCCGCGCGATCATAATCGATGGCGCCTCCCGGAAGGAGACATCCTCTCCTGCGGCCGGCTGCTTCCAGAAGAAGCTGGGGATCCTGATGCACATCTTCTATGCGATACACTTCCTTCAGCACCTGCGGCGCCGTTTCTGCCAAAGAAGAAAGAAGAACAGGAACCACTTCATCCGGGTTAAATACATCACCGGCAATAGCCCCGGTAGCAGCGAGCCGGAGAGCCGCAGTCTGGTCATCAAACTTTGGCCACAAAACTCCGGGCGTATCCAGAAGATCGAGCCCTTCTGAAAGACGAACCCACTGTTTTCCCCGGGTGTGGCCCGGCGTATTGGCCGTCCTGGCCGCCGCCGTGCCGGCAAGGAAATTGATTAAGGAAGATTTGCCAACATTGGGAATCCCCAGAATCATAATACGTACGGAACGGGCTTTAAGCCCTCTCCTCTGCCATTTAGCCAGAACCGGCGCTGCGGTCTCACGAATCAGCGCAAGCAGTTTCTTTTTATTTTTCGCATTCCCAACGCTCATAGGCACCACCGGAATATCCCTTCTCCGGTAGTAACTCACCCATTTATCCGTTTCCTTCGGATCTGCAAGATCCGCCTTATTCAGGATTACGATTCTCGGTTTTCCCTGTACCAGTTCATCCACCATGGGGTTGGCACTGGAAGCGGGAATTCTGGCATCCAGAAGTTCTGCCACCACATCTACCGCTTTCAGATGGGTTTCAATCATTCTTTTCGTCTTGGTCATATGACCGGGAAACCATTGAATCAGCATTTTGTCCTCCCTATACCCTGCCCGGGTTACCTATATCTGTCCTATTGTACCATATCCGGGAAATAAAACAATTTCAAAAGCGGCCGGCTGTCAGGGCAATCAAAAAACCGCAGCCTTCACTGCGGTTTTTGAATTTTTATCCCAAAATCTGCCGGATGATGAGATAAACAACAGCCCCCACCACGGCGGTGCAGGGAATCGTCATAACCCAGGCAGAAACCATCTGATAGGCCACGCTCCAGTGAACGGCGCGAAATCTCGTCGCCCAGCCTACGCCCATAATGGACCCCGTCACTACATGAGTAGTAGATACGGGCAAATGAAGCATGGTAGCGCTGAAAATAGTAATGGCCGAATTCAGGTCAGCAGCCAGACCATTCACCGGCTGCATGCGGAAAATCTTGTTGCCCACAGTGCGGATAATCTTCCACCCTCCCACGGAAGTTCCCAGTGACATGGCAAGGGCACAGGCCACTTTTACTTCCCAGGGCACTTCCAGCTGGCTGATATAACCGCCTGAAAGAAGAGCAAGTGTAATAATCCCCATGGACTTCTGGGCATCATTGGATCCATGTGAAAAAGCCATAAGCGCTGCCGAAACCATCTGGATATGGGTAGCCACATAATTCACGCGGGACTTGCCGACATTCCGGAAAAGCACATACAGAATCGTCATAATAATATAACCTGTTATAAGGGCACACACGGGCGAGCACACAAGCCCAATGACAATCGTCATGACGCCGGCCGCATGAATAGCCCCGGTGCCATAAGAAATAATAACCGCGCCAATAACGCCGCCAATAAGGGCATGAGAAGAACTGGACGGCATACCGATGCGCCAGGTAAACAGATTCCATATGATCGCGGATGCAAGAGCTGATGAAAGCACTACGGAATCGACCATCTGGGGAGAAGTGACGATTTCTCCGCCAATCGTCTTGGCTACACCGGTCGAAATCATGGCCCCCACAAAATTCAGTATGGCCGACATAGTAATGGCCACCTTTGGACTGAGTGCGCGGGTAGCCACACAGGTCGCTATGGCATTGGCTGTATCATGGAAGCCGTTAATAAAATCAAAACACAGGGCCAGACAGATAAGGAAAGCGATAATGTACAGATCAGGCATATTTCATGACCACCTCTTTAATCAGGTTCCCCACCTTCTCCGCCCGGTTGGCCGTTTCTTCCATAGCCTCCATAATTTCCTTCCGGCGAATAATTTCCATCACTTCATGGGTGCCGTCGAAAAGAGCGGAAATGGTATTCCGGTACACTTCATCTCCTTCACTTTCCAAAGCATTAATTTTCCTTGCCCTTTCACCAATTTCCGTTTCATTCTTGTCTATTTCCTTCAAAAGGCGAAAAAGCACGATGAGTTCGGATGACATATTGACAAGGATATCAGCCATGCGGAGAGCCATTTGTGAACCGATCCCTGCATGATACAGTTTAAGACTCAAAACCACATCCTGGATATCATCCACGCAGTCATCAAGCGTGGTGGTCAGCAGAAAAAAATCCTCTCTGTCAATAGGAGTAATGAAGACGTGCCGCATCCTGGCTGAAATATTGTGGGTAACCTCATCAGCAGAATGCTCCAGATTCCTGACTTCCCTGATCGAACGTTCCAGTTTTGCGGGATCCTGAAGCACATCTCTGGCCAGAACCGTTCCTTTATGGAAATATTCAGCATTGGTGACCAGAAAATCAAAAAATTCTTCATGCTTGTTGACAAGACTAAACATAGGTGCCCTCCGTTATTGAACGCATTCCGTTTATTTCATGTTACCCCATGTATGTAAATATTGTGTAAAATTTGTAGAATTCTAATAAATTATTACCTGATACATCCGCCTATCTATCTTTTATTTTACAATTTCTTGAATAAAATAAATATATTTTTTCGCAGAATATACATTTAAGTAATTGAAAAAATTTTCTTATAACCATTCCAAAAAAATAATCAATTGCCTTTTATATGTCTCATACAAGTGCAAAAAAGCTATGAGTTTTATTGATTTGACTTTTATCGATAAAGAATTTATACTGAACTTGTAAGGCAGAATATTTCTGATATCTGCTGTTATTCCTGCTATTTTAAAAGGAGGACTATTATGTACGACGATAACTTTGTTGAAGAAATGAAAAAAGTTGCCGGCACCCAGACCGAAAAAAATCTGCGTGCTGCCTATGCCGGTGAATCCCAGGCTCACGTAAAGTATACCCTTTTTGCTGCCGAAGCAGAAAAAGACCCGAAAATCTCCCGCCAGATTGCTGACATTTTCAGAGAAACCGCTCTCAATGAAAGAGCTCATGCCAAAATCTGGTTCTGGCTCGTAGGCGATCTGAAGAATGGCACTGCTGCCAATCTGAAAGCAGCTGCTGCCGGCGAACATGAAGAATGGACATCCATGTATCCGGAATTTGCTGAAACCGCTGAAAAAGAAGGTTTCCCGAAGATTGCCTTCCTCTTCAGAAAAGTAGGCGAAATCGAAAAATCCCATGAAGAACGTTATAAACTTCTTCTCGCAAACGTGGAAAACGAACAGGTCTTCAAGAAGGGTGAAAAGAAACTCTGGATGTGCGCTAACTGCGGCTACACCGTTGAAGCTGTGGAAGCTCCGGTAGAATGCCCTGTCTGCGGTCATCCGAGAAGCTTCTTCGCTATCAAGGCTGAAAACTATTAATTTCTTCTGATACATAAAAACTCCTGAAACGGATATCCCGTTTCGGGAGTTTTTCAATTTTAAAAGCCCTTTCCCGAGTGGGAAAAGAGCTTTGAGAATCCACATCAGAATCAATCTTCCACAGATACCAGTTCGATTTTGAAATTCAGTTCCTTTCCTGCCATTTCACTGTTGGCATCGAAGGTAATGGTGGCATCGGTCTTTTCAGTCACCGTGACAGGGAATCGTCCCATGGGACCTGTCAGCATGACACGGGCACCGACGGAAAGCTTTTCAGAACCGGGCAGCTGTTTTAATCCGACGGTGAAAATATTTCTCGGATCCGGCATACCATAGGCTTCCTCCGGCATGAGGTGAACATTTTTGATTTCCCCTACTTTCATATCCACTACCGCAGCATCAAAACCTTTAATCATCTGTCCGGCACCGCAGGTAAATTCCAGCGGCTGGCCCCGGTCATAGGAGGAATCAAACTTTGTCCCGTCATTAAAGGTTCCCTCATAGTGAACCCGGCATTTCTTGTTCAGATTGCTCATAGTCAACTCTCCATTTCTAAATTCATGATACAAAGCTTCTTTATTATACTATGGGCCATGGAGTTTTGAAAAGTTTAAAAAGTATATGGAAATAAAAATGGCTCCCCGAGGGAAGCCATTTTATTTTATAAATCCTGAATCAGGACAGGCGTACTGCCGGTCTTGGATCGCCAAAACGATGGATGGTATCTACGAAACGGACCGTTCCGGTCTTGTAGCGGAGCACCAGGGTGGAAGTTCTTGCACCACCGCCAAAGTAGCGGACACCGCGGAGCATTGCGCAGTCGGTAATAGCGGTTTCAGAGAAAATGCAGTCATCCCCTTTGACCAGATCGTCCAGTGTAAGGACTTTGTTCGGGTCATCGATTCCCATTTCATGGAGTCTTCTCAGTTCTTCATCGGTATGGGGGAGCAGTTTTGCCTGCATGTCGCCGCCAAGGCATTTCAGGCCTACTGCGGAAAGAACCCCTTCCGGAGCTCCGCCGGAACCCATGACCATATGGATACCGCTTCCCTGAATACCGCAGTCAATGGACGGAACCACGTCGCCATCGGTAATGAGGCGGATTCTGGCGCCGGCAGCCCTGGCTTCACGGATAATGCCTTCATGTCTTTCACGGTCAAGGATGACAACGGTGAGGTCGGAAATTTCACGGTTCATGGCATCAGCCACGTTTTTCAGGTTTTCCGTTACGGAAGCATTGATATCGATCCTGCCTTTAGCCCTCGGGCCTACGCAGATTTTCTGCATATACATATCAGGAGCATGAAGCAGGCAGCCTTTGGGAGCAATGGCCAGTACGGCAATGGCGCCATTCTGTCCTTTGGCTACCAGATTTGTTCCTTCTACAGGATCAACTGCGATATCCACTTCTTCTCCGCCGGCTCCCACATGTTCACCAATATAGAGCATCGGGGCTTCATCGATTTCGCCTTCGCCAATCACTACGGTTCCGGAAACAGGAGTCTTGGCAAACTGCTGATGCATCCCGTCAACGGCAGCCTGGTCTGCCCCTTCTTTATCACCAACGCCCATGAGACGGCCGCTCAGAAGGGCAGCCTGTTCGGTGATTCTTACAAATTCCATAGAAAGTTGTCTGTTCATTGTATACCTCCAATATAGTACACTTTCTCTTTCACAGTTGTCCTTATTGTATCACATTCAAAGTTATGATGGAGTATACCATTTATATTTTCCGGACAAAATTTTCAAGTTTGGACAACCGTGAGCAGAAAAATTTCCTTTCTGGAAATACCATTTGATCGCTGCACGAATAAGTCCCTGTAATTTCAGTTCTTTAAAACAGTTATCCTCATCAGTCTGTAAATAGAAAAGCCTCCCCTTCCGGAGAGGCTTTTTCTATAAAAGGTATTTTCGTAAGAAATAAAGAATGACTCCTGCCACGAAAATCACGGCGCCGCCAATGGCAAAAACCCAGGCCGCTGCGATAGCAAATACAAGAAAAAAAGCAATGACAGCCACACAGATCAGGCCAAAGAGCAGCTTTTTCCATAAAGGCATGGTTTCCAGACTGACCACATGAACATGGACATTACCCACATGGATATCCTCATTGCCTTGAGGACCGGTTCGTTCTTCTTCGCCTTTTTCATTCAGGGTCAGCCCGTGATAATCACGGACATCATCTTCTGACATGGTACGGGGTTCTTCATGAACTTCCGTATACTCATCATCTTTGACTGGTTCGCTCATAAGGATTTGAGTTTCTTGTTCAAAAGTTCATTGATGACTCTCGGGTTGGCTTTGCCTTTCGTAGCTTTCATGATCTGGCCTACAAGGGCACCCACGGCCTTTTTCTTCCCTGCCTTGAAGTCTTCCACGGCCTTCGGATTTTCGCTGACCACTTTGTCTACAAGAGCCTGAAGAGCGCCGGTATCAGAGATCTGTACCAGCCCCTGGGCCTTGACGATATCTTCTGCCTTACCGCCTTCCTTCCACATGGTGGCAAAGACTTTCTTGGCGATCTTTCCGGAAATAGTTCCTTTCGCAATAAGCTTTAAAAGACCTGCCAGATTTTCAGCAGTAACTGGCGCTTCAGCAATTTCGGTACCGTCGGCAGAAAGCTGGGATGCAAATTCGCCCATGAGCCAGTTGACGGCAGCTTTGGGGTCTGCGCCCGCTGACACCATGGCTTCAAAGTAATCGGCTGTGGCCTTATCATTGGTCATGAATACGGCATCTTCCGAAGAAAGGCCGAATTCCTTCATGTATCTTGCTTTCCTGGCATCGGGAAGTTCCGGGAGAGACTTACGAATGTTTTCGATATATTCATCGCTGACGGTAAAAGGCACAAGGTCCGGTTCCGGGAAGTAGCGATAGTCATTGGCTTCTTCCTTGGTACGCATGCTCTTGGTAACCCCTTCTTTTTCGTCCCAGGTACGGGTTTCCTGGACTACCTTGCCTCCCTCTTCGAGAAGTTCTGCCTGTCTCATGGCTTCATATTCGATGGCTCTTTCAACACCTTTAAAGGAGTTGATATTCTTGATTTCCGTCTTGGTGCCCAGTTCTTTCTGGCCCACCGGACGAACAGATACGTTGGCATCGCAGCGAAGGCTTCCTTCCTCCATACGGCAGTCGGAAATACCTACATACTGAAGGATGGCACGCATTTTTTCCATATAGGCAACGGCCTCTTTGGCGGAACGCATATCCGGTTCAGATACGATTTCGAGAAGCGGTGTACCGGTACGGTTATAGTCAACCAGAGAGTAATCGGAATCGGTAATGGAAGTGCCGTGATGAACAAGTTTGCCCGCATCTTCTTCCATATGGGCGCGGGTAATGCGGATTCTCCGTTTTTCCCCTTTCACCTCCACATCCAGATATCCGTGTTCACAGATAGGAAGATCGAACTGGGAAGTCTGGAAGTTTTTCGGAAGATCCGGATAATAATAGTTTTTACGGTCAAATTTGCTGAACCGGGAAATTTCACAGTTCAGTGCAAGGCCTGCCCGTACTGCGTATTCCAGTACCTTCTTGTTCAATACAGGAAGGACGCCCGGAAGGCCCAGGCATACCGGGCACACATTGGTATTCGGATCTGCGCCGAAGGACGTCTTGCAGCTGCAGAAAATTTTTGTTTTTGTCTGGAGTTCCGTATGAACTTCAAGGCCGATGACTGCTTCGTATTTCATTCCTTAATCTCTCCTTTTGGCGCGGTCTTTGTCAATTCAGGATGGGCCTGTTCAAATGTATAGGCTGCCTGAAGGATGGTTTCTTCACCCAGTGTCTTTCCGATGAGCTGCATGCCCAGCGGCATTCCATCTTTGAAACCTACCGGAATGCTGATGGAGGGTGCGCCAATCAGGTTGACCGGAACGGTGCAGATATCTTCCATATACAGGGACAGCGGGTCAGAGAAGGCGCCGAATTTAAAGGAGGTGCCCGATGCGGACGGCGCTGCAATGACATCGCATTTCTTGAAAGCTTCATCAAATTCCTGTTTCAGGAGGGTCCGGACCTTCAGTGCTTTCAGATAGTAAGCATCATAGTAGCCGGCAGAGAGAACGTAGTTGCCCAGCATAATACGGCGCTTCACTTCTTCGCCAAAGCCCTGGCTTCTTGTCTTGATATACATATCGATAATATCTTTGCCTTCCGCCCGGAATCCATAGCTGACTCCGTCATAGCGGGCCAGATTCGAGCTGGCTTCTGCAGGAGCAATGATATAGTAAACGGATACGCCGCTATTGATATGGGGAATGGAAACTTCCACGATTTCCGCCCCTTCTTTTTCGTAGAAAGAGAGAGCCTTATGGATAGCTTCTTTTGTTTCTTCCTTAATGCCTTTGCCGAAGAACTCTTTCGGTACGCCGATCTTCATTCCCTTCACATCGCGGACAAGGGCTTTCTTATAGTCCTTCTTTTCCAGAGGAATGGAAGTGGAATCTCTTTCATCATGACCCGCAATGGCATTCAAAACGATAGCCGCATCGGTCACATCTTTGACAAGAGGCCCGATCTGGTCAAGGGAAGATGCGAAAGCCAGAAGTCCATAACGGGAAACAAGGCCATACGTTGGTTTCAGGCCCACGATACCGTTAAAGGATGCAGGCTGACGAATCGATCCGCCGGTATCGGAACCCAGGGACCAGATGGCTTCATTGGCTGCAACCGCTGCCGCAGAGCCGCCGGATGAGCCGCCGGGAACATATTCCGTATTCCAGGGGTTGCGGGAAGGGCCAAAGGCAGACCTTTCGGTGGAGGAGCCCATGGCGAATTCGTCCAGATTCGTCTTGCCCAGGGATACATAGTCTTCTTTTTTCAGTCTTTCAATGACAGTGGCATCATAGGGAGATACCCACTTTTCAAGCATTTTCGATGCTGCCGTGCAGGTCTGCCCTTTAATGCACATATTGTCCTTAATGGCCCCCGGGATGCCGGCCATATCGGAAATTTCTTCGCCTCTTGCAATCTTTTCATCTACAAGGGCAGCCGTTTTTAATGCAGATTCATCACTGGTGGACAGATAGGCATGGATTTCGCCTTCCACACTGTCCCGGTGAGCAATGATTTTCTTCGTCAGTTCAACAGCGGAGATTTCTTTCCTGACCAGCTGTTCATGGAGATCATGAATGGTATATTTCACTGCTCTTCCTCCTTAAATAATCTTTGGCACTTTGAAATAGCCGTCTTCACTGTCCGGCGCATTCTGCAGTGCTTCTTCATTGGTAAAAGATGTATGCGGTTCATCTTCACGCATGACATTGTACTGTTCCACGGCATGAACCGTCGGGGGAACATCGCTGGTATCATACTGGTTCAATTCTTCCATATAGGTCAGGATGCTGTTCATGGAATCACGCATCTTTTCCAGATCTTCCGGTGAGAATTCCAGGCGGGAAAGGAGCGCAATCTTTTTTGCTTCTTCGGTGGTAATTTTCATAGATACACTTCCTTATGCTTACTTTGTGAATAGAAAATCCTTATCAATTATAACACACCAGATAAAGCGCCGTAAAAGGCAGGAACCAAATAATTCATCCTGTGATTTCTTTCGGTCCATAAAAAATCCCGGAAGCCGTCTTCCGGGATTTTTATGACCTGTGAAATTTAAGATCTTTCCTGATTAACGTCCCTGAACGCCGGCTCGGGCAAGGAATGTTTCTTCATCGATAATGGCAATTCCTTTGGCCCTTGCTTTTTCCAGTTTGCTGCCTGCATCTTCACCGGCTACCACGAGGGTCGTTTTATTGGTTACGGAAGACTGGACATCGCCGCCCTGCCGTTTGATGATGTCCCCGGCTTCTCTTCTTCCCATGGAAGAAAGTTTTCCTGTCAGCACAACCATTTCTCCCTCAAAGGCACGTCCTTCTGCTTCCTGAACGACTTCTTCCATCAGGACTCCTGCATTTTTCAGTTTATTGATGATGGTCAGGTTTTTTACATCATGAAGGTAATCATAGAGGCTTCCCGCAATGACTTTGCCAATGCCTTCGGTTTCCTGGATTTCATCCACTCCTGCCGCAATCACTCTATCCAGTGTATGGAAACGGTGGGCAATGAGTTCTGCCCCCTTTGCGCCAAGGAAACGTACCCCAAGGCCAAAAAGGAGTTTGGCCAGTCCCCTTCCTTTGCTGTCAGCTATGGCGGCAACCAGATTGGAGGCGCTCTTCTCGCCCATTCTTTCTATACCTTCTATATCTTCCTGCTTCAATGTATAGAAATCACCGGGATCATTGACAAGATGGGCTGCCAGCAGGCTGTCTACCACCGACGGTCCCATGCCTTCGATATCCATGGCGTCGCGGGAAGAGAAATGGATAAGTTTCTCCCGTACCACTCCACCGCATTCCGGATTGACACAGCGGTAGGCAGCCTCGCCTTCTATCCGCTGTACCGGATCTCCGCAGATGGGACAGGTTTCAGGCATTTCAAATATTTCTTCTTTTCCCGTTCTCTTATCAATGAGCACTTTGGAAATCTCGGGAATGATTTCCCCTGCCTTGTAGATAATGACGCGGTCTCCTACCCGGATATCCTTTTCATGGATGAAATCCATATTATGAAGGGTTGCCCGCTTGACCGTCGTACCGGCCAGATGAACCGGTTTCAAATCCGCAGAGGGAGTCAGTACTCCGGTGCGGCCCATGGTAACGATAATTCTTTCGACTGTGGTTTCCGCTTCTTCCGGCGGATATTTATAGGCCATGGCCCATTTCGGATCCTTTACCGTGGCGCCAAGCCGGTTCTGCTGGGCAAAATCGTTGACTTTAATGACCATGCCATCGGTATCATAGCCTAAATCGTGGCGTTTCAGTTCCCATTCATTCACGCCGCCAATGACGCCTTCAATGGAATCCCATTTCCTGTAGTTCGGATTGACCTGGAAATGGAAGATTTCCAGCTGTTTCAGGAGTTCTTCCTGGGAATGGATTTCCAGTCCCTGGATATCCCCCAGGGCATAGGCAAAGAAGGCAAGATTCCTGGCTGCCGTCACGTGGGGATCCAGCTGGCGGAGAGAGCCGGCTGCCGCATTGCGGCAGTTGGCAAAGGGCATGATTCCTGCCTCATCCCGTTCTTCATTGAGGGCGATGAAGCTTTTTCTGGGCATATAAACTTCGCCCCGGACTTCCATGTAGGGCGGCGCATTTTCGATATAGAGGGGAATGGTATGGATGGTTTTCACGTTAGCCGTCACGTCTTCCCCCACTCTTCCATCACCCCGGGTCAGTCCCTGGACCAGGCTGCCGTTTTCGTAAATCAGATTCATGGAAAGGCCGTCAATCTTGAGTTCCGTAATGTATTCCACCCTGTCCGTGCCGAGCCCTTCTTTGACCCTCCGGTCAAAATCGCGAAGTTCATCGGCGCTGAATGCATTGGCCAGGCTCAGCATGGGCTTCCTGAAACGGACTTTGCTGAAATCATCGGAAGCCTTGCCTCCAACCCGCTGGGTAGGTGAATCAGGAGTCACAACTTCCGGATATTCCTTTTCCAGATCTACCAGTGCCCGATACATATGATCAAATTCGTAATCCGATATTTCCGGAGCGTCCTTCACATAGTACAGATAACTGTGATGGCGGATTTCCTTTCGAAGGGCCTCCACTTTTTGCCTGATTTCTTCCGGTACCATAACTTACCTCTATTCTTCTTTCGTAATGGGTGCATAGGCAACCATGAGCTGTCTGACCTTGTTTCCGGGAAATTCCACTTTCAGGACCATGCTCTTGTCCTTCCCTGTTACAGCCAGCACTTTTCCTTTCCCCCACAGATTGTGTACGGCAATATCACCCACCTGCCAGTCATACCTGGCTTTTACGCTTATCTTTTTAGGCTTTGTGACAACGGCAGAATCAGAGAGGGCATAACGGCTTCTGCTTTCCTCCTGCCATCTCCGGGCGGTCTGCATCTTCACTTCCTGCCGGCGGACGATTGCCTGATCCACAAGATCCGGCGGTATTTCATCAAGAAACCGGCTGGGGATGTAGGGTTTCAGCTGTCCGTACATGGTCCTCATGTGGGCATTGGAAAGGTAAAGTTCCTTTTTCGCCCGGGTGATAGCCACATAACAGAGTCGGCGCTCTTCTTCCAGCTTTGACTCATCCATCAGGGAACGGACCCCCGGGAAGATTCCCTCATCCATGCCCGGCAGGAAAACGATCGGAAATTCCAGTCCCTTGGCACTGTGCATGGTCATGAGGGTCACTTTGTCATCCGTTTCCTGATACGTATCCACGTCGTTCACCAGAGCTACCTGTTCCAGAAAATCCTGAAGACCTCCCTCGGGATGGCTGTTCACGAAATCTTTTGCCACGGAAAGGAGTTCGCCCAGATTTTCTTCCCTGCTCTGGGCCTGGGGATCATCGCTTTCCTGGAGCTGGTTCAGATAACCGGTATCGGTCATGATTTTCTGAATCAGGTCAAACACATTGCCTTCGGTAGAGGCATTGAGGAAATCAAAGATAAGGGCCGCAAATTTCTGCAGTTTTGCCTGGGCCGCGGAGGAAATGGAAGATCCTCCCACGGCCATGATCCCTTCAAACATGGACATGCCGCCTTCATTGGCATAGTCATTGAGTTTCTGGACAGTTGTATTGCCAATCCCCCGTTTAGGTACATTGATGATACGGGCAAGGCTGATATTATCCCTGAAATTATTGATTACCTTGAGATAGGCCATGATGTCCCGGATTTCAGCCCGGTCATAGAACTTCGTCCCGCCTACCATGGTATAGGCGATTCCTCTTTTTACAAGCAGTTCTTCCAGGACGCGGGACTGGGCATTCATGCGGTAGAGGACCGCCATATTTCCATAAGGTTCCCGGTTTTCCTCATGTTTTTTCTTCATGACATTGACGATAAATTCAGCTTCATCATGTTCATCATCGGCCGTATACCATTGCAGATGGCTGCCGCCTCTCTGTGAGGTCCAGAGTGTCTTGGATGGCCGGTCCGGGTTATTGGCGATGACCGCATTGGCCGCATCCAGGATGGTCTGGGTGGAGCGGTAATTCTGTTCCAGTTTGATGATTTTCGCGCGGGGATAGTCGGACTTGAAATCCATAATATTTCTTAAGTCCGCGCCACGCCAGGAGTAGATGCTCTGATCCGCATCGCCCACTGCGCAAATGTTCTGAAGATTTCCGGTGATGTATTTCGCCATCAGGTACTGGGCGTGGTTCGTATCCTGGTATTCATCAATCAGGATATAGTGGAACCGGTCCTGCCACCGTTTCCGGATGGTCTCGTTGGCAAGAAGGGCCGTTGTGACGAAAAGGAGGTCATCGAAATCAAGAGCATTGTTCTGCTTCATGTGTTTATCATAGAGATCATAACAATCGGCAATGCGCTGATTGTAGAAGTTTCCTCCCACCTCTTTCCGGAATGCTTTGGGAGAAAGGAGTTTGTTCTTGGCATTGGAAATACTGCCCTGCACTGCATTGGGCGGGAACATCTTGTCATCCAGATTCAGTTCCTTCAGCACATTCTTGACGAGCTGTTTGGAATCATCGGAGTCATAGATGGTAAATTTTTCATTATAAGGGGGATAATTGTTGATTTCGCGGCGGAGAAAACGGACGCCGAAAGAATGGAAAGTGGAAATCCATATCCGGTCCGCTGCCGGACCGATAAGCCCATGGACTCTTTCCTTCATTTCCTTTGCAGCTTTATTCGTAAATGTAATAGCCAGAATTTCTCCGGGACGAATACCCTGCCGGAGCATGTAGGCGATACGGCAGGTCAGGGCTTTCGTCTTTCCCGAACCGGCGCCGGCCATAATGAGTACCGGTCCCTCCACCTGCCTGACCGCTTCCAGCTGCCGGTCGTTCAATGTATCTAAAAAGTCTGTCATTATTTCTCCTCAGTAAAAGAAAAACCCATATATGACAGGGTCATGTATGGGCTTTCAGGGCGAAACTCTTTATTCGCCATAAACCTTCAGAAGGAACGGTGCCACCTGTTTCTTTCTGGACATGACTTTCGGCAGGTAAACATAACCGTTTTCAGATTTTTTGCCAAAGGCTTTCTCTGCCTCCGGTGCAGCTCCTTCGGTAAACCAGAGATAGGTATCTTCGGTGAGGATATCAGTCACCATGAGGTAGGATGCTTCATAGCCCTTTTCGGCCTTGGTGGCTTCCAGTGCTTTCATGATTTGTGCTTTCTTTGCATTGATCGGTTCTACATCCATGACGGAAATCTGTCCGCAGCTGAAAGTTTTGCCGCCGGCTTCGAATTCCTTCGTGTCATTATGAGCCAGCTTTTCCGGCGGATAATCGGAAATGTCGGCACCGGCCTTCAGCATGTCCATGCCATATTTCTCATAATCCACACTGGCGATTTCAGCCAGTTCTTTCACTGCTTTTTTATCTTCTTCCGTGCAGGTCGGGGAGCGGAAAAGAACGGTATCGGAAATGATGGCGGAGAGCATCATCCCTGCCACTTCTTTGGACGGCTTTAAGCCATGCAGCTTGTAAAGTCCGTAAATCACGGTATTCACGCATCCCAGCGGGCGGACGAGGATGAAAATCGGGGATTCCGTTTCGAAATCACCCAGGCGGTGATGGTCGACGAGTTCCAAAACATCTGCATCTTTGATGCCATCCACGCACTGCTTGGATTCATTATGATCCACCAGGATGACTTTTGTCTTTTCATCTTCCGGATCCTTTCTGGCAACTGTTTCCAGAAGGATCGGTGCTTCTACCTTGAAATAGTCCAAGGCAAAAGCGGTTTCCTTATTGAGTTCCCCTGCTCTTGCGGCTACTGCATCCATTCCCAGCTGTCTTTTCAGGTAAGAATAGGAAATAGCGGCAGCAATGCTGTCCGTATCCGGGGACTTATGACCGATTACATATACTTTACTCATGGTATCGCTCCTTTAACCAAATGATGCGTTTAAAATTCACTTCAACCATTATACCATGAAGGGCTGTCTATTTTCATCCCGTTATTAGAGCTGCAGAAATATTTCCAAAATAAAAATTCCTCNNGAGGAATTTTTATTTTGGAAATTATTCAAACCGTTTCATTCTGTGAGTCAGGGCACTGCTGCCGTAGAAGGCATCGGCATCCAGTTCTTCTTCAATACGGAGAAGCTGATTGTACTTGGCCACTCTTTCTGTACGTCCCGGGGCACCGGTCTTGATCTGGCCTGCATTGAGAGCTACAGCCACATCGGCAATCGTGGTGTCGGCAGTCTCACCGGAGCGGTGAGAAATAACGGCGGTATAACCGCAGCGCTGTGCCATCTGGACTGCTTCAAAAGTCTCGGTAAGGGTACCGATCTGGTTCAGCTTGATCAGGATGGAATTGGCAACGCCGGCATGAATGCCTTTGGAAAGACGTTTCGTGTTGGTTACGAAAAGGTCGTCGCCTACGAGCTGGACTTTCTTGCCCAGGGCATCGGTCAGCTTCTTCCAGCCATCCCAGTCTTCTTCACCAAGGCCATCTTCGATGGAGATAATCGGGTATTCATCAATCAGTTTTTCATAGAATTCAATCATGCCTTCCGCAGTCTTTGCGGTATGGTCGCCGGCCAGATGGTACAGTCCGTCATCACCAAGCAGTTCAGAAGCTGCCACATCAGTAGCCAGGACTACATCTTTTCCTGCAGAATAACCGGCTTTTTCGATAGCTTCGCAGATGACTTCCATTGCTGCTTCATTGGAGGGGAGATCCGGCGCATAGCCGCCTTCATCACCGACGGCAGTGGAAAGTCCTTTGCCCTTCAGCACTTCTTTCAGGGCATGATAAATTTCCGCACACATCCGGAGACCTTCATGGAAGCTTGGCGCGCCTACCGGCATAATCATGCTTTCCTGGATATCCACATTGTTATCAGCATGAGCGCCGCCGTTCATGATGTTCATCATGGGTACCGGCAGATTATGGGCATTCACGCCGCCCAGATACTGATAAAGCGGAAGGCCGGCAGATTCTGCAGATGCATGAGCTGCTGCCAGGGATACGCCGAGAATGGCATTGGCTCCAAGACGGCTCTTGTTTTCTGTTCCATCCAGATTAATCAGGATATGATCCAGGCCTCTCTGGTCACTGGCATCCCAGCCAAGAACAGCATCAGCGATTTCGCCATTCACATGATTGACAGCCTTCAGTACGCCTTTGCCATTGTAACGGCTCTTATCTCCGTCACGAAGTTCGGTAGCTTCAAACATACCGGTAGATGCGCCCGATGGAACGGCTGCTCTGGCAAAAGTGCCGTCCTCCAGGACCATTTCCACTTCAACTGTAGGATTTCCGCGGGAATCCAGAATTTCTCTTGCGTGAAGATCAGTAATTGCTGCCATGCTCTCTTATTCCTCCTGTTAATTCTGTCATGGACTTGCCTTTTCAGGCGTTTTTGTATATAGCAAGAAATGATTCGGGTTTCAGGCTTGCGCCGCCTATGAGCCCGCCATCAATATCTTTTTCTTTCAGGAAATCGGCAATGTTATCGGCATTGACGGAGCCTCCATAAAGGATGCGTACCGATTCTGCCGCTTTTTTACCGGCTGCTTCTTTCACGGTGTGACGGATGAAGAAAGAAATTTTCTCTGCATCCTCTGCCGTGGCCGCCCTGCCGGAACCTATAGCCCAGATGGGTTCATAGGCAATCACTATTTTTTCTATTTCTTCTTTCTTCAGCAGGGAAAAAGCGGCACCGATTTCTTCGCTGATCCGTTTCTCCGTTTTTTCCGCTTCCCTTTCTTCCAGTGTCTCTCCCACGCAGAGAATCGGAGTCAGTCCTTCCTTCAGGACAGCCTGCACTTTCTTCCCTACGAATTCATCGCTTTCGCCAAGAATCTGGCGACGTTCCGAATGACCGCAGATGACATAGGTGCAGCCAAGATCCTTCAGCATGGATGGAGAAATTTCACCGGTAAAGGCACCTTTGGGAGATGGATATACGTCCTGGGCGCCCCATTTGACTGATGTTCGTTCCAGAAAAAAACGGGTAATCGGAATATCCGTAAAAGGAGGACAGAGCAAAAGCTCCACATTTTCCTTCTTCCGGAATTTAAAATTCTTAAAAAATTCCTCTGTTTCGGAAACGGTGAGATTCATTTTCCAGTTTCCTGCGATCAGGGTCTGCCTCAAAAAGCATCACTCCTTATCTGCAAGAATGGCTACTCCCGGAAGGACCATGCCTTCCAGCATTTCCAGGGATGCGCCGCCGCCGGTGGAAACATGAGAGAATTTATCTTCAATTCCCAGCTGGTCCACCACCGATGCCGATTCGCCGCCGCCAATGACAGTCGTCGCCTTAAGGTCAGCCATGGCTTCAGCAATGGCAAAAGTACCTTTGGAGAACGGTTTCATTTCAAATACGCCCATAGGCCCGTTCCATACGACGGTCTTCATCTTCTTCAGGGTTTCCACATAAAGCTCAATGGTCTTCGGTCCGATATCCAGTGCCATCCAGGGATCACCGAATTCTTCAGCCGAAAGAACTTTTGTCTTTGCATTTTCAGAGAAAGAATCGCCGGCCATGAAATCCACAGGCAGCATGATTTCCGATCCCATATCATGGGCTTTCTTCATCAGGTTGCGGGCAAGGTCAAAACGGTCCCGGTCCTGCAGGGACTGGCCCATATCATAACCCTGGGCAGCTACAAAGGTATTGGCCATGCCGCCGCCAATCAGGATGACATCCGCTTTTTCCATCAGGTTGGCAATGACCTGGATTTTATCGCTGATTTTTGCCCCGCCGATGATAGCCGCAAATGGGCGGTCCGGATGTTCAATAACCCCGTCCAGGAAATCGATTTCCTTCTTCAGGAGAAGTCCGGAAACCATGGGCATGACTTTACCTACGCCGACTACCGATGCATGGGCACGGTGAGATACGCCGAAGGCATCATTGACTGCCAGATCACAGCCTTCAATGAGTTCTTTAACAAAATCAGGATTGTTCTTTTCTTCTTCCTTGTGGAAGCGGAGATTTTCGAGAAGAAGTATCTGTCCCGGTTCCAGTCCTTTTTTCAGGGCAGCTGCTTTTTCGCCGATGCAGTCATCCGCAAAAAGCACTTCCCTGGAAAGAATTTCAGAAAGACGGACAGCCACAGGGGCGAGGGACAGTTCCTTATTCACCACTCCCTTTGGCCGGCCCATATGGCTGGCAAGAACAATGGCTGCCCCATGGTCCAGCAGGTAACGAATCGTGGGAACCGTAGCACGGATCCGGCGGTCATCAAGAATATGGCCTTCCTTGTCATGTGGAACATTATAGTCCACACGGACATATACGGTCTTGCCTTCCGGCTTTAAATCATAAATGGTCTGCTTGTTCATAATCAGAGTCCTTTCGTAGCCACGAACTTAACAAGGTCAATGATTCTCATGGAATAACCCCATTCATTGTCATACCATGCGATGACCTTTACCAGGTTGCCATCCATGACCATGGTCAGGAGGCTGTCTACAGTGGAGCTTACGTCAGTGGTCCTGAAGTCGCTGGAAACAAGGGGTTCATCCGTATAGGCAAGGATGCCTTTGAGTTCTCCTTCCGATGCTTCTTTGAGAGCAGCATTGACTTCTTCTTTCGTTACATTTTTTCCAAGTTCAGCGACGAGGTCTACCAGGGAAACATCCGGGGTTGGTACGCGGATGGCAAGGCCGTTCAGTTTGCCCTTCAGTTCCGGAATAACGATGCCAATGGCTTTGGCTGCACCCGTAGAGGTAGGAATAATATTTTCCGCAGCAGCCCTGCCTCTTCTTGCGTCCTTCTTATGAGCCTTTTCCAGAATGGCCTGGTCATTGGTATAGGAATGAACCGTGGTCATGAGACCTCTCTTGATACCAAATTTTTCATGCAGTACTTTGACAACCGGCGCCAGGCAGTTGGTGGTACAGGATGCATTGGAAATAATGTGATCCTTTTCCGGATCGTAAATTTCTTCGTTGACGCCCATGACGATGGTGGCATCATCATCTTTGCCCGGGGCAGTAATAATGACTTTTTTAACGGTCCCTTTGATATGTTTGCCGGCGCTGGCCTTATCTTTCAATTTGCCCGTCGATTCAACGACGATTTCCACGCCGTACTTGCTCCAGTCAAGGTTTTCAGGATCCCGGTCATGGAATACATGAACTCTCTTTCCTTCAATAATCAGGTCCTCGCCGTCGATTTCCACTTTCTTGCCAAGCCGGCCATGAACCGTATCATATTTCAGAAGATATTCAGCAGTCTCCACACCGCTTGGATTGTTGATTGCCACGACTTCCAGATCATCCCGGTCAAGCATTCCACGGAATACGAGTCTGCCAATTCTGCCGAATCCGTTAATACCGATTTTTGTCATGATTTCCTTTACCTCCTGTTTTCTGACTGCACGGCGGCTGTCAAACGCAATATTTCTTCTCCCGCACCTTCGTCAGTAATAAGAACACCTCTGAAACCTGCTCTTGCCATGGCAAGAATAGCTGCTCCCCTGCTTCTGCCGCCTGCGGCAATGAGTACACAGGGAATGGAAGATATATCTTCCCGGGAAATACCGGCGTTATAGAACCGGTAGAGCACTTTCCCGTTAATGTCTGCATAAATACCTAAAGCCTCGCCTTCCGCCTTTTCCTCCGTGATCCGCATTCTTACGTCTGATGGAAGCTCGGGCCATCGGAACGGGGCCCTGGGCACATCGATACCGGTCAGAAGGATCTTGACTTCCGATGCCAGTTTCTCCACCTCCCGCACCCGGGGCAGCTCACTCCTGATTTTCAGGAAGAGTTCCGGACTGATACCATCAGGAATCTGAAGCATATGATAGCGCCCACCGAGCTTTTCAGCCATCCGGGCTGCCACGAAATCAGGCACATATTCCATCTGCCTGCCGGATCCCCCACGTGCCGGAACGATATCCACGTTCATGTGAAGCGAAGGCAGCGCTTCCGCAATGCCGGCAAGGATTCTTCCCCCGCTGACTGCAGCCACGTCCCCATCGCGAATCATGCGAAGAAAAATCATGGCTGCTTCCTGGCTGATTTCCTCATTCACCTCATCGGATTCATCAGAATTTCCGCGGACAACCACGACCCTCTCCATGGAAAGGACAGAGGCCAGATGATCTTCCATATCTGAAAGTGCCGGTGTCTTCTGAAAATAAGGTGCCAGCGGAACGATGAAGGACTCCCCTTTCGAGGTCAGCGTAATACCGGAATGACGGGAAAATAAAAGGCCGGCCTTTTCCATTTTTTCGATGTGTTTTCTTACCGTGTTTTCGGAGAGTTTCGTCTGCACCGCAAGGAGATGCCTTCCCACGGGCTGCATATCATGAATCTGGCGAAGAATCTCATATCGTTCCTGCGCCTCTACTACCATTTCAGGCAGGAGAAGCATCATCAGGGAATCTTCTTTCACCAATATCCCTCCCATTAGTCAGAAAACAAACAGAACCAGCCGGGCTTTACCTTTTACAGTATATCACGCCTCGTTTAATACTACAACATCTATAAATTTTTCTCCCAATACGTATACTCTATTTATTAAATTGTATATTCATATGGAAAATGACTTTACAAATCATTCTGCCCCTATTTCCATTCTGACTACAAAATATTAAAAATCTTTCGCGCTTTTAAAGGCCGTGAACACAGGGAAACAAAAAGTTGAGTGATATGTTTATGAGATTTTGTAATCGAGAAATGCAGGTTTAATGATTTTTTGGAAATATGATATACCTCTCCAAATGAAGAAAGTTTTTACGTTTCAAAATCATTTTTGCCGGGGAAAGTATCAGGCTGCCGTTAAAACTTCCTCCTTAACGAACCGGTCCCATCCCTGTATAATAAGAAAAAGAAGACGTTTTTAATTACTTGTTTATTCTTATACGGGAGGGAATTATGGCCTGGAAAACAGGAATTACACGGTTATTGTCCATTGATTATCCGATCATCCAGGGAGGCATGGCTTACATTTCCGATGGTCTCCTGGCTGCGGCTATGGCCCATTCGGGCTGTGCGGGCGTCATCGCCTCCGGAGGATTTTCCACGGATCAGGTACTGGAAGAGATCCGTCGGGCCAAAGATATCCTTGGTCCGGGAAAAACTTTCGGAGTCAACCTGATGCTGCAGATGCCGAACAGGGATGACGTGGCCCAGGTCATCTGTGATGAAAAAGTTCCTTTCGTCACCATCGGGGCAGGCAACCCGGTGCCCTGGCTGGAGCCTTTCCATCACGCGGGAGTCAAATGTATTCCCGTCGTCCCCAGTGTAAAGCTGGCAAAAAGGGTGCAGCATGCAGGAGCTGACGCATTGGTTGTAGAAGGGATGGAAGCCGGAGGACATGATGGAAAAATCACGCTCATGGCGCTTCTTGAAAATGTACTCCCGGAAATAGAAATTCCGGTCATTGCGGCCGGAGGAATTGTGGATGGCCGGGGTATTGCGGCAGCCCTTGTCATGGGAGCTTCCGGAGTCCAGATGGGGACCCGGTTCATGCTTGCGGAAGAATGCCGTCTTCATCCTAACGCCAAAAAGGCGCTCATCGATGCAGAGGATACGGATTCCACAGTCACCGGTTTCACCACCAAAGACAGTGTGCGGGGTCTCAAAAACAGTTTTTCCGAAAAATACCTGAAAGCCGAATACAGCGGCGCTCCCCTCTCCGAGCTCATGGAAATGGCCAAAGGGACAACGAGAATGGCTGCCGTGGATGGAGATACGGAAAACGGATTTGTCCTGGCCGGTATGTCCCTCACCCACCTGACAAAGATCCAGCCCGTAGAAGAAATCGTGGAGGAACTCATCATTTCCACAGAGAAATGTCTTGCCAGGACGCCCCATCTGATCTGATTTCCCGGTTTTCACCATAAAAAAATCCTTCCCCCTTGACGGAGAAGGATTTTTTATTTCCATTGATTTATTTTCATTAAATCTTAAAGCTGAATTTTTCGACCAGTCCTGCCAGCCTGGGTCCGATTTTCGGTACGCCCTGTACGTCTTCCGGTTTGACTGCACGGATGAGGACTATGGCAATGAGGTACACCAGTCCACCCGCCATAATGGCCACAAGGGTTGCCAGGGTATTGCTGTGAATAAAGCCTTCCATTCCATTATAAACGGCCAATACAGCGGCTCCCATAATTCCGGCTGCTATGAAAAGCTTGACCGTATGAATGATGTCCATCATATAATGGCGGAATTTATAAAGGAAAATGAGATTCAGAAGGGCTGCCACGCCGAAGTCGGCATTGGTCGCCCAGGCGGCCCCGATGACGCCCCAGCTGGGAAGAGCAGTCAGGTTCCAGGAAAGGAAAACTTTCACGCAGGCCGACGCCACCATATTCAGGAAGGGAATGGCCGTCTTCCCCATCCCCTGAAGAACTCCGGTAGTGACCTGCTGTACGCCAAGCAGGAATACGCCAAAACTCATGACGGCAATACAGGGGCCGGCATCGGGCGTTGCATAGAGCATGGCAGAAATAGGGGTGGCAATGACACACATCCCCACAAAGGCAGGAATGGTGATGAGGTTTGCCAGACGCATGGCCGTATCGGTCCGCTTCATGACCACATCGCCTTTGTGCTGGGCAACTGCTTCAGAAATGACCGGCACAAGGCTGGCCGCCAGGGAGGCAGTTACGATTGTGGGCATATTGACAAGAGCTGTAGCCATGCCGGTAAGATAGCCGAAAAGAGTGGTCGCTTCTTCTACAGCAAATCCTGCCACTTCCAGTCTTCTGGGAACGATGAAAAGATCGATATTGGAAACGATAGGAAGCATGATATTGGCAAGAGATACAGGGATTGCCAGAATCAGCAGTCTTTTAATGATGTGAAGGGCACTCTGGGGCTTGATGGAAGGATCCTGCTCACCGGCCAGTTCTTTTCTCCAGTTCCTGGTCATGTAATAGAAAACGATCAATACCAGGATACCCATAAAAGCGCCCGGAGCCGCGCCAAAAGTTGCTCCGGCAGCGCCAAATTCCAGACCTGAAGGCAGGAGTATGATAGCAAAAGCAATCATCGTCACGACCCGGACAATCTGTTCAATGATCTGGGATACAGCCGTCGGGGTCATGAGCTGAAGTCCCTGGAAATAACCGCGAAGTGTCGCCAGAAGAGTCGCACAGAAAACGGCCGGCGAAAGGGCCAGGAGGGACCAGTACGCCCTGGAGTCACGGACAATTCCCTTATCTACAAGCCAGCCCGCTCCGAAGAACAGGAGACAGCTGAAGAAAAGTCCCGTCAGGATGAGGGCCGCCATGGATATACGGAATACTTTCTGTCCGCCAAAATAGTCATTCACCGCATTTCGCTCAGCCACCATAATGGAAATCGCTACGGGAAGGCCGGCAGAAGAGACGGAAAGGCAGAGCAGATAAATGGGATAAGCCATCTGGTAGAGCCCGATCCCTTCACCGCCCAGGAGCCGTGACAGATAAATACGACTGAAGGCGCCAATGAACTTGACGATGATTCCGGCCACCGTCAGGATCAGGGCCCCCTGAATGAATGAATTTTTACGCATTTTTCACCTGTTAAATTCAAAGATTTGAGATACAGCTCATATAGTCATATCAGATTTACAGGAAATTGTAAAGTTTTATCCTGTAATTTCTTTATACCGTTTTTTAATGATTCATGAACCCTGTCAGCGGGAGACCGGCTTTACGGCAGCCTTCCCATTTTTGACTTCCCGGTAAAGTTCGTCCATAAACTTGGAAATCCATTTCATGGTATCTCCCGGTATTCCCCTCTTGTTAATATTGAGCTTCGCGGGGCTGCCGGAAAGGATCCTGATATAAGGAAGCCAGGTTTTGGGAAGAAGCATGGGATTCCATCCGCGCATAGGTTCCTCGTCAGCCCAGGTCATGACAAAATTCGGCCCGCTGTCCAGGATACTGCCTATGCCCAGAAGTCTTGCCTTGACGCGGATTCTGGAAATACTGAACAGTTTTTCCACCGGTTCCGTGGGCGTCCCGAAGCGGTCAACCACCTCATCTATGAGATCGGAAAGAGACTTTTCATCTTCCACCGATGCCAGGCGGCGATAGATTTCCATTTTCTGCTCTTCGTCGGAAATATAGGAGCTGTCCAAATACGCATTCTGACGGAATTCGATGGTGGTATTGGGCAGTTTTCTCGGAAGGGGTCTGTTTTCCCTTTTGGCCCGAAGCCGTTCCACCGCCTCTTCGAGCATGGAACAGTATGTGGCAAATCCGATGCTGGCAATATTTCCATGCTGGGCAGATCCCAGAAGATTACCGGCCCCGCGGATTTCCAGATCCCTCATAGCCACCTTGAAACCGCTCCCAAGTTCTGTGAATTCACGAATCGTATCCAGCCTTTTTTCCGCCACTTCCGAGAGCACTTTTCCCTTACGGTAGAAGAACCAGGCCCTTGCGATTTTTTCCGACCGGCCCACGCGGCCCCTCATCTGGTAAATCTGGGAAAGGCCCATCCTGTCCGCATCATAAACCAGCATGGTATTCGCATTGGGCTGATCCAGTCCGTTTTCAATGAGTGTCGTGCAGAGGAGCACATCATAGCGGCCTTCATAGAAATCAAGCATCACCTGTTCCAACCGTTTTCCATCCATACGGCCATAGGCAATGCCGATGGTTACGTCTTCCGGAAGGATTTCCCGGAGCTGTTCATACATGGCCGGCATAGTCTCGATGCGGTTATAAATGAAATAGGTCTGCCCTCCCCTTTCCTTTTCTCTAAGGATGGCATCTTTCACGATGCGGCTGTCATATTCAGTCACATAGGTCTGGATGGCATGACGGTTCAAAGGCGGGGTCGTGATGGTCACCATATCCCTGACACCGGTAAGGCTCATATGCAGGGTACGGGGAATCGGGGTAGCCGACAGGGTCAGCACATCAATCCCGGAAGACCAGGATTTCCATTTTTCTTTCTGCACCACGCCAAAGCGCTGCTCTTCATCCACCACCAGAAGGCCGAGTTTTCTGCATTTTACTTTTTTATTCAGCACGGCATGAGTGCCTATGATGACATCCAGTTCGCCGCTCTCCAGTTTCCGGAGGATTTCCCTGCGTTCCTTCAAGGAAGTGAACCGGTTCAGGACAGCAAGGTTCACACCGAATTGTTCCATACGGTCTTTGAAATTTTTGTAATGCTGGGCCGAAAGAACCGTAGTCGGACAGAGCACCATGGCCTGATAACCGCTCATGACGCACTTGAAAACGGCCCGCATGGCCACTTCGGTCTTCCCGAATCCCACGTCGCCGCAGAGCAGCATATCCATGGGAATGGGGCGTTCCATGGCTTTCTTGATTCCTTCGATGGCCGTCAGCTGGTCTTCGGTTTCCACAAAGGGGAAGGTATCCTCAAATTCCCTCTGCTCCGGTCCGCCCGGCGTAAAGGCAATCCCCTGTGTGATTTCACGGCGGGCGTAGATATCAAGCAGTCTTTCAGCCAGTTCTTCAATGGATTTCTTCGCTTTGGACCGTATCTTTTCCCAGTGCGCTTCTCCCATCTTGCTTAAGACAGGCACGCCCCCTTCAGGGCCGATATATTTTTCAAGAGTCGATATTTTTTCAACCGGCAGGAAAAGTTTGTCCGATCCGGCATACTGGATAGCAATGTAATCCCGATGGATACCGGAAAGTTCGATGGTCCGGATCCCAAGATACTTACCAATCCCGTGAACGTCCTGGACCACGTAGTCTCCGGGATTTAAATCGGAAAAATATCGGATCTGCCTTCCCTTCCCTGCCCGGCGGGCCCGGCGGATTTTCTGTCTGCCGAGAATGTCCCCGGAAGTGAAAAGAGCCAGTTTTTCATCAGGCAGTTCGAAGCCCCGGGAAAGGACGCCATTGACCAGGGAAACCTGCCGGTCGCCAAAACCGTCAGAGAAAGAAATTTCATTATCTTTCAGAATCCCTTTCAGTTCCTCTTTTTCAGAAGGCCTGGGGATGACGAAAAGGACCTGCCATTCCTTTTTCAGATAAGATTTCAAATCTTCGATAAAGACGGGAATCTGACGCTGATAATTCGTCATGGTCTGGCCATGCCATACATGGACAGAGGGATGAGGGAAGCCTGTCAGTTCCCTGTTCAGGAGGGAAAGAATGATTTCCCCGTTTCTACCCTTCCGCCCGAGATGAACGACGTCTTCCCAGGCCAGGGCCTTCGCCCTGTTTCCTTTTTCTTCACGAAAGTATCGCCGCAGATTTTCTTCTGACCGCTGCGGTTCATCATATATAAGAAGACCATCAGCCAGGTAGGAAAAAAGGATGGACTTCTTTTCCCCTTCCGGTGAAAGGGGAAGAATGTCCGCCCGGTCCAGTTCCTCAATGGAGCGCTGGGTATCTTCGTCAAAAAAGCGAATGCTGTCCACTTCATCGCCCCAGAGTTCGATACGGAGAGGATGGGCCGCATTGATTGGAAATACGTCCACAATATCTCCGCGAAGGGCAAAATGACCGCTTCTCTCCACCTGGTCCACCCGCTCATATCCCGCGCGGACAAGTCGGCCGGCCAGATCATCCCGCTCGTATTCTTTTTCTTTCTCTATGGAAATCAGTGAATTTTTCAGATCATCCGGATTGATGATTTTCTGCGCGGCTTCTACGGCAGTAGCAAGGATTACAGACTTTTTACCGGTAAGCAGGGCCGAGAGGGAACGCATGCGGTCACGAAGCCGTTCGGAGCCGGAAAAAGTAACTTGAAAACCGGCTTCTTCCACCACAGGGAAGGGATAAATGTCAAGTTCCGGCGCAAAGAAGGCAAGATCTTCTTCCCAGCGGAAAATATCCTTTGTCTCCGGGACAATGATGACGGCCCGGTCACAGGATTTCAAAGCCCCTGATGCGGCAAGGGCTTTGGCGCCATCAGCAATGCCGGTGATCATCTCGATATTTTTATTTCCTTCAAGGAGCCCATTCTTCCTGAAAAAGGAAAGCGTTTTTTCAGAAAGCGCCGAACCGGCTTTCCTGTCATTTTCAAAAGGTCCCTGCCTTGTTCCTGTCATGGCTTCTCTGATACCGGAAAGAGAGGACTGTTCAATATCCATTTTCATTCTCCTTTCCTTCTGTCCATTCCCGTTTCACTTCGGCGTAGCCATGCAGTGAAAGGATTCTTTCATGGATTCCTTCCCCCCCGAAGGTAAATTCCGGAAGGATTTCCTCCATGGGCACCAGCACAAAAGGCCGCGCCCAGAATAAAGGATGCGGCAGATGAAGATATTCAGTATCTCGCCTTTCATATTCATTATATATCAGGTCCAGGTCCAGTGTCCTTGGCCCCCAGTGAACTTTCCTCACCCGGCCCATTTCCTTTTCCGTAAGAAGAAGGAAAGCCAGAAGTTCCTCAGGCGTTCCTTTCCAGCGGACAAGTGCCGCCGCATTCAGGAAATCGGGCTGATCCGTTTTCCCCCAGGGCTTTGTCCGGTAAAAGGAAGACAGTTTCAAAACCCTTAACCCGGGATTCGCGGAAAGTTTCTTTATGGCAGCGTGGAGAATTTCTTTCGAATCCCCCATATTGGACCCCAGGGAAATAATATAATCTTTTCTATTCATCATAGTCTGCCGGAACTCCGGATACCGTTCCTGTGGAGTTTCATTCTACTTACCTTTCCTTGCTGAGCGTGACGGAAACATCGTCCAGGATTCCCGGAATCGGTGATCCCGGTTTGTGGACGGTGGTCGTCACCTTATTCACTTTGGGAAATAAAGAAAGAACATCGTCATTGATAATGCCTGCCAGTTTTTCAAGAAGTTTGAAAGGTCCCCCTTCGGCACGTCTTTTCACCAGCTCATAAACCGCCACATAGTTCACCGAATCTTCCAGTTTGTCACTTTCTCCCGCTTCAGAAAGATCCAGTTCTAATTCCATATCGATATAAAAGCGCTGGCCCAGTTTCGTTTCTTCCGGTTCATCGCCGTGATAGCCGAAGAAGGCCATGCCTGTCAGTCTGATACAATCCATAAAAGCCTCCTCTTAATGATTCACGCCGCGAAGGGCATCCCATACTTTCAGGGTCCGGGCCGTCATCTGTACATTATGTACCCGAAAAATCGTGCAGCCCTTTTCCACGCCCCAGAGGCTCGCTGCTGCGGTCCCTTCATCCCGTTCTTCCGCCGGAAGGTCAAGAATGGAACCGATAAACCGTTTCCGGCTGACCCCGAGAAGCCAGGGGCAGGGGAAAAGACGGGTGAGTTCGTCAAGCCTGGAAAGGACTTCCATATTCTGCTCAGCCGTCTTTCCAAAGCCGATTCCCGGGTCCAGAATGATATTTTCTTCTTTGACACCGGCCTTCAATGCGATTTCAATGGATTTCTCAAAAAAATTCTTCATGCTTTCCAGGATATCCTCCTCATAATCGTGATCTTCCCGGTTATGCATAAGAATGACCGGCACTCCAAAAGATGCGGATGCGGATGCCATGCTGCCATCATCATGCTGGAACCCCCAGATGTCATTGACCATATGGGCCCCGGCGGAAAGCGCTTTTTCCATGGTTTCATAATGATAGGAATCGATGGATACAGGGACGGAACTCTCCTTCAGCACTTCCGGAAGGAAATTCATGAGCCTTTCCGTTTCTTCCCCGGCAGTAAGGGGCAGAGAGCCGGGGCGCGTGGATTCAGCGCCCACATCGATGATATCCGCCCCTTCTTCGATCATGGCATGGGTATGGGAAATAGCCCTTTCCGGGCTGTCCCAGTTTCCTCCATCTGAAAAAGAATCGGGTGTCACATTAAGGATCCCCATGACCAGGGATTTGTCGGAAAGGGAAAGTCTTTTTCCATCTTTCCACTGATATGTGCGAACAGGTCGCTGCATTTCCAAAACCTCTTTTCCTAATAGTTTAAGAGTACTGCCCCATTATAACACGAACAAAACTTTAATTTCTCTGAAGCCAACAAAAAAAGCGGTACTACACCGCTTCCTTGTGCACGACGATCATTGAGGAGTATGATCAGTCCGCAGCCGGATTGATAATCAGGGAAATAATCATCAATAGAGCCGGATGGCCAAACCATCCCATGGCATTTCCTCCATGTATTTTTATTATACATGATTTTCATAAAAAATCCACTGAAAAGAGTATAAATTTATAAAATTTCCTGCATTCTTTATTTTTTTAAATTGTTATGCGGAAAATGGGCTGCCTGACGGTTAAATCGTTCTCACATTCCCGTAATGAGTTTCTGCAGAAGCGGCACCATGCCGGCCACCGCATCCTGTGCTTCTTCCAGATCTTCAAAAATCATTTTCCAGTAAATCAGATATTTGGTATCCTCTCCGCCAAAGAGTTTCCGCATGCAGCTTCTGAAGCACTCGTCTCCCCGTTCCTCATAGGTATAAATCCTGTTGCAGCGCGCTTCCATTTTCATGTAATTCCGGCTTATATCCTCCGTATAGTCCATGGTCTTCTTCAATTCCTCCAGTGACGATGAGACGAGGCGGGCAGAAAGTTTCAATTCCTCCGGAGCTTCCCCCACCTGAATCATATCCAGCCGGGAAAAGACATCCTTCAGGATACCCACAATGGAGTACCCCCTGTCGATCATGCCCCTTGCCAGGTCCAGATCACCGGGATCTTTATAAGTTTTATACATTTTCTCTATCAGCCTGCCGTAATTGTCCCTGCATATTCTTTTGATCTCAGATACCCTTTTATATCCTTCAGCGGGATCTGTCCGGCCTTCTGCCACCTCATTCAGGATAACGCCGGCGTCACTGATATATTTTGCAAATTCCCGCAGAACTTCAAAAAATTTATCTTCTTTGCTCATGAAATTCTCCTTGTTTCCAATATTCCTGTTTTCTGCTTTACTCATTTTAACATATTTAAATGAAAGGGGCAGGGCTCTTGAAATATTTCAATAAAAAAAGCGCCCAGGCAGGAAGGCGCTTTCAATGAATTTCAATTTCAGAGTTCGATAGTCTCTCCGGGCTTTACGATCATCACGTCAATTCCTTTATCACCGGCTGATTTCTTGAAATCTTCCGCATTCTGGGCAATCACCGGCCAGGTATTGTAATGAAGAGGAATCACATGCTTCGCCTTCAGGAATTTCGCCGCCAGCAATGCATCATCCGGTCCCATGGTGTAATTATCGCCAATGGGCATGATGGCATAATCAATATCAAAAAGCTCTCCAAAGAGTTTCATATCCCCAAAGAGCGCCGTATCGCCGGAATAGTAGATGGTAGGACCTTCATTGAATTTAATGATGAATCCGCAGGGAATGCCGCCAGCAGCCCCGCAGCTGTGCCAGGCCTGGACCATTTTCACGGTGCCGAAATCCGCCTTGAACTGTCCCCCCAGATTCATGGGCTGGAAATTGGATACGGAATCGGAGAAAAGGCTGATGACTTCCGGAATAGCCACGACCAGTGCTCCGGTACGGAGGGCAATTTCATTGGCATCTCCAAAATGATCGCCATGGGCATGGGAGAGAAGGATATAGTCGCATCTCACTTTATCTGCCTTTACTGCCGCCTGGCTGTTTCCCGTAAGGAAGGGATCGAAAAGAAGTCTTTCTTTCCCCGTATCGATTCTAAAGCATGCATGTCCTAAAAATGTGTATTTCATCGCAATTCCTCCTTTATACATACAATCAGCCGGCAGCCCCGGCATAACAGCTGTTTACCTGTTCTTCCTTGCCATGATTTCCTTGACCACCCGCTGGGCCACATCAGCAATGGTAATGCCCCGTTTCATGCTGGTCTGCTGCATGCGGCGATAGGCGTCTTCTTCCGTAATATGATAGTAATCCATAAGGAGCCCCTTGGCCCGGTCCACGATCTTTCGTGCCGCCAGTTCCCGTTCCATGTTCTTTACGCGGTCCACCATATCCCGTTTCAAACGGTACTGGCCCACCGCAATCTGGATGGCGGGAAATAAAGTCCTTTCCTCCACCGGTTTCATCACATAACCGAAAACCATGGATTTCTTAGCTTTTTCAATCATGTCTTCATCGCCAAAAGCTGTGAGGAGGACGACGGGCGCCAAATTGTCATGAGCAATCATTTTGGCTGCCTGGATGCCGTCAAGCCGGGGCATTTTCACGTCCAGGATGGCAAGGTCCGGATGTTTTTCCTTCACCAGATCCAAGGCTTCCACACCGTCAGAGCCTACACCTACTACTTCATGGCCTGCCTCTTCCAGCATTTCTTTCAAGTCCATGGAGCTCAATGATTCATCATCTGCAATTACAATTCTATATCGTTCTGCCATTTTACCCCTCCATCAATGATATAGGACAGTAAATATCTGCCGCCACGAAACCGTTTTCATTCTGCACGGAGAACTTCCCTTTCAGTTCTATTTCAGCCAGGTTTCTCACAATCTGAAGCCCCAGATTGAAAGTCCTGGTGCTGAAATCTTCGGGCAGCGGATTTCCATCATTTCTGATATACACATGAATCCAGGTTCCCTCGATTCTGGTACCTACCGTAAGAGTGCCTCTTTTCCTGTCCCTGAAACCATGATCAATGGCATTATGAATGAGCTCATTCGCCGCAATAGCCAGGGGCACGGCTTTTTCCGAATCCACAATCAGTCCTCTTCCGGCTTTTTCACGAAGAATGGTCACGGGAATGAGGGCCAGGCTGTCTACGGAGAGTTTCGTGATTTTATCGAGCAGTATATCCAAATCTATTTTATCACCACTCTGGTTGGCCAGGATATCATGAATCTGGGAAATACCGAGAATCCTGCTCACCGCCCTTTTCAGGGCGTCTTTCGTATCCTCATCTTTGGCCCGCCTTGCCTGCATTCGGAGCATGCCGGCAATCGTATTGAGGCTGTTCTTTACCCGGTGATGAATTTCCTTGATTACCGAATCCTTGACAAGAATCTGTCTTTCCTTTTCCCTGATCGCCGTCACGTCCGTCAAAACGAGAACAGTCCTTGCCACTTTCCCGCCGGAAATGATAGGGAGTCCCCAGGCGGAAAGGGTCATATTTTCAGATACTTCATCGCCATAGGCCGGACGGCCTGTTTTCATGACTTTTTCCACAAGAGGAAAACGAACGATGGTATGGCCCACGATTTCCCGTTTTTCCACAGCCTCTTTATCGAGTACAAAGTACAGATCATCGGCCATATCATTGGCATAAATGATGCGGCCCAGAGAATCCAGTACGATCATACCGTCCTGAGGCCGGATGCTGTAATAATCATCCGCGCTGAAGGGCACCTGAAGGGCCAGATTGGCCGTATCCGTCAGCACCTGCTGCTGACGGAGGGAACCGGAGAGGAAACAGACCGCCGCAAAGGGCTGTCCCGCATTATCTACGACAGGATAAGCCGTTGCTGCGACTTCCAGTCCCTGGTCAAGCCTTTTCCTGCCTACCACTTTTCTGCCCGTAGTAAAAACATTTTCGATCAGCGCCAGTTCTCCTTCCAGAAAGGTGTCACCGGACCTGAAAAAGGTGGAACCATGGGTATAGGAAGGTTTCACTGCTGCCAGGATGACGGAAATATCATCATTTTTCCCTCTGGCACACAAATACACCTGATTTCTGGAAACATCGCTGGCCAGCTGGAGAGCCGCCTGCATGTGATCCAGGATTTTTGCCTGTACGTCAGTCAGATTTGTCGTATCACGAACCAGCGTGTAAAGCTGGCTCATTTCCAATCCCCGTGTCTGCATAAAAGTCTCCCATCCTCCCGATTCAGAGTTAAATCAGAGCTTCACCTGGTCTGCCAGGAAGGGCAGGCGGGGATCCGCATTGAGATTCATAGGCGCATAATCTCCCGCAAGGGCCATGTAATAAGCCCGGCATCCAATCATGGCCCCGTTATCCGTACAGAGCACCGGGTCCGGACGGCACATGCGGATACCCCGTTTATCGCATTCTGCTTTCAGCGCTTTGCGAAGCCCGCTGTTGGCCGCCACGCCTCCTGCCAGGGCAATGGTTTTAAGTCCTGTCAGTTCACTGGCCTTCATGGCTTTTTCAACAAGCACTTCTATGACAGCCTTCTGGAAAGATGCGGCGATGTCATTATAGTTCACTTCCATTTTTTTCATTTTAGCCGTATTGAGGTAGTTGATAACTGCCGATTTCAGGCCGCTGAAGGAAAAGTCAAAGTTATGTTCCTTCCCCAGTCCCATAGGGAAGGTCACGGCATCAGGATTTCCTTCCTGCGCCAGGCGGTCGATATGGGGTCCCCCGGGATAGGGATAACCCATGACCCTGGCAATTTTATCAAAAGCTTCTCCTGCCGCATCATCTCTTGTCTGCCCCAGGAGCTGGAATGTATTGTAATCTTTCACGATGACGATCATGGTATGGCCCCCGGAAACGACAAGAGACAGGAATGGCGGCTCCAGGTCAGGATACTGGAGAAGGTTGGCAAAAATGTGGCCTTCCATATGATTCACCGCGATCAATGGCTTATCCAGTGCCCAGGCTGCCGCTTTGGCTGCAGCTACTCCTACAAGAAGAGCTCCCACGAGCCCCGGTCCCTGGGTGACTGCAATGGCATCCATATCCTGCCAGCTGCACCGGGCTTCATCCAGGGCTTCAATGGCCACGGGAAGGACATCTTCTATATGGTGGCGGGATGCGATTTCCGGAACGACTCCACCAAATTTCTTGTGAATCGGCACCTGCGTGGAAATCACGTCGGAAAGGATTTTTCTCCCATCCTCGATCACCGCACAGGACGTCTCATCACAGCTCGATTCAAAGGATAATATCTTCATAACGACTCCTTATATTTCACGGGACATAATATAGCCGTCCTCTTTAGGAAGGTCATATACCCCTTTCCGCGCCCCCAGGGAGCGGAAATTATATTTCTTATAGAGCGCCTGGGCCGAGCGGTTGCTGACCCGGACTTCCAGAAATATGGTTTTCATATTTCTGGCTTTGCATTCTTCCAGTCCTCTTTTCAGGATGGCTTCGGCAAGGCCCCGTCTCCTGTATTCCGGACGGACGCCGATATTGACAAGCTGCCCTTCGTCCACCACAAACCAGAAACATCCATAGCCGGCGATCTCACCGTTCAGGACAGCCACAAAGTATTCGCTGTGGTCTCCTTCCATATCATGGGCCACCGTATCCTTATGCCACGCATCGGAAAAGCAGAGCGTACCTATTTCATAAATGCTGTCCGTATCTTCGGCTCCCGCCTGACGGATCAGGATTCCGGATGCCGTTTCTCCCATAATACTTCTGCCTCGCTTCGACGAATATAGTTGGGAAGGATGCTCAATGGATTGTCCGTCTTTCCTGCTTTCAGTTTCTGGAATCCTGCCAGGGCCACACTCCCCGCCCGGCAGAGACGGCTGTGCGGAGGAGCCGGCATAATGCCTGCCGCAAGCAGTTTGTCCCTGTATTTATCAGCGCATTCTCCCACGGCAATTAATGGACCGCCGTGTTTTATGGCTGCCGAAATGACTTCATCAATGGGAGCCGCTTCTTCTTTTTCTTCCTGCCACATTTCATCAAAAGCGCCATAGAGGGCTGCATACACATTTCCCCGCTGGGCATCCAGAAGGGGAAGGATGAAGGCCCGGGAACCTGCCATATTCCAGGCCAGGGCCTCCAGTGTATCCACGCCTACCAGGGGCACTTTCCATATATAGGAAGCCATCTTGGCCGTGGCAAGGCCGATCCGGAGTCCCGTAAAAGAGCCGGGACCGATGGATACGGCAATGGCATCTATTTCACTTTTGGAAATACCCGCTTCCTTCATCATTTCATCCATATGAGGAATGAGCTGCTCGGAATGAGTCAGTTTTCTCTGTACTGTCCATTCGGCAACCAGTTGGTCTTCTTCTGCCAATGCACAGCTTAATACCAGTGATGATGTATCAATGGCAAGCAGCATATTCTTTAATCTCCTTTATGATTTCTTCCGGAGCCTTTTCGCCCCAGTGAATCCGTATATTTCTTTCCGTTTCTCCGGAAAGGGTGATTTCAATCTGTATACTTTCTTCAGGAATGAGGGAAGGAAACATATCCGCCCATTCTACCACTACGACGCCGCCCTCTCCATATTCTTCCCAGCCTATATTCCAGAGATCATCTTCACTGTGAAGGCGGTAGAAATCAAAATGCTTGAGCGGAATGGGTCCATCATAATAGTTCATGATGGTAAAGGTGGGACTTCCCACGACTCCCTCAATGCCCATGCCTTCTGCCAGGCCCTGGACGAAATGGGTTTTCCCGGCCCCCAGGTCACCGATGAGGGCTATGAAGAGGCCGTCTACCGCATGTTTCCCAAAGAAACGGCCCAGGTCCATGGTTTCTTTTTCGCTTTTGCTTGGAATCACCACTTCACTCATAAAGCCACCTCATCATTTCATCAAACCGTTCCTGGCCCAGGCGATAGCCTTCCCCATGAAGCTCGCGAAGTTTTGCCGCATTCCGTTCCGTTCTGGATACGGTGACCGGTTTTTCCGGACGGATGACGAAGACCTCTCCCGATTTTTCCATTTCAAGGACCCGATCCACTTTTTCATTGTATCTCGGTGGAATGGAACACATTTCCTCTACCACGGAAGGGAACTCCCGGCCATATTTGAAATCAAGAAGGCCGTGAAACCAGAAGGGAACCGGTTTCTTTCTATAAGTGACATCTCTTGTAAGGACATAGACGATTTTGCCATGAGGGAACGGGATTTCCTCAGGCATGGGGACCAGCGGCAGGCTGACGCCCCCGTCGACGTAATGCTTTTCGCGCCATTTCACAGGCCTTGAAACCAGGGGGATAGAGCAGCTGGCTTCACAGACTTTCATATATTCATCCACGTCCATGGAATGGCTGGAAATAAAACAGGGCTTCCCGCTTTCTGCATCAGTAATAACGGTATAAAGAGTTTCCTTTGCCCTGCTGAAAGTTTCATAGTCAAAAGGCACCAGCTCATGGGCCAGATCGCCGAACATGAACTCCCAGTTAAAGAAAGACCCGCCCTTCAGCATATGGGAAAGACCCATATAGCGGGAATCAGTACAGTAAGTGGTATTGACTTTCCTGTTTCTCCCCCGCTGCCGGGAAATATAGCAGAGCCCCTGAAGGCAGCCGGCAGAAATGCCGATGACTTGCGGAAAATAGAACTTTCTGTCCATGAAGGCATCAAGGACTCCGGATGTAAAGATGCCCCGCATGGCGCCCCCTTCGAGTATGAGGATGGGCGCCCGGTCGGGATCTTCATTTTTTCGAATCAGATGCATCATATCTTACTATAAGGAAAGCTTCCGGTTATCCCGGAAGCCTCCCGGCACCTCCTTATTTCTTTGATGAAGCGGCAGACTGGTTTTTCACCGCATTGATTTTCGCTTTGATGGCTTCCTGATCGCCCAGGTATGCCACATCATGAATGGTAAAGTCCGGGTTGATATGGTAAACGAGCGGAATCCCCGTAGGGATATTCATGCCTGCGATTTCACTGTCGGAAATATGTTCCAGATGTTTTCTCAGGGCACGGATGGAATTGCCATGAGCGGCAATCAGGATCCTTTCTCCTTTTTCAATCTGCGGGCGGATGACTTCCTCGAAATAGGGCGCTACCCTGGCCACCGTATCCTTCAGGCATTCCGTAAGCGGCAGCTGTACTTCATCCTTGAATTTCTGATAGGGCGCCTGGTTCACGGGATTTCTCGGGTCCTCAGCAGAAAGGGCCGGCGGACGGACATCGTAGGAACGTCTCCAGAGATGAACCTGTTCTTCACCATATTTGTCAGCCGTTTCCGTCTTGTTCAGTCCCTGCAGGGCCCCGTAATGGCGTTCATTCAGGTGATAATCCTTAATCACGGGAATCCAGTTGAGATCCATCACGTCAAGAGCCGTGTAAGCGGTATGAATGGCCCTTTTGAGTACGGAAGTATAGCAGCAGTCAAAGGTAAGGCCTTCCTCCTTCATGAGACGGCCTGCCTCTTTAGCCTCTTCAAAACCCTTATCAGACAGCTCGACGTCCGTCCAGCCGCAGAAAAGGTTCAGTTTATTCCATTCGCTTTCGCCATGTCTGATTACTACCAGTGTGTACATTTGTTGCCTCCCATTATTTCACAAAATGATCATAACCGTGAATTTCCAGAAGCCTCCGGCTTCCATTTTCTTTCAGATAAACACCATGACCTTTGCCGGTCACCCTGCCAATAACGGTAATTCCGTCCTTTCTTTCTATTGTATCAAAAGATTCAGGGGAAATGGTACCCGTCAGTTCATAATCTTCTCCCCCATTAAAAGCCCAGGAAAGAGGATTGACCTTTTCCTTCGCTGCCAGCGCTTTTGTTTCTTCGGAAAGAGGAATGAGGGCAGGTTCTATTTCTATTTCCACCTGCGAAGCCAGGGCGATTTCATTCAGTTCCCTTGAAAGGCCGTCAGAAATATCATTCAGGGAATGGGCACCCGCTTTTCGCAGAAGGATTCCTTTTTCAATCTGAGGCTCCGGGCGCCGGTGCCTTTTGACAAGAAAAGGCCAATTTTTTTCCATGCCATGAAGCAGGGCATAGAGCCCGGCGGCAGAATCGCCAATGGTTTCCGTCACAAAAACCAGATCTCCCACTTTGGCCCCGCTCCGGGGAACCATCTTTCCTTCAGGAACCATCCCCAGCACCGTTCCGGTAAGAATGATTCCTTTCGGGGAGCCGGTGACATCACCGCCAAGGAGATTGACCCTGTATTTCCGGCAGCAGAGGCGAATTCCGTCATAAAGACTTTCCACCCATGAAACCGGTAAATCATTGGGAAGGGCTATGGAAAGGACAAACCCGTGCGCATCAGCTCCCATGGCAGCCATATCGCTGAAATTGGAGGCCGCCAGATGGTAGCCCACGTCTTCCGGACCCATGGTCTCTTTTGTGAAATGAAGACCCTCCACCATGGTATCTGTGGAAATCACTTCATCGAAGCCTTCCGGAATACGGTATACACCGCCATCATCTCCGGTTCCCAGGCGAACCAGTTCCGGCCGGTAAATGAAATCATGAGTAATGCGGCGGATCAGGCCGAATTCCCCTATATCCCCTATCCTGTCTTCACTCATAAAGTCTCCTTATTTCAGGATTTCCACACCCTTTTCTTCCAATTCTCTCAGCGCTTTCACATGGTCCGCTTCGGATACGTAACCCAGTCCCGGTGCCAGGAGGGTAACTTTTCTTCCCGCCGAAAGAAGGGCCAGTACGGTTTCCTTCACACAATATTCGGAAGCAATCCCGCCGACATAGACATGGGCAGAAGCGATATTTCCAAGGACTTCTCCTTTTTCGCTGGTTCCATTAAAAGCAGAATATTCTTCCACCTTGTCATCTCTTCCTTTCAGGAAAAGATTTTCTCCCGAAGGCCGGTTGGAAGGTTCTTTGATTTTCTCCGCAAATGATTCATCCAGAGACGCTCCTTTCGTGTCGGCTACGCAGTGGACAGGCCATATGCCTCCATTTACTTTGAAAGAGCCGTTTCTTTTATTGTGCCAGTCTGATGTATAAAGGCATCGCACTTTATGGGTATTGATAAAACTGATGAGCCATAATACCGCTTCATGGCTGTGGGCACAGGCCAGCGACCCGTCAATGAAGTCATGCTGGCAGTCAACTATAATCAGATCATCCATGAAAAATCCCTCCTGTAATCCATGATTTTTATTTATTTTATCAGTTTTCAACATATATGTAAAAGCCATTTCCCATAAAGCCCCGGGGTTCCATACTTTTATGCTTTTATATTTAAATAAAATTTTCCTGTAACGAACCACCTTGCGCCAAATGGTCCCAACAGGTATACTAATGTAGTATGTTTTTATCAAAAGGAGATGGATGTTTTGAATTTTGCTGATGCAATTGTGGCCTTCCTCAATATAGGCCTTTTTGGTTCCCTGGTCAGCCGTTTTACCGGTGCCAATATGTCGATCCTCGTATTCTGTGCCCTCCTGTATACGGGCTGCGACCCCATCGAAGCGGTAGGCGTCATGCTGACGTACCTGGTATTTATGCGCCTCACGATTTATACGCAGAATGAAAAGCTGAACTTCAAGAAGCTTCACTTCTTCAAAGGGTTCCGGATTTTCCTGCCGGTCCTCCTCATTCTGCTCTGCGTCTTCGTGTATCCTTTCGGTGCCCTGGCCATTTTCCTTCTCGTTTTTATGACGGAAGTCCTTTACAAACGCTGGACCAATGTTCCCGAGAATCAGCGCGCTTCTTCCGGTGAACTGACAAAATGGATCGTCATCGGTTCCATTCTTGCCACCATCGGCATGATCTGCGTGAAATTTATTCCTGCCTCCCTGTACTATATCATCGCCGGAATCGTGGGACTTCTCCTCTGCGTATTCTGCTGGTGGCTTGGTCAGAGCAGGGACCGTCTCTCTGACTCTTGGGAAAAAATCGTTCTCCTTTCCTTCCTCTTCTCCGGACTCTTTGGTTTCGATATGGGAGACTGGCTGGACGATATGCGCCGCAATATGAACCGTTCAAAGATTGCCTACAATTTCCCCTTCATTTTCCTGCCGGTCTTCTTCGTGGCCTTCGTCATGGCCAATCTGCTCTTCGGCATCTTCTCCATTTCCGGCCTGATCATTACCTTCTTCGGAGCCATCGGCCTCCGTCTCTTCGGTTATTATGAAATGTCCCGCAAAGGCAAGGCCAATCTGCTATCCCTCGGCATCACCATTTTGGCCGTTCTCCTGCTCCTCATTACGGCTCCGGAACCGACCGGTATTTCCAAGACAGTGGATGCCATTCTCCCGGTAGCCTCCTACGGATTCAAGGGCCTCCTCAATATGTTCTGATAACAAAATAAAAAGCTGTGGTCGAAAGATCACAGCTTTTTATTTTGGAAATATTATTTTTCTTCCACTTCAGGCCCTTTCCAGGGTTCCACGTCTACCGTGCAGGAGGGGCACACATTCTGGAGGAAACAGGTCTCACAGTCCGGGCGTCTCGCATGGCACACTCTCCTTCCATGCCAGATGAGCCAGTGATGGGCCGCGGACCAGTCTTTCATGGGAATGGCCTTTTTCAGTCCTTCCTCCACTTCATCCGGCGTCTTACCTATGGAAAGTTTCAGGCGGTTCGAAACGCGGAACACATGGGTATCCACCGCAATGGCCGGATAGCCGAAAGCCACACTCCGCACCACATTGGCCGTCTTTCTCCCGACTCCGGGGAGTTTCACCAGTTCGTCAAAATCCTCCGGCACTTCCCCATGGTAATTTTCCATAAGCATATGGCACATGCCGAGGAGATTCTTTGCCTTTGCTTTATACAGTCCGCAGTCATGGATTTCCATTTCCAATTCGGCCTGTGTCAATTCTGCCATTTTGGCAGGTGTGTCAAGCCTTGGAAAAAGGCGCTGCGTAATGATATTCACCCTTTTATCCGTACACTGGGCTGAAAGCACCACGGCTACAAGGAGCGTAAAGGGACTCGAAAAATGAAGCATGGTGCCATCATTTTTATAGACTTCAGAGAGACGCCTGAGCTGCTCAGCCTTGATTTTTTTCGTTACCCTCATCATTCACCAGCCAGCATATACTCATGAGCCGAAAGGGCTGCCGCTGCCCCTTCTCCGGCCGCAATGATAATCTGTTTATTCCGGCAGTCCGTCACATCACCCGCCGCAAAAAGGCCGGGCACATTCGTGGCTCCTTCTTTATCAGTTATAATCTCACCCAGGCTGTTTCTTTTCACTTCTTCAGGGAGGAAGGAAATATTGGGGATTCCTCCTGCTTCCACAAAGACGCCGTCCACTTTGATTTCATGGAGACTGCCGTCTGCTTTATTTTTTGCAACCAGGGTGGTTACTTTCTTCTCACCCACCACTTTTTCCGGTGTCCAGCCCATGAGGACTTCCACATTTTCCAGGGCCCTCATGCGGCGGACAAGGATTTCCTGGGCCCGTATGCGGCTTCTCACAAGGAGATACACCTTTGGGGAAAGTCTGGAAAGCTCAATAGCCGCCTGAACGGCACTGTCTCCCCCGCCCACGATGGCAACCGTCTTTTTCCTGTAAAAAGGCGCATCACAGGTGGCGCAATAGCTTACGCCCCGGCCGGTAAATTCTTTTTCTCCCGGAATATCAAGGGTGCGGCTGCGCTTTCCTGCCGTCACGATGCAGGTCTTTCCGGTCAGTTCTTTCCCATCATCCAGAATGACCTTGAAATGGTCATCTTCTCTGGCCAGGGATTTGACACCGGAGTAAATGATCTCCACGGGATACTGGCGCACATGGGCTTCCATTTTGTCAGCCAGTTCGAAACCGGAAATGGAAGGAAAGCCCAGATAGTTTTCAATATCTTTCGTAAGCAGCATCTGGCCCCCGATGTCGGTGGTCACAATTTTTACGGAGAGTTCCTTGCGGGCCGCATAAAGAGCGGCATTCAACCCGGCAGGTCCTGCCCCTATAATCAGTACATCTGTCATTCAATCAACTTCCTCTCAATACTATCGATGATTTTATTTCTTATATTATATCTAAATTTTTCGTTATAATCAAATTTCCCGTTTCCTCTTGAATTTTCAACGATTCAGGAACGATCTCCCCAGACCTTTATAGCCCACAAATTCACGAAGGAGCGATTGATCCGGGACCACGGAGGCATCCAGTTCGCGGAATGGCTGGAGGAAATAGAGAAGTCTCTTTGCCTCCCCATAGGCAGGGCTGTCCGGCTGAATGCTTTCCAGAAGGGGCCGGGCCAGCTTTTTCAGTACCGGGATTTCATAGAGGAGGGCCGAATTGAAGACCACATTGGCCCGGTCCTGGAACTGGAATATATTTCTTTCCTCTCCCTGCCGCACATTATCCCATACGGTCAATGTATGTTCCGGGCCGTTTCCGCGGAACTGGAAATCCCTTACCAGGCGCCGCAGCAGCCGGCTGTCGGAAGTGGAAATGCGATTGTGATCATTAATCGTAAGCTGGGTCAGGGCAGAAAGATACACACGAAGGCACTGATAGCCGGGAACGAAATAAGTCAGTTCCAGATTCAATGCATGGAGCCCTTCCACCAGGATAGGCTGTCCTTCGCCAAGGGTTACCGTCCCCTCTTCCCACTCTTTTTTCCCCGTAATGAAATTGAAATGAGGCAGATGGACCGGTTTCCCTTCCAACAGGGAGGACACAGTTTCTTCAAAAAGGGAAAGGTCCAGAGCCTCGAGGTTCTCCCAGTTTTCCCCCATCATCTCGTCCCTATTTCTGAAATAATCATCCAGGGAAAGCATGACGGGGCGAACGCCATTCACCCAAAGCTGCACAATGAGCTTCTTCATGAATGTGGTTTTTCCGGAGGATGAGGGCCCCGCAATGCATACGAGGCGGATCGATGGTTTCTGGCCGCAGATGAGGTCTGCCAGTTCTGCCAGTTTCTTTTCCTGCAGCGCTTCCGCCGTAGCCACTAAATCATAAATAGAACCATTGGCAATGGATTTATTGAGCTCTGCCAGATTATGGCAGCCGATGAGCTCACTCCACCGCTGGGATTCAAGAAATACCCCAGCAAAGAGAGGATCATCCTTCTGGGGAGACAGGGTCATTTCACCCGGTCCCGGCAGCTGAAGGAGGAAACCCGGCGCATAGGAATGAAGGCCGAAGCACTGGACGAATCCCATATCCGGCAGCATGGGGCCGAAGAAATAATCAATGAACCGGCCGCACTGATCTACATCCAGTTGTAAAACATCCAGCTGTGATAGAAGTTCAGCATCCTCTATACGCCCTTTCATGCGGAGGAATGCGATAGCCCGGTTTTTTCCTACCATAAGCTTGGTAATATCCCTTTTTTCATTGACAATCATCTTCATCCGCTCTGCCAGCCGGTTCAGTTCCTTCTGCAGAGGGATGTGACCATCCCTGAATTCACAGTAAATGGATTTCCCAAGAGAATGCTTGACCTTTACGTCCGCATTTTCTCCATAGACTTCCTTGACTGCACAAATGAGGAGCATAATGGCTGTCCGGCGGTAAGCCTGGTAAGCCTCCGGCGATTTAAGGGGTATCCATTTCACAGTGCATTCTTTCTTAAAGGGCGTCTGGAAATCGATGATATCGCCATCACAGTCCGCCAGGACCGCTTCCGTATTGTCTCTTGTCCCGCGAACGATATTCCACAAATTCTGGGGAGTGGCCCCGTCAAAAAAGTCAAAACTTCTTCCCTCACAGGTGATATGCATAGGAACCTCCTTGTCAGAACTCTCTCTTATTTCTAATTTTAACACAAAGAAGAAATAAAACCCCCTCTTCTCCAAAATCCACGACAAAAAAAGCTGTGAAACCATTGGCTTCACAGCTTTTTAATCTCATTTATTTCACTACGATATTTACGATTCTCTTCGGTACGACAATGACCTTCACGATTTTCTTTCCATCGGTGAATTTCTTCACTTCCGGAAGTTCCTGCGCTTTAGCGCCGATTTCTTCACGGCTCATGGAAACGGGAACAGAAATGGTCGCCCGGACTTTGCCGTTCACCTGTACGCCCAGTTCCACTTCATCTACTAGGAGAGCTTCTTGATCCACAGATGGCCAGGAAGCTTCATGAACGCTCTTTTCCGCTTCATCCATTCCCTGCCACAGTTCTTCCGTAATATGGGGAACGAAAGGAGCCAGGAGAATGAGGAGGTTTCTCAGCAGTTCATGAGCCAGGTCTTTTTCCACTACTTTATGGCTTTCCGCATAGTGGTACATTTCGTTGACCAGTTCCATGATGGAGGAAATAGCGGTATTGAAGGCAAACTTGCCGTCCAGATCTTCCGTGACTTTCTGGATGGTCTGGTGCAGCTTTCTTCGGAGAGCAAATTCTTCAGGAGAAAGTTTTCCTTTTTCTTCCCTGTCCATATCCTGGAACCTGCCTACGATGGCCCAGACACGTTTCAGGAAACGGTAAGACCCTTCCACGCCCTGATCGGACCATTCCAGATCCTTTTCCGGCGGAGCTGCAAAGAGGATGAAGAGACGGGCCGTATCAGCGCCATATTTCCCTACGATTTCTTCCGGGGAAACCACGTTGCCTACGGACTTACTCATCTTTCCGCCATCTTTCAGTACCATGCCCTGGCAGAGAAGGTTGGTGAAGGGTTCCGGATAAGCAACCATGCCTTCATCCTGAAGGACCTTCATAAAGAAGCGGGAGTAGAGCAGATGAAGGATGGCATGTTCAATGCCGCCGATGTACTGATCCACCGGCATCCAGTAGTTGGCTTTATCCTTATTAAATGGTTCCTTTTCATTATGAGGATCGCAGTAGCGGAGGAAATACCAGGAAGAGTCGATGAAGGTATCCATGGTATCCGTTTCTCGGATTGCGTCAGCGCCGCACTGCGGGCATTTCACATGAAGGAATTTTTCAGACGTTTCCAGCGGGGAAGTCGCTCCGGCTACGAAATTGACATCCGTCGGGAGGACTACAGGAAGATCTTTTTCCGGTACCAGTACATTGCCGCAATGGGGGCAGTGAATGATCGGAATCGGGCAGCCCCAGTAACGCTGGCGGGAAATCAGCCAGTCACGAAGGCGGTAATTTACCTTTCCCTGACCGATACCCATATCCTCAAATTTCTTCGTAATCGCTTTGCGGCCTTCTTCGGAGGTGAGGCCATCAACTTCACCGGAGTTGACGAGGTAACCATCGGCATCATAAGCCTTTTCCATATCTTCCAGTTTCAGGCTGTGAGCCTTGTTCTGGACAACCAGTTTCATGGGCAGGCTGTATTTCTTTGCGAAATCAAAGTCGCGCTGGTCATGGGTCGGAACGGCCATAACCGCACCGGTACCATATTCATAGAGGACGTAGTTGGCAATCCAGATCGGCACTCTTTCGCCGGTGAGCGGATGAATCGCATAGCTGCCGGTGAACATGCCCAGTTTGGGCGCATCTTCCGCCGTACGGACGATATCGTTCTGGTTTCTCATCTCTTCGATGAAGGATTCCAGTTTTGCTTTTTCCGGGTTATTCTCAATCAGTTTCGGAACCAGCGGATGTTCCGGAGCCAGTACCATATAGGTAACACCGTAAACGGTATCCACGCGGGTGGTATAGACGGGAATGGATGCGTCCATGCCTTCTACCTTGAAGGAGAACTGGGTGCCGGTGGAACGGCCGATCCAGTTTCTCTGCATGATCTTGACCCTTTCCGGCCAGCCCGGCATATGGTCCAGGTCTGCCAGCAGACGGTCAGCATAATCGGTAATCTTCAGGAACCACTGGGAAAGATCTTTCTTCACCACCGGATTCTTGCAGCGCCAGCAGCGGCCTTCTTCTACCTGTTCATTGGCAAGAACCGTATGGCAGGTATCACACCAGTTCACCTTGGCTTCTTTCTTGTAAGCCAGGCCCCGTTTGTAGAAAATTTCGAAGAGCTTCTGGGTATGCTTGTAATAATCTTCCCGGCAGGTCAGGACTTTGCGGTCCCAGTCATAGGAAAGCCCCAGCTCCTTCTGCTGGCGGGTCATATTGTCAATATTGGAGTAAGTCCATTCAGCCGGCGGAGTGCCGTGTTTGATGGCCGCATTTTCGGCAGGCATGCCGAAAGCATCAAAGCCCATGGGATGAATGACATTGAAGCCCTGCATCTTCTTGAAACGGGCTACCACGTCACCAATGGAATAGTTTCTGACATGGCCCATATGAAGATTGCCGGAGGGGTACGGGAACATTTCCAGTACATAATATTTCTTCTTATTGGGATCAGAATGAGTTTCAAATGCTTTGGTATCCTCCCAGATTTTCTGCCACTTTTTTTCAATCTGCTGAGGAACGTATTTATCACGCATAATTTCACCTTCCAGAATCAAAGATAAGTTCATTATCTTTAAATAATAGTTGCTCTTTATTATATAGCTCCGAAGGGGATATAGTCAAATATTCCACGCATCGGATAATTATAAAAATCACCCCACAAAGGAGTCCCTTTATGGGGTGATCTTTTATTTACAGATCCGGCATGGATTAAACAATCTTTTCACCGTGATACAGTTCGCCTTCGATATCCGGATTGGCGCCATAACCGATGGCCCATTCCGTCTTGTACTTGATGGCCTGGGCATGGATATTCTTCATGCGGTCAATGGTCCGGACAACTTTGGCGGGAACGCCGGCAACCAGGGAATTCGGCGGAACTTTAGTTCCTCCCAATACGACTGCCCCCGCAGCCACGATGGAACCCCGTCCGATGACGGCTCCATCCATGACAGTAGCGTGCATGCCAATCAGGACGTGATCTTCAATTGTGCAGGCATGAACGACGGCGCTGTGTCCGATGGTCACATAATCACCAATGATGCAGGGATGAGCATCAGCTACATGGAGGCAGCAGAGGTCCTGTACATTGGAGCATTCGCCTACGGAAATATAATTGACATCGCCCCGGGCAACGACTCCCGGCCAGATGCTGGCGTATTTTCCGACTCTTACGTCGCCGGAGAGGAATGTGTGGGGAGCAACAAATGCGTTTTCATCAATCTGCGGAGTTTTTCCGTTGAATTCAATGGACTTTAAAGTAAACATGTCATCCTCCTGATCTCAAATGAACATATATAATTCCATGTATTCATTATACTATATGATGTCCATTTTTTCTATGATTTATTTAGATTATAGAGGCTTTGTAGAACATAAGCATATAGGAAATATTTCCAAAAGAAAAGCCGCAGGTCTTTTAGAACCTGCGATAATACGAAATTTATTTTTTCACTTTTGCCGTATTTTCTTTCAGCTGCGGGAAATCAAGGGTAGCAAAGAGATCATAAAGGGTTTCATTCCTGCGGATCTGCTGGATGGAACCGTCTTCATGAACCAGGATTTCCTGATGACGGAGCCTGCCGTTATAGTTATACCCCATGCTGTGTCCATGAGCTCCCGTATCATGGATGACGATAAGGTCACCCGTTTTGATTTCGGGAAGCTCCCTCTGGATGGCAAATTTATCGCAGTTTTCGCAGAGGGAACCAGTCACGTCATAGACATGATCTTTCGGCGCATCGGCCTTGCCGAGGACGGTGATATGATGATAGGCGCCATACATGCCGGGGCGCATGAGATCCGCCATGCAGGCATCTACACCGATGTAATCCCGATAAATATGCTTGTAATGAATGGCCTTTGTAACCAGGAATCCGTAAGGACCGGTAATCGCACGGCCGCATTCAAAGCAGATTCTGGTATGATCAAAGCCCTTCATCTTTTCTTCATAAAGCTTTCTGGCCCCTTCGCCAAGACTTTCCAGGTCCACTGCAGTCTGTTCCGGACGGTAAGGAATGCCGATGCCGCCGCCAAAATCGATGAAGCTTACGTTGACGCCTTTCTTTTCCCGGATCTCATTGGCCAGGTCAAACATCATGGAAATGGTGCCAAGAAGGCCGGGAAGTTCCAGTTCCGCGGAAATGACCATGGTGTGAATACCGATATAGGAAATCCCTTTTTCCTTTGCCCAGTCCACGCATTTCATGAGCTGGTCATAGGTCATGCCATACTTGGCCTCTTCCGGCGTGCCGATAATGGCATTTCCCCTTGCCAGTTCCGGTCCGGGGTTGTAGCGGAAGCAGATCTTCTTCGGAATGATATGGAGTCTTTCCAGATCATCCAGGTTGGAAATATCATCTAGGTTGATGATGGCGCCCAGTTCACTGGCCTTCAGGAATTCTTCATCCGGCGTATCGTTGGAAGAAAATACGATATCATCATCCTTAAGGCCTACGGTTTCGGAAAGAACCAGTTCTGCCATGGAGGAACAGTCGGCGCCTACATGAAGGTTTTTCAAACTTTTCATAAGCCAGGGATTCGGAGCCGCTTTGACTGCGAAATATTCATGGAAATCAGGACTCCAGGAAAAAGCTTTCTGGAGCCGTTTCACATTGTCAAGAATGCCCTTTTCATCATAAATATGAAAAGGAGTGCCGTATCTGGCAGCAATATCTTTAATCAGTTCATCAGAAAACGGAATGGTTTTTTTGTTCATGGAGAAGCCTCTCTTTCTGAAAGGATTACTTTCAATAGTTGATTCATTATAACATACGCACTAAAGGCTGACTATATGAGCTTATCAAAAAATTTTATCGACGATTTCTTTCACAAAAACGCCGTGGAGCAATGCCCCACAGCGTTTTATGCAGGAATATAGGAAGGCCATTTATTTCTTGTTTGCGTTTGCTACAGCTTTCTTGCTGTACTCTTCCGTCCATTTCTTGAAATTGCCGTTATCCGTATTTTCCTTGATGACTGCATTGATGATGGCGACCACATCTTCATTTCCCTTCTGGATGGCAGCAGCCGAATTCTTCACTGCATTCGGGAATTTGATGTCCGAGAACATGAGGTCATCGTTGAAAATGACATACTGTTCACCGACGATGCCTTCTACCACAAGGCCGTCGACTTTGCCCTGTTTCAATTCCAATACCACTTCCGGTACATGAGCCAGGCCTACAATCTTGGCATCCTTGATTTTTTCTTTAGCCAGAGCTTCCTGGGTGGTGGACTTCTGTACACCAATGGTCTTGCCATATAAATCTTCTACTTTCTTGTATTTGTCAGCATCCGCCTTTCTGATGATGACTTTCTGTTCCGTGGGCAGGTAATTATCGGAGAAATCCATGGACTTCCTGCGTTCATCCGTCGGATTGATCCCTGCGATAGCCACATCCACTTTTCCACCGGTGAGGGAGGAAAGAAGAGCCTGGAAATTCATATCCTGCACTTCCAGCTTGACACCCAATTTGTCAGCCACCTTCCGGGCCAGTTCCATATCGATGCCGATAACTTTCTTGTCCCCCTGGGAGGTATCTACAAATTCATAGGGCGGATAACCGGATGCCGTGCCAACTACGATCTTGCCATTCTTTTTAATCTTCTGCATCAGGGCGCTTTCCTTCTGCGCCGGCGGGGCAGAAGATTTTGCTCCCTGATCACTCCCCCCGCAGCCTGCCATAGTGAGCGCTGCCGCTGCTGCCATACCGATTGCCAGAATCTTTAATGCTTTTTTACTTTTCATCATCATACTGCACCTCTTCATTCATATATGCCAGGAACCTGGTTCCCTGTTTAACTTGCATAAATATTAGCATATTTATACATATATGTCAATATTTATTCATTACTTTTGGAAAATATCCGCAAGTCGTTCACGAGCCGCTGAATCCCTTTCCACTCCAGCAAAAAAGATGCCCCGAAGAGCATCTTTTTGATTTAAGAAATATTTATTTCTTTGCCTTTTCCACGGCAATACGGCTGTATTCATCCACCCATTTTTCAAACTGGCCGGATTCCGTATCTTTCTTGATGATTTCATTGATTATTTTGACCAGATCATCATTACCCTTTTTAAGGGCTACGGCAGAGACCTTATTGGCCCCCTGGAACTGCACATCGGCCAAGGACAGGTCATCGTTGAAAATGAGGTACTGTTTCGCCACGACTCCTTCAAGGACGATACCGTCCAGTTTTTCATTTTTCAGCTGCAGGATAGCATCGGGCACACTGGAAAGGCCAAGGGCCTTGGCCCCTTCTACTTTCTGGGCCGTCGCTTCCTGGGTTGTCGATTTTTCAGCGCCAATCGTCTTCCCCTTCAAATCCGCCATGGACTTATACACATGCTGATTTTTCTTGAGAACCAGCAGTTTCTGCTCCGTGGGCAGGTATTTGTCGGAGAAAGCCATCACCTTTTCCCTTTCCGGAGTCGGGGAAACGCCGCCGACAGCAATATCCACTTTACCGGCAGTCACAGACGACAGGAGGGCGGAGAAGCCCATATCCTGTACTTCCATCTTCACGCCCAGTTTATCGGCAATCTGTTTACAGAGTTCCATATCCAGGCCGATAACGTTCTTGTCCGGGGATTCGGAATCCACAAATACATAGGGCGGATAGCCGGAAGAAGTGCCGACAATGAGTTTACCCCTCTTCTTAATGGTTTCCATCAGATTGCCCTGGGGAGCTGATTTGGCCGCATCGCTCTTGGCCGGAGCGGAAGATCCGTCGCAGCCCGACACTGCCAATGCTCCAATGAATGCTGCACCGAGCAGAAGTGCTTTTACAGATTTTTTCATAATGTCCTCCTATGAATAAAAATTCAGGAATCCTTATATTCATTATATATCATCCCGGTGAATCGGGAGACCGTTGATCAGTATTATTTCGACTGTGCGTTGGCCACGGCTTTCTTTGTCATCTCATAGACCCATTTGTCAATATTTCCATTGGCCTTGTTTTCTTTGATAACTTCATTGATGATCTTCACCACATCGTCACTTCCTTTGGGGAGAGCCACGGCAGCTCCGCCGGTATATTTCTCGAAATAAATATTGGTAGGCGCCAGGTCTTTATTGGTAACAAGATACTGACCGCCCACGATGTTCTGGACCGGCACGGCATCCACTTTGCCCTGTTTCAATTCAAGGAGGGCATCCGGCACTTTGGCCAGGGCCACGATCTGGGCTTCGGGAATCTGGGAATTGGCCAGTTTTTCCTGGATGGTAGACTTCTGGACAGCGATTTTCTTCCCTTTGAAATCAGCAAGAGTCTTGTATTTCCCTTCGTCTTCCTTACGGATGAGAAGCGTCTGTTTCCCTTCCAGATAGTTATCAGAGAAATCCACGGTCTTTTTCCGTTCGTCAGTCGGATTGATAGCGGATACGGCAATGTCCACTTTTCCCGTAGTAATAGAGGAAAGGAGTGACTGGAAGGTCATATCCTGAATTTCCAGCTTCACGCCCAGTTTCTTTGCTACTGCTTCGGCCAGCTTCATATCGATGCCGTCGATCTTCTTTCCGTCTTTCACGGACGTATCCAAGAATTCGTAAGGCGGGAACCCGGAAGCTGTCCCTACCACCAGTTTCCCCTCTTTTTTGATTTTCTGCATCAATGCGCTCTGCTGACCGGCATTGGCAGAAGAAGCAGAAGATGCCGCTTTTTCACCACCGCAGCCCCCCGCAAAAAGAGTGCCCGCCGCAGCGAGACCCAGAAGAATCCATTTTATTTCTTTTTTCATCATAACCCCCTCCAAAATCAAAATGTGGTTCTATTCGTTATAAATATACACCAATGTGAATTAAAATTCAATATATGCAAAACTTATGCATAAAAAAAGATGAAGCCGAAGCTTCATCTTTCACTGAATTTATTACCGCTTTTCATTTCTGTTTTTTTCGTAAAGCAGGAGAAGTCCCTTCAGTGTCAGCATGGGGTCTACCACATCAATGGTGCGGGAGGATTTGGCAATCAGCGTTGCCAGGCCGCCGGTAGCGATGACTTTCACATTCGGTTCATTCAATTCTTCCTTGATCCGCTTTACAATTTCATCAATCTGGCCGACGAAGCCGTAATAGATCCCTGCCTGCATGGCAGAAACCGTGTTGCGGCAGATGATTTTCGGGGTCTTCACCAGTTCAATGCGGGGCAGTTTGGAAGCGCGCTGGAAAAGGGCTTCCATGGAAATACCGATACCCGGTGCCACGGCGCCGCCCAGATAATTTCCCTTCGCATCGATGGCGCAGAATGTGGTGGCGGTACCCATATCGATGATGACGAGGGGGCAGTCATATTCAGCCACTGCCGCCACTGCATTGACGATGCGGTCAGCTCCCAGTTCCTTGGGATTATCATAAAGGATATTCAGTCCTGTCTTGATGCCGGGGCCCACCATGATGGGCTTGACATGGAAATAGCGCTGGCACATGGTCTCCAGAATCGGGATGATTGGCGGGACTACGGTGGAAATAATGGCATCTTCCACATCTTTGAAGCTGAGACCGTTCAGCGTAAACAGGGTTCCAAGAAGAGCTGCATAGCCGTCGGCAGTCTGCAGTGTATCAGTCGCCACGCGCCAGTGCCTGATCAGTTTCCTGTCCTTATACACACCGCATACGATATTTGTATTTCCTACATCAAAAGCAAGAAGCATCTGAATCTCCTCCAACATAATGACTGAAAGTCAAGGGTGAATGACATCAAAAGTATAATGCTACAAAGTGACCATTCTGTCAAGGGAAATCATAACAGATTCCTTAAGTTATTTCAAATATATATACAACAAAGAATTTCCATAAAGGAAAAGTTATATTTCCACAGGAAAAGCAGCCGCAGGCTTTCTGCAGCTGCTTTATGATTTGCGATGATTAATGTTCCGTGGATGGATAATACCCGGCCTGATTCAGGGACTGGCGGATTCTCGTCCCGCAGATAACGCCAAGCACCACTTTGATGAGATCAAAAGCAACAAAGGGGAATACGGTCAGGGTGAGGGCTGTCCAAAGGGGCATATCTTTTCCAAGGCCGAAATGGAAATAAGCCACGAACCAGACAAGGCCCAGGGCATAGCAGCAGACAAGTCCCAGGACGGCTGAAGATACCTGGCGAAGGAAATGTCCCTTTTCAGCCAGGCGGAAACCGGAAATCCAGGCCATGATAACAAACCCCACATAGTAGCCGCCAACCGGGGAGAGGAATATACCGGCTCCTGCTTTGCCCATGGTGAGAATCGGTATGCCCATGAGGCCCAGAATCAGCCAGACACCTATGGAAATGGCGCCCCATTTTCGTCCCAGCACACCGCCGGCCATAGCGCATACGAAGCTCTGGAGGGTAATCGGTACCGGCCCGATGGGGAATGTGAACTGCGACAGAATCGCCATAATACCTGCAAAAATAGCTGCACTGATGATGTTGTGCAATTTTTCTTTTTCCATAGGAAACCTCTTCTCCTTTCAAATGGCCGTCCGTGGTTCAGACATGGAGAGTGAAATGCCCGGAACGGTTATTACTTATTTCTCCCGAAGTTATCTTTTCGGAAGCGGTGCGCCCACCGGACGGATGGAAACATCCCCGGCAAGGACACGATTGATGCCTTTTCCTGTATCTACCAGGAGGCATCCGTCTTTATCAATATCGATGGCTTTGCCCGTATAACTTTCATCACCCATGATGACCCGGACTTCCTGACCAATGGTGACGGAAAGGGTCTTCCAGTCTTCCAGCACTTTATCAAAGCCTTCATTCTGGGCAATGACATATTCCTTCTCCAGTTCATACAGGATGGCTGCAAGCAGATCTTTTCTGGACACATCAATGCCTTCATTCAGGAAGGAAGTGGCGCCTTTGCGGAAGTCTTCCGGGAATTCATTCTTCTTCATGCCCGTATTGATGCCGATGCCTATGATGATGTAATCGATTTTTTCCATGGAAGCGGACATTTCGGTGAGGATGCCTACCAGTTTCTTGCCATGGTACAGGATATCATTCGGCCATTTGATCCCGGCGTCCGTAAGACCCAGTCTGCGAATCCCCCGGCAAACGCCGATGGCCGCAAGGAGGGTGCATTTCGCAGCTTCCATGGGGAAGAATTTCGGCCGAAGGATGAGGGAGAACCAGATCCCTTTGGCAAAGGGGCTGTAGAATCCGCGAGTGAGGCGGCCATGGCCTGTCGTCTGTTCTTCGGCTACCACAATGGTCCCTTCTTCTGCGCCTTCTCTGGCAATCTTTTTGGCTTCTTCATTGGTGGACTGGGTAGATTCCATGTACACCACATGACGGCCAAAGGTATCCGTGTGAAGAGCTCCTTCGATTTCCAGCGGTGTCAGCAGGTTCGGCGCATAAATGAGCCTGTACCCTTTTCTCGTGCTTGATTCGAAAATATAGCCCCGTTCTTTCAATATATTGATATGTTTCCAGATAGCTGTCCGGGACACATGCAGGTCTTTCGAAATCTGCTGCCCGGAAACGAATTCTCCGTTTGCTTTCCTGAAATAATCCAGGATTTCATTTCGCATAAAGAGCCTCCTAAATGAATAATGATGGATCCTGTAATCCTTTGATACTGTATTTTATTATAATCAGTTGTAAACCATTGGTCAACCTGAATCATGAATTTGCTTGACATATAACGATATCAAATCAAAAGGAGCCCTGCCGCCTTTGCCGCAAAGCTCCCTTTCCGTAAATGATTTACAGTATATAATTGGAAATATCGATATTCTCCGTAATCTGTCCAAGCCTGTCTTCCACATACCGTCTGTCAATCGTGACGTTTTTGTCTTCCAGATCCGGCGCGTCAAAGGAAAGTTCCTCCAGTACCCGTTCCAGAATAGTATACAGCCTCCTGGCCCCTATATCTTCCGTTTCCGAGTTCACCCTGGATGCGATGGATGCTATGGTATCCAGGGCATCATCCGTGAAATGGATGGAAACCCCTTCTGTTTCCAGAAGAGCCGTATACTGACGGATCAGGGCCTGCCTGGGTTCTGTCAGGATTTTACGAAGATCCTCTTTGGTAAGGCTGGAAAGCTCCACACGGATAGGAAAGCGGCCCTGAAGTTCCGGAATCAGGTCGCTTGGTTTTGATACATGAAAAGCCCCGGCTGCCATGAAAAGGATATGATCCGTTTTCAGTTGGCCGTACTTCGTCTTGACAGTAGCTCCTTCCACGATGGGAAGAATATCCCTCTGTACCCCTTCCCTGGATACATCGGGGCCGGCGCCATGTCCCCTTCCGGCTATTTTATCAATTTCATCGATGAAGATAATTCCCCGTTCCTCGGCATAGCGGATAGCTTTGTCTTTCACTACTTCCATATCCACCATTTCATCTGCTGCTTCTTCAGCAAATATTTTCTTTGCGTCCGCCACGGTGACTTTTTTCTTTTTCATCTTTTTCGGCATCATACCGGCAATCATGATGGAAATCTGGTTGGCCTGCTCATTATCCGATTCCGGTGTGCTGCCCTTGTCTTCCACTTCTATTTCCACCATGCGGTCATCCAGCTCGCCTGTGCGGATGCGGTGTTCCAGATCTTTCCTTCTCTGCTTTTCCCCTTCGTCCGGTTTGGATTCTTCTTTCTTTTCCCCAAAGATAATATCCATGGGACTTCTTGTTTCCGGTTTCTTTGAAGGCCACATGGCCTCGGCCACCCGTCTGACCGCTTCTTCCTCAGCATCTCTGCCATGACGGGAAGATTCCTGTTTCTTCACAAGCCGTACTGCTTCTTCTGCCAGGTCCCGGACCATGGATTCCACATCCCGGCCCACATAGCCGACTTCGGTATATTTCGTAGCTTCCACTTTGACAAAAGGCGCATTGGTAAGGGATGCGATCCGTCTTGCGATTTCCGTCTTCCCCACACCGGTGGGACCAATGAGAAGGATATTCTTCGGGCTCACCTCTTTTTTGAGCTCGGGTGGAAGCTTTCCTGCCCGCCAGCGATTCCGGAGGGCCACGGCCACGGAACGCTTGGCATCATTCTGTCCGATAATGTACTGGTCCAGGTAGGCCACGATTTTACGGGGTGTCAGTTCTTCCATCAGATTTCCTCCACAATGACGTTATGATTTGTATATACACAGATATCCGCTGCTATATGAAGCGATTTTTCCGCGATTTCCCGAGCCGACATGGACGTATTCCGGGAAAGAGCACGGGCTGCTGCCAGGGCATAATTGCCGCCGCTTCCGATGGCCAGGATTCCGTCATCCGGCTCAATGACTTCGCCGCTGCCGGAAACGAGGAATAAATGCTCTCCATCCGTGAGAATCAGAAGAGCTTCCAGTTTCTGCAATACCCGGTCGCTCCGCCAGTCCTTGGCAAATTCCACGGCTGCCCGCACCAGATTGCCATTGCAGTCTTTCAATTTTGACTCAAACTTGTCAAAAAGGGAAAACGCATCGGCCACGGAGCCTGCAAAACCGGCAATAATCTTTCCGTGATAAAGCCGCCTGACCTTTCGGGCTGTATTTTTCATGATGACCGCATTGCCCATGGTGACCTGGCCATCCCCGGCCATGGCGGTATGACCGTCTTTGCGGACGGCCAGTATCGTTGTCGCTGTAAACATATTTCCTCCCTGCGCTCTCAATCTATCAATTCTGCATAAAGCAGGAAAATTTCCTTATCTATTATACGTTACGGAGAGGCCTTTGAACAACTGCTCCCCAAAGGGCAATATAAAAGAGTGAAGAAACGGGCCTGATTCTTCACTCTTTTATTTTACAGTATACAGGAAATCAGATCTTTGCGAGAGCCTGTTCCACATCCTCCAGCAGGTCATCGATGTTTTCAATGCCTACGGAAATACGGACAGTGCCCGGAGTGATGCCGGCAGCTCTCTGTGCTTCCTCATCCAGCTGCTGATGGGTGGTGGAAGCAGGATGAACGACGAGAGACTTGGAATCGCCGACATTGGCCAGATCAGAGAAAATTTCCAGATTATCAATAAATCCTCTGGCAGCCTTGTATCCGTCCTTCAGCTCAATGGAGAAGATGGATCCTGCGCCTTTTGGCAGGTATTTCAGCTGCAGCTTGTGGTACGGGGAGGATTCCAGTCCCGGATAGTTGACTTTTGACACTTTAGGATGCTTTTCCAGGTATTCTGCCAGCTTCTGGGCATTGGCCGTATGGCGTTCCATGCGGAGAGAAAGGGTTTCTGTCCCCTGAAGAAGGAACCATGCGGCAATTGGGCTGATAGCAGCCCCGGTATCGCGGAGGACTTTGGCGCGGATTCTGGTTACAAAACCGGCTCCCGGTATGTCGGTAGCAAAGTTGATGCCATGATAGGAAGCATCGGGATTGGCAAAGTGAGGATATCTTTCCGGCTGATTCCAGTTGAACTGTCCATTTTCGACAATGGCCCCACCCAGGGTAGTCCCATGGCCGCCGATGAATTTGGTTGCAGAATGGACAACTACGTCAAGGCCATGTTCCAATGGGCGGAAAAGATAGGGTGTCGCAAAAGTATTATCGATGATGACCGGAAGATGATGAGCATGAGCGATATCGCGGATGGCGTCAAAATCCGGAATATTGATGGCCGGATTACCCAGGGTTTCAATGTAGACAGCCTTCGTCTTTTCGTTGATCAATCCTTCAATTTCTTCCGGATGATCCGGATTTACAAAATGGGTATGAATCCCCAGCTGCGGAAGGGTATCGGTGAAAAGTTCATAAGTGCCGCCATAGAGGGTAGATGCGGCAATAATTTCATCTCCTGCCCCCGCAATATTCAAAATAGAATAAGTCACGGCTGCAGCCCCGCTGGCGACGGCAAGTCCTGCCGTACCGCCTTCCAGAGCAGCAATTCGCTTTTCAAATACTTCCTGGGTCGGGTTGGTGAGACGGCTGTAAATAAAGCCCGGCTTTCTCAGAGCAAAGAGATCTTCCCCTTCCTGGGCGTCATGAAATAAATAGGCGGAAGTCTGGTAAATCGGCACGGCCCTGGCTCCTGTCGTGGGATCGGCCACCTGGCCTGCATGCTGCTGAAGGGTTTCAAAACGATATTTTTTGTCTGCCATAATGATTTCTCCTTGGTTTTAATGTTTTGTACATACACTCATTTATTTCTTTTCCATCATCCTACATCGAAAATCCATCATATCCCATTTCCTCCTCTTCCTGATTGCAAGGATATAAGGGCACGTCTATCATGCCCCTGCGCTGTAACGGGCGTCTCCCGATTTCACACGAATCCCGGAATGGGTATAAAAAAACTCCCGCCCCTATCAGGACGAGAGATTCGTGTTTCCACCTAATATTCATGCATACGTCACCATATGCAGCTCCAAGGGTACCTTATTCATACCCATGCCCTGTATCGGGAGCTCCCGGGAAAGCCTACTCCAGTTTCAGCCTGCCAAACTCAGAAATGCACTTCAGTCCCCTGTCCATGTCCGCTCTCACCATCCGGACTCGCTTTGCCGTATTCGGAAAACCTACTCTTTTCTTCCTCGTTTAAAGTTGTGATAACTGTACCACGATTCATAAGATACTGTCAAGTCAGAAATTTTAAAATTTCCCGGAGTGGCGCCTGCCATACATCCTTCAGTCTGCTTTGCGGACTGCCTCTATGAAGGCATGTATTTTATGAAAATCCTTTCCACCTTCCGGCTTTTCCACGGAAGATGAAACGTCCACCATATCCGGATGAATCAGATGGATGGCATCTCCCACATTGGATGGATTCAGGCCGCCCGCGAGAACCCACTTCCTGTTTCCTCTGGGCACACGAGAAAGGGCATTCCAGTCAAAAGGTTTGCCGCTGCCCGGTTCTGCCGCATCAAAAAGAAAGGCCTTGATTCGTGGATGTATTTCCAGTTCAGGCACCCCGTTTTTAATGTTGACTGCCCGTATAATGGATATGGACGTTTTCTCCAGAATTTCGTCTTCCAGAGTGCCATGGACCTGGAGGTAATCAAATCCTGCCTTTTCAACAGCCTGCACCTGCTCCAGGTTCGGCGAAACGGTAACCGCCGTCTTTTTGATCCCCGAAGGCACGGCAGCAAGAATTTTCTTTGCCTGCTCTACGGAAACGGACCTCCTGCTTTTCGGGAAAAAGAGGACGATACCCATGAAATCAATATCTGCCGGATTGAGATTTTTCACTTCATCCGTCGTTTTAAAGCCGCAGATTTTAATCTTCGTTTTCATCCATGCCGCCTTCATTCATACCGGCCCCGGAATATCGTCAATCCGGGGTTACTCCTGTAACTATGGTGAGTTTCATCGTTTCCACCGACATTCCCGTGGTATATTCGATTTCTCTCTGAACCGCATCCCGCATAGCATGGATCACTTTCCTGATTTCCATAGGTGTTCCTGTGCGGACTGTCACATCAAGATACAGGACAAGTCCATTGATCTGGCTTTCACTTTTCTTGCTGCTCACCCGGCGAAGCCTGATCTTCTTCATCTTCCGCACGGAATAGCGGACCAGATCTTCAATCACTTTATCTGAAAACGTAAGCTTTCCATAATAGCTGAAAACAGGACGGACCACAGACCGTTCATCCCATTCGCTGAACCGTTTTGATTCCTTTTTCCTGTTACGGAGAAAGCGGAGCGGGTCCACCAGGTAGCCTTTGAAATAAGGCTTGAGTTCCATGGTGGGCACAGGGATAACGTGTTTTCCCTCCTTATGCCTGGCCTCGCTGGCCTTCAGCATATCCTCCGGTCTTGCCACATCTTCAATGCGGATATATCTTGCCGGCCGGGGAAGTTCCAGTGCTTTGGCGATGGTATTGACCATACGGTCGGAAGTGCCCAGAATCAGCACCCTGGCCGGATTGATTTTCGCCAGGGCCGCCTTGACTTCTTCTTTCTGTTCTTCATCCCAGAAAATAGCCCGGCGAACGGCCTTAAGCCTGCTTTCCTCCCGTTTGGCCGACTTTCCTGCCACGATACGGCTATGGTAGATGAGAATGCCATCATCGATAATACAGGATGCTTTATTTTCATAGGCCACCACCAGGGCCCGGTCACTTTTACCGGTACCGGGCGGGCCATAAAATCCGATTACTTCCATAGTTTCCCTTTCCGGACAATCATCCTTCGAAGATACGCAAAAAGGCAGGTGCCGGCACCTGCCTTTTCATGAAATTCCGGGGTTAGCAGGTCCCGGTCTTACTATTTCCAGAAATTATTCTTCTCCCACGATCTGCACTTCCGTATACAGATCAACGCCATAATTTTTTTTCACTTTATCCTGCACGTCATGAATCAGGGCAAGCATGTCCTCACAGCTGGCATGACCGTTATTGATGAGAAAGCCGGCATGTTTTTCGGATACCTGCGCGTCGCCGTACCCATAGCCCTTGAGCCCCAGCTCTTCAATCATCTGCCCTACAAAGTGGCCCTCCGGACGCTTGAAAGTGCTGCCTGCGCTCTTTTTCTCCAGAGGCTGTTTCGTGCGTCTCCGATGATTCAGGTCATCCATGAGAGCTTTTATTTCCTTCTGATTGCCATATTTCAGGGAAAGGGTAATATCCACAATCACTTCCCCGCTTTCCATAAAACGGCTGTGGCGGTAAGAATAGCCCAGATCTTCTGCACCGTAGGAAATAAAATCTCCCCTGCCGTCAATGGTGGTGGCAGAAACGATGATTTTCGACATTTCCCCGCCGTAGGCCCCGGCATTCATATAAGCCGCGCCACCGATGGAGCCCGGAATGCCGCTGGCAAATTCCATACCGGAAAGGCCGGCGTCATAGGCTGCCTTTGCTGCCCTGGCTGTGGAAACGCCGCTGGAGACCTTAAGCTGATTTCCGTTTCTTTCAATATTCTGAAGATGACCGGTAAATACCACGACCCCGCGGATGCCCTTGTCCCGGACAAGCAGATTGGCTCCTCCGCCAAGAATAAAGAGGGGAATGTGATTTTTATGGGCAAGTCCCGTGACAGCCCTGAGTTCTTCCGATGTTTCCGGTATTAAAAAACAATCCGCGGGCCCGCCGATGCCAAAAGTGGTATGACGGCTCATGGGTTCATTGATTTTTATCTGATTTTCACCAAGCAGAGAGGTGAAAAATTCTGCATATTGATTATCCATACATGTTCCTTTTTCCAATGAATCAGTTACTTCTATTATTATAAAAAAGCCACGTTCCCTCGTCAATGGAAATCGGCACTTCCCCCCCTGGAAATTTATCACATGACCGACTTTTTACCCGGATATATTTCCACGCAAAAAGACCACGGGCAGATGCCCGCGGTCTTTTCGGGTTGTCAATTTATTTCAATTATTTCTTTTCTACCAGCTTAAGATCTACGGCAATGTTCTTTTCCACATTTTCGCCTTTAGCCAGTTTGAGTGCGATATCTACGCCGATTTCACCCATCTTGTCCGGCTGCTGGGCAATGGTAGCAGCCATGGAACCATCATTGACTGCCTTTACGCCGTCATCAGTTCCATCAAAACCGATAACGAAAATCTGCTTGTTGGCAGCTTTGGCAGCACTTACTGCGCCAAGAGCCATTTCATCATTCTGTGCGAAAATAGCCTTTACGTCCGGGTTGCCCTGGAGAATATTTTCAGCAACGGTCAGGCCCTTGCCGCGATCGAAGTCTGCATTCTGTTTGGCAAGGACTTTCAGTTTCTTGTCAGCTACATTATGGAAGCCCTGGCCTCTTTCACGGGTAGCAGATGCGCCGGGGATACCTTCCAGTTCAGCCACCGGAGTCTGTTCACCCAGTTTGGAAACGATGTATTCGGCTGCCATTTCTCCGCCTTTGACATTGTTGGAAGCGATGTGGGCTGCCACTTCGCCCTTATCAGCGGAGCGGTCAATGGTGATAACCGGAATCTTTGCCTTGTTGGCTGCCAGTACGGAGTTGGAAACTGCAGCGGAGTCTACCGGGTTAACGATGAGGACGCTGATATTACCCTGAAGCAGATCGGCGATATCATTGGACTGTTTAGCGGGGTCATTCTGGGCATCAACAATCTTTACAGTCACACCTGCTTTTTCAGCAGCTGCCTTGACGCTGTTGGCCATGGTCACGAAGAACGGGTTGTTCTGGGTGGATACGGAGAAGCCGATGGTCATCTTTTTAGAACCGGATGCAGCAGCATCTGCCTTTTTATCAGAAGAGCCGCCGCAGCCTGCTGCGGAAATAAGAGCTGCGCCAATCATGGCAGCCAATGCGATTTTCTTTAACACTTGTTTTCCTCCTTAGTTTTTCTTGCGATCCATAAGTACTGCGAGCAAAATAACGATACCTTTGACAACCTGCTGATAGAAGCTGGATACATTCAGTATATTAAGACCGTTATTCAGGGTACCGATGATGAGTGCGCCAATCAGGGTGCCGGAAATACGGCCTTTGCCGCCGGAAAGGGATGTGCCGCCCAAAACGACTGCCGCAATAGCGTCGAGTTCATAACCCATGCCGGCTGTCGGCTGGGCACTGTTCAGGCGGGCTGTCAGGATGGCGCCTGCGATGGCGCAGAGACATCCTGTAAGAGCATAAGCGAAAATCTTGATTCTGTCAATCTTGATGCCGGAAATATAGGAAACCTTTTCATTGCCCCCTACTGCATAAGTCTGACGGCCAAGAGGAGTCTTCTTCAGGATGAAGTACAGAATGAAGAAAGCGATCAGCATAACGATAGCCGGCACAGGAATATCCAGGATAAATCCCTGACCGAAAGCGGTAAAAATCGGATCTTCGGAAAGGCCGGAAATCGGGTTGCCGTGAGTATATACGAGAGTACTGCCGCGATAAATGGTCATCGTTGCCAGGGTAGCAATAAAGGGGGCTACCTTGCCATAGGAAATAATAATACCGTTAATAGCGCCAAGCAGGATACCGATGAACGCGGAAAATACGATAGCCATTTCCGGATTCGTGCCTTTGGCGATCATGCTTGCCATAAGTGCACTGGACAAGGCCAGGATACTGCCTACAGAAAGATCGATTCCGCCGGTCAGTATGACAAAAGTCATACCGAAGGCGATCAGGGCATTGATGGAAATCTGGCGGGCCAGATTCTTCAGGTTGGATGGATCGATAAAGCTGTCATTTAATGCGGAAATGACGATGAAGAGAAGGATCAGTCCAATCAGCGGACCCATTTCTCTTACCATATTTTTGATTTTTTCGGAACTCATGCTTATTCTCCTCCGGTTGCAAGTGTCATAATTCGTGTCTGGGTGGCATCTTTATGTTCCACGATGCCTGCCACTTTCCCTTCATGAATGACAAGAATCCTGTCGCTCATGCCGATGACTTCGGGAAGCTCGGACGAAACCATGATGATGGACACGCCGCGGGCGGTGAGTTCATTCATCAGATCATAAATATCTTTCTTGGCCCCGATATCAATCCCCCGGGTCGGCTCATCAAGAATCAGGAGCTTCGGCTTCATGCCCACCCATTTGGCGATAACCACTTTCTGCTGGTTCCCGCCGGAAAGGGTGCTGGCAGCCAGATTGATATCCTGCGCCTTGACGCCGAGCCGTTTTGACAATTCCTGTGAGAAATTGAATTCCTCTTTATCATTGATTACATGGCCTTTGGCCAGTCTTTCCTCACTGGGAAGGGCAATATTTCGTTCAATAGAGAAATCAAGGATGAGTCCTTCGGTCTTTCTGTTTTCCGTAATGAAACCGAAATCATGACGGATGGCATCGAGGGGATTCCTGATGGTGATTTCTTTGCCTTCCAGATACAGCTTGCCCGATTCATGAGGATCCACGCCAAAGATGGCACGCATGATTTCCGTACGGCCGGCGCCCATGAGCCCTGCCACACCCAGGATTTCCCCCTTGCGCAGATTGAAGCTGATATCTTTGAAAACTCCGGGCTGGTTGAAATGTTCCACCCGGAAGACTTCGTCTCCCGGCACGTTGGTGCGGGCCGGATAGTATTCACTCATGACACGGCCGACCATGTCCCCTACAATCTGGTCCATATTCGTTTCTTCCGTGGGCCTGGAGCTGATGGTCTGGCCATCGCGCATGACCGTAATGGTATCGCAGTTGGCAAATACTTCTTCCATGCGGTGGGAAATATAGATGATGGAGACCCCTTTCGCCTTGAGTTTCCTCATGACTTCAAAAAGGCGGTCCGTTTCGCGTTCTGTCAGTGCTGCCGTCGGTTCATCCATGATGACCGTTTTCGCATCCAGCATGAGGCTTCGGGTGATTTCAGTCATCTGCTGCTGGCCCACGGAGCATTCGCCTGCAATTTCATCCAGCGGAAGATCGATGCCCACTTCTTTGCATTTATCCTCTGCCATTTTTCGCATTTTTTTGTAGTCAATCAGGCCGAATCCTGTTTTGGGCTGATTGGTAAGAAAAAGGTTTTCCAGTACCGTCAGGTTCGGCCAGATGTTCAGTTCCTGATGAATAAAGGCGATGCCGTGTTCTTCCGCATCCTTATTGTTGCGGAAGGTCACTTCTTTCCCATCCACCATGATCGTCCCGGCATCGGCTTTATGGATACCGGTCAGAATATTCATTAACGTGGATTTGCCGGCCCCGTTTTCGCCCATGAGGGCATGAACCTCACCGGGACGGATGTGCAGATTGACTCCGCCCAGTACTTTGTTCGTACCGAAGGACTTGCAGATCCCTACCATATTTATATCCATAAGTACTCCTCTTTAGAAGATGACTCCGGACTGGAGAATAATATTGGAAAACGGAGTGACTTCACCGGTGCGGATCACCGCTTTGCAGTCCTTTTCCCGGGCTTTCAGTTCTTCATGATCCTTCAGCAGGACCCATTCCACCTTGTCTTCCGGGAAGACTTCCTGCAACGCCTTCCACTGGGCCGGATTCTTTTCCTTTGTTTCCGGCGCCAGATAGATTTTTTCGATCTGCATGTATTTAGCCATCTCTTTGACCACTTCAATGAAAAGAGGCTCCCTGAACCGGAGAGCAAGGTCAATCTTCGGTACTCCTGCCGGTACCGGCAGACCGCAATCTCCGACGCAGATCTTGTCTGTATGGCCCAGGTCTGCCAGCACTTTGGCGATATGACTGTTCAGAATTCCTACTTTCTGCATGTAAGCATTTCCTCCACTTCTTTACGCCAGGGCATTCCCCCCTGGGCACCAATCTTTCCGACAGAGAGCGCTGCAGCCGCATTGGCAAAACGAATGGCCTCCCGGATGGAAAGGCCCTCACAGCGTCCGGCCGCAAAAGCTCCATTAAATGTATCTCCGGCACCGGTCGTATCGACTACAGGGACATGAAAACCGGGAACATGAACAATTTCATTTTCTTCCCCATAAACCACGCCTTCGCTTCCCACGGTCATGATGACTTTGCCCGCATGGGATTTCAGGATTTCATCCCGGTCCATGCCATGGAACATGAGGGCCGCTTCGTGTTCATTGGGGGTGATGTAGGTCACTTTGTAAATCCAGTCAGACGGGATGTCCATATAGGGCGCAGGATTCAGCATGACCGGCACATTTTCCTCATAGCAGCGGTCAATGATATAGCCAATGGTATCCAGGGGAATCTCATGCTGCAGCATGACCAGATCCGAAGTGCGGATGATTTCAAAAGCGTCATCCACCACTTTCCTCGTTACCCGGTCATTGGCCCCCTTGAGAACGATGATACTGTTATCCCCCTCGGCCAGAATGATGTGGGCAGTCCCTGTATTCACATCATCCAGTACAGATACGTAGTCAGTCTTTACCCCGCTGTTTTGGAGAGCTTCCAGCATACCTTTCCCATAGGCATCATTGCCCACGCAGCCGATCATGTATACTTCTTCGCCCAGCCTGGCTGCGGCAACGGCCTGATTGGCTCCCTTGCCTCCGGGAGAAACAATGAGTCTCTTCCCCATGACGGTTTCGCCGGCCAGGGGTCTCCGGTCCGCTTCCACGGTAAGGTCCATATTGCAGCTGCCGATTACAGATATATGACCCATACAACCTCCTGTATATAAAAATATAACCTTATCTATTTTATAACAAGTGAACGCTACTATTCTAGCACAAAACGGGGTCAAATGGGGGACGGACCAATTTTTTCTTCACGAAAATATAACATAATGGAAATAAAATATCTTTATAATGACCAAAGAGTGAGGTTTCTTTTATTATATAAAATAAAACCGGACCCGTTAAGGCCGGTTCTGTAAAGGGAATGTAAAACATGAAATAAAATATTTTATTTCCCATCATGAAACAAAAAGCAAATATAAAACAGGATGGATTCGATCCACCCTGTTTTATATTTGCTTTTATTTATCTGTCTACATTGGTCATGTCTTTCGGTACCACCCAGGCATCGAATTCTTCTTCCGTCACATAGCCAAGCTTCAAAGCAGCTTCCTTGAGGGAGCTCTTGTCCTTGAAAGCGGTCTTGGCGATGGTGGCAGATTTTTCATAGCCGATGTGTGGGGAAAGAGCGGTAACGAGCATGAGCGATTTATTGACCAGTTCATTGATCCGTTCCAGGTTCGGTTCGATGCCTACAGCGCAGTGGATATCGAAGGAATGGAGCACATCGCCCAGAAGGCGTACGGACTGGATGAAGGAATGGGCAATGATTGGCGCATATACGTTCAGTTCAAAACGGCCCTGGGAAGAAGCGAGGGCAATGCAGGCCTGGTTGCCATGGACACGGCAGGCCACCATGGTCACCGCTTCACACTGGGTCGGATTGACCTTGCCCGGCATGATGGAAGATCCCGGTTCATTGGCAGGAATGGAAAGTTCTCCAAGGCCTGCGCGGGGGCCTGCGGCGAGGAGGCGGAGATCATCCACCATCTTCATGGCATCCGTAGCCAGGGCTTCCAAAGCGCCATGACAGAATACGAAATCGTCACGGCCGGTCAAAGCATAGAATTTATTGGGTTCGGAGTAGAAGTCGATTCCCGTTTCTCTGCTGATGGCAGCAGCGACTTTTTCGCCGAAACCCTTCGTCGCATTGAGACCCGTACCAACGGCAGTCCCACCAATGGCAAGTCCATGGAGATGGGTTTCTGCCTGCTGGATCATGGCTTTGGATTTCTTCAGCATTTCAGCCCAGCCGGAAATTTCCTGGCCCAGGGTAAGGGGCACGGCATCCTGGCAGTGGGTACGGCCGATTTTGACGATATGCATGAAATCTTCACTCTTCTGATCAAGGGTGGCAATCAGCTCATCCAGCTGTTTATACAGTCTTTCATGAAGCACCTGGACGGCAGCTACATGGGAAGCCGTGGGGAATGTATCATTGGAGGACTGGCCATGGTTGACGTCGTCATTCGGATGAACCCGTTTGGAGCTTCCTGCCTTTTCCAATTTTGCATTGGCAATATGAGCAACTACTTCGTTCATATTCATATTGCTCTGGGTACCGGAACCGGTCTGGTAAATTTTCAGCGGGAATTCATTGGGCCATTTGCCATCAAGGATTTCATCGCAGGCTTCCATAATGACTTTTGCCTTGTCCGGATCCAGCTCGCCCTCTTCCATATTGACGGCAGCAGCGCTCTTCTTCAGAATGGCAAAAGCCCGGATGATTTCACGGGGCATTTCCAGATTGCCGATTTTGAAATTTTCAAAAGACCGCTGGGTCTGGGCGCCCCACATATGGTTGGCCGGTACCTTCACTTCACCAAGGGAATCATGCTCGATACGATATTCCATAGTCATACTCCTTTGCAGAAAATGTTACAGGAACTGCTAATATTATTTTACCATAGACCGACTACCCTGTATTCGTTTTTTCAAGGGCCCATATTAAAGATTATATTTATAGGCCGCCATAGCATTTGCGTCCCGCACAAAAGCGCCGGAGGTCATCCCCCGGCGCTTCAATCACAAAGATTTGATGAAATTGATAACTTCGTTTTTCTTTTCTTCCAGAAGCGGCCGGTCATGTTCCGTTTCCATATTGAAACGGATCAGGGGCTCCGTGTTGGACGGGCGGAGGTTGAACCGCCAGTTGTCAAATTCCACTCCTATGCCATCGGTAAGGTCGATATGGACCGCAGACTCTGCATATTTCTCCCTCACTTTTTCAATGACATAACTGCTGTCACTGACTGTGAGATTGATTTCCCCGCTGCAGGGGAATTCTTCTTCCATGGCCGCCACGAGCTCGCCCAGATGCTTTCCCTTCTCACTCATGATCTGGGTCACAATGAGCCATGGAATCATGCCGGAATCGCAGTAGGAAAATTCACGGAAAAAGTGATGAGCCGAATTTTCCGCGCCATAAATGGCTTTGACTTTCCTCATGGTCTCCTTCATAAAAGCATGACCGCCCTTGGATTCCACACCCTTTCCGCCAAGGTCATGGCAGATTTTCCCGGTACACCAGAAGACGCGGGGATCATGGACGATGATCTCTCCCGGATTTCTCTTCAGGAAATATTCAGAAAGGAGGCCCACCATGTAGTAGCCTTCCACAAAATGACCATTTTCATCAATGAAGAAACAGCGGTCAAAATCGCCGTCCCAGGCAATACCAAGGTCAGCTTTTTCTTTCAGCACTTCTTCTACAAGAGGCTTCCGGCATTCTTCCAGCATGGGATTGGGAACGCCATGGGGGAAAGACCCGTCAGGCTCCATATTGAGTTCCGTAAATGTAAAGGGCAGCCGGGTTTTCAGTTTTTCAAAAACCACATTGGCACAACCATTACCGCCATTCACCACGATATGGAAGGGCTTTATTTTCTCCGTATCCACGAAAGAAAGGACTGTTTCTACATAATCATCCAGTATTTCCTTTGTAAAAAGTCTTCCCTTCGCCAGTGCATCCTCAAAATTTCCGGAGAACGCAAGATTTTCGATATCCTTCAGCCCCGTGTCCGCACTGACCGGAATGCCTTCCTGACGGACAATCTTGATGCCGTTATAATCGGAAGGATTATGACTGGCAGTAATCATAAACCCGCCATCCATGCCATAATAGAATGTCCCGAAGTACATCATTTCCGTGCCGCAGAGTCCTATATCATAGACATCCGCTCCGCCATCCATGAGTCCTTTGGCCGCAGCCGCTTTTATACTTTCTGAACTTGGACGGACATCGCAGCCGATACACATGGTTTTCGGATGATACAGGGAAGCATAAGCCCTGCCTACCCGGTAGGCAAGCTCTTCATTCACCTCCGTGGGCACAATGCCGCGGATATCATAGGCCTTGAAACCTTCATGGGAAAGCTCGAGGGGCTCCATTATTTCTCCTCCTTCTCTGCCAGCCTTTTCAGCACTGTAGCATAGCCGTCAGCGCCATATTTCAGGCACCGTTTCACCCGGGAAATGGTGGCGGTGCTGGCACCGGTTTTCTTCTCAATCTGGTCATATTTCTCGCCGGCCTCCAGCATTCTGGCCACTTCCAGACGCTGGGACATGTCGCGAAGTTCGTTGATGGTGCAGAGGTCTTCGAAAAATTCATAGCATTCCTCTCTTGTCTTGAGCTGAAGGATGCCGTCAAAGAGATTATCTGCCAATGGGTTGATCAGTCTCTGGTTCACGCTCATACTTACCTCCTTTATGAAAGAATCCCGCCCCTTTCAGGACGGTCTCATTTTCTTTAGTATATTATAGCATTAGCGTCTAAATGGTGCAAAGAGTTGTTGTGCTGAAACAGGAAAATCCGGTAAACAGATTTTAAAAGACGCCGTGGCAAATAATATTTCTCATATAAATTCCAAAATTTTTAAGGGAGCCGCAAAGAATGTCGCCTTTTAAAAAAATTACTATTGACATTATCAATTATTAAGAGTACTATAATTTCAACCGCACAAAGTGCGGTCCATCTTCATACAGATTCATCATGAGTGGCGGAGGGACTGGCCCTTTGAAACCACGGCAACCATTCTCAGGAAACGGTGCCAATTCCAGCGGATTTGATCCGAAAGATGATGCAAAAATCCCCTTCATCTTTCATGAAGGTTTTTTTATTATAAGGAGTCACAATGATTGAATTAAAGCATATAACGAAATTATATGGCAGTTTCAAGGCACTGGACGACATCAACCTGACCATTAAGGACGGTGAAATCTTCGGTATCGTCGGGCAGTCGGGCGCCGGAAAATCGACCCTGGTCCGCTGCATCAATATGCTGGAACCCCCGACATCCGGCGAAGTCCTCATCAATGGAAAAGATATGATGAAGCTCTCCAAAGGCCAGCTTCGTGAAGAAAGAAAGAAAATCGGCATGATTTTCCAGCATTTCAATCTGCTTTCTAACCGCACCGTGGCAGGAAATGTGGCATTTCCCCTGGAACTTTCCGGCGTGCCGAAGGCGGAGCAGAAAAAGAGAATCGATGACATTCTCGATGTGGTAGGACTCACGGAATATAAGAATAAATATCCTGCCCAGCTCTCCGGCGGACAGAAACAGCGTGTGGGCATCGCCCGTGCCATTGTTTCCAACCCGGACGTCCTTCTTTCCGATGAAGCCACCAGCGCCCTGGACCCGGAAACAGTCAAATCCATACTCTCCCTCCTGAGAGATATCAATAAGAAACTGGGCATCACGATTATCCTCATCACTCACCAGATGGAAGTCATCAAGGAAATCGCTGAACGGGTGGCAGTCATTGAAAAAGGGAAAATCATTGAAGAAGGTTCCGTGGTCGATCTTTTCACGAACCCCCAGACGGAAACGCTGAAGAAATTCGTGGGCTCCGTCATGTCCTCCGACGTACCGGAACAGCTTTCCCACATGAACATCACTCCGGAGAAAAAGTCCGATGCCGACCAGACTGTCATCTCCCTCAAATTCCGGGGCGATGTGGCCAATGAACCGATCATTGCCAACCTGATCCGACAGTACAATCTGGACGTCAGCATCCTCTACGGTTCCATCGATTATATTCAGAATGTGTCCTTCGGCCGGCTCATCATCATGATTGACGGTGATGAAGGAAATATGAATGATGCTCTTAATCATCTGAAAGAATTGCCAATTACAAGCGAGGTGATCGGATATGTCCGCAGTGATAACTAATCTTCTTCTGAAGTCCCTGGCAGAAACTATTTACATGCTGTTCTTCTCCTCCCTGATTTCTGCTGTTGTGGGCATCCCCCTCGGTATCCTCCTCGTAGTCACTGAAAAGGACGGAATCCTTGCTTGCCCGGTTCTTAATAAGCCTCTGGCATTTATCATCAATATGGTCCGTTCCATTCCATTCATTATCCTCATGGTTGCCATCATCCCATTTACCCGGCTGATTGCAGGCACTTCCATCGGGACTACGGCAGCCATAGTTCCTTTGACCCTGGCAGCCATCCCCTATACGGCCCGTATGGTGGAAACTTCCATCCGTGAAATCCCGTCGGGCCTCATTGAAGCTGCCGAATCCATGGGCGCTTCCCCTCTCCAGATCATCTGGAAAGTCCTTATCCCGGAAGCTCTCCCTTCCATCATTGAAAGTTTGACCGTAGTCATCGTATCCCTCATCGGCGCATCTGCCATGGCGGGTACCATCGGCGGCGGCGGCCTTGGTGATCTGGCTATCCGCTATGGATATCAGCGTTTCCAGGCCGATGTAATGATTGCTACCATCATAGTCCTGGTCATCGTGGTCCAGCTTATTCAGCTCATCGGCAGCAATCTGGCCAAGAAAATGGATAAACGTTAAACAGGTATGTAAATGAGCGGTCATCTGCTCTTTATATAAACCGCATCCTTACATGCGGCTCATTTTAAAAAGAGAAAGGAAGTATTAGTATGTTGAAAAAATTAGCAATCGCCGGCCTTTGCGCACTCTCCGCAGCAGCATTCATTACCGGCTGCGGTTCCAGCCAGAAACCGGCAGCTTCTTCTGCAGCCGCTGCTCCGCAGGAAAAGAAAGAAATCACTGTCGGTGCAACTGCAGGCCCCCACGCTGAAGTCGTTGAAGCCGCTGCCAAAGAAGCAGAAAAGAACGGCCTCAAAGTAAACGTCAAAGAATTCTCCGATTACATCACCCCGGACCAGGCCCTGGCAGATGGGGATATCGACCTTGTCGTATACCAGCATGAACCATTCCTGAAGAATTTCAACAAACAGCACAATACCGACCTTGTGTCTATCGGCAAAGCCATCCTCATGCGCATGGGTATTTACTCCAACAAATACCGTGATCTGAAAGCCATCCCGGACGGTGCCGTCGTTTCCATTCCTAACGATCCCACCAATGAAGGCCGCGGCCTGGAACTTCTGGAAAAAGCAGGTCTCCTGAAGCTGAAGGAAGGCGTCGGCATGAAGGCTACTCCGGCCGATGTAGTAGAAAACCCGAAGCACCTGAAATTCAAGGAACTGGAAGCTGCCCAGCTGCCGAGATCCCTGGATGACGTGGACCTCTCCGTCATCACCATGAACTATGTCATGAGCGCAGGCCTTTCCCCGAAAGACCAGGGCCTCTTCTGGGAAGATGAAAATACCCCGCTGGCCGTCATGATCATCGCCGCAAGGAACAAGGACAAAGATCAGCCGGCCTACCAGAAATTCGTCAAGTATTATCAGTCTGACTCCGTCAAGAAATTCATTGCTGAAAAATACAAAGGCACCATCGTTCCGTCCTGGAAGTAATCGAATCATAAAGGAAATAGAAAAGCAGCCCGCTTTGGCGGACTGCTTTTTTTACTGGTAGATGCTCCCGGAATGTCTTCAGATCAGAAATGGTATTCTCAGCCCAGTTTTTCGCTCCCATCGGAGAAGGAAAAACTGGTTGGCAGGAACGGCTTGATAGCGTCCGTGGACGATGCAGAGGCCGCTTCCGTGAATGCTTCAAAAATAGCCATATCCAGACCATCATAGACATAGGAGCATTCAGGGTGCCACTGGACTGCCCACAGGAACTTTTTGGACGGTGCATAAACCGCCTCAATCAGCTCATCTTCGGAATAAGCCATGGGAACGAGGCCGGGAGCCAGTTTCCTGATGGCCTGATGATGAAGGGAATTGACGCCCATGCAGGACACGCCCAGACGGTCATGCATCGGAGTCCCGGGGATAATGGTATTCAGATGAGCCACCCAGTCATAGGAGAAATCCATATTGTGCTCCAGCCCGTGAAGCGACGGGCGTTCCGTATGAATATCCTGATACAGGGTGCCTCCCATCAATACATTGAACAGCTGCAGCCCCCTGCAGATTCCCAGGGCCGGTACATCCCGCTCCAGGCAGTAACGGAAAACCATGGTTTCCAGTTTATCCCTGTCCTCACAGACATACCCGCTGAGTTCGGATTTTTCCTCTCCATAAAGGGAGGGGGAAATATCGGGACCACCGGTGAAGAGGAAGCCGTCAAAATCATCACGAATCTCTTTAAAATCCTCTTCAGAAAGGTGGAGGGGAAGGATGACCGGTATTCCGCCGGCTTCACGGACCCCATCCATGTAGCCCGGCAGCATCCATATACTGTCCTTCTTTTCATCCCACAACGGCATAACTCCAATCTTTGGCTTTCGCATAGTAAGCACCTCCAGTAACGATGGCGGAAAGCCTCTGCCGGAAGCTCAATCCGCCGAAATCAGAATGAAATAAAAACCATAAACCCATTTCCTTCCTAAAAAATAGCGGCGCCTGCCCGGGAGAGCAGCGCCGTTACTGACCGTTTTAAGCAAAAGACGCTGCTCCATGAGCAGCGTCTTTGCTTTTATGAATTTCTATGCCTGAATTATATTTGATTTCTGCTCCTTTGTCAAATGATTCCCTGTCTAAAATTAATCTATAACGATATACAAATGATTTAACCGACTAAAATCATTTGTACACCCCTATGATATAATATTAGTGTTTAATCTATATTGCATAGTAAAGGACCATCTTATGCGTCTATTGCAGCTATTCCCTGCTCTTACGGTAAAAAATTACAGGATCTTCTGGATCACCCAGTGGGTGGCCCTCATTGGTTTCTGGCTCCAGCTCACGGCCCAGCAGTGGCTGGTGTACACCATGACCGATTCCGCTTTCCTGCTCGGACTCCTTTCAGCCTGCCAGTTTGCGCCCAGCCTTCTCTTTACCCTTTTCACCGGCTTCTGGATTGACCGGCACAACAAAAGAAAAATCCTACTGGGCACCCAGTGCACCTACATGGTGCAGGCCGCTCTTTTGGGGCTGCTTCTCTGGACAGGAAATGAAACGTACCTCTGGATTCTGTTTTTTGCTTTTTTCGTCGGTTCCATCGATGCCTTTGATATGCCTGCCCGCATGGCCTTCATGCCCGAGCTGGTGGGGAAACAGGCACTCCACAGCGCCATCAGCCTGAATTCCGCCAATTTCAACCTCACCCGCATGATCGGACCGCTGCTCGCCGCATTCCTGCTGAATTATATTTCCTACAGTTCCATTTTCTTCCTCAATGCCCTCTCCCTCATCCCGATTGTCATCGCCTACGCCCGGATGAACGTCAATTCGGTGGTTGAGGAAAAGCCGGAAAGCCACCCGCTGAAGGAAATCAGGGAAGGTCTCCTCCAGGCGCGGAAAAATCCCGTTATATTCAAAAACCTCATTGCTGCCGGTCTGGTGAGCGGCCTGATATTGAACCTGGGAACCTATGGGCCTCTCTTTGCAGACAGAGTCCTTCATGCGGGTATCAATGGGTTCGGATCCATTCTTTTTGCCGCCGGCACAGGCTCCATGATCTGCGGCGTCCTCTCGGCCACGGCGAGCCGCCAGTTCTCCCGGAAATTCATTTTTGTAAACGCCATCGCCTGCGGTCTTATTCTTATGGCGGTCAGTCACGTCAGTTTCCAGATTCCTGCGCTCTTCATATTCGGTATCCTTGGCTTTTCACTGACTCTTTTCCTCATCAACTGCAATGCCTCCATCCAGGTGGCCTCTCCCAAAGAATACCTTGGACGCATCATGGGACTTTATACCTTTGTATTCCTCGGAAGCGCTCCTTTTGGTTCCCTTCTCGTATCCACGATTATCGAATTCATCGGAACATCCATGGGACTCCTCGTGGTAGGAGCTTTGGAAATAGGACTCCTTTCCATCTTTGCGCGGCCCGATGAGAAAAAGTGATGAAAAACAGTAAAATCCATCAAAAATCTTCATTTTAAAATAGTTTTATCCCCATAAAAAAGCAGTGAAAGCACAAGCCTTCACTGCTTTTTTATGGAAGAAATACAAAGCTCTCAAAGCGTTATTTTTCCAGCTTTTCTGCCTTTCTTAATGCTTCTTCTCCCGCTTCAATGACTTCTTTCACCGTAATTTCAGAAATGGGAGTATATTTGCCGGATGCAATGGTCTTATTCACATGTTCCGGTCCCATGGGCATGTCCCAGGAAGAAAGTGCTTTCGAACAGGGACCCAGGGGATGATGGAATTTCGCATTGCTGGGGCCGAACATGGCAATCGTGGGCACGCCCCGGCTGTCAAAGACATACATGGGACCGCTGTCATTTGTAAAGGCCAGACTGCAGCGGCCCGCCGCGGCCATGAATTCCCCCATGGAAAAATGGCCGGCCGCAATGATATATTTCTTTGATTTCATCACGGAAACCGCTTCATCAATGAGGGGCAGCTCCGAAGGGACCCCGAAGAAAACAGGAATCATCCCTTTTTCGGCAAAATGGTCTGCCACTTTTCCGTAATTTTCTGCCGGCCAGTTCTTTTCCTTTGTAGAACTTCCCACGGAAAGGCCCACCAGGCGGTCATTTTCCGTAATGCCTTCAGAAGCAAAAAATTCATCCGCCTTCTTTTCCCATTCCGGAGACGTGTAGGTCCGCATACCATGATGAGAAAGATCCTTCACGCCCAGCCGCTCCAGCACCTTGAGGTACTTGTCCACGGCATGGGAATTGTAAGTCTCAATGGTCATGGGCCAGTCCATAAAAAGCCGGTCAATCCGCGTACCCGCTTCTCCGCCCCAGTGCTTCGGATGCATGGCGAGGGCCAGCATGGTGCTTCTTGTAGTCCCATGAAGGGTAAGAAGAATATCCGGATGAAGAGCGCCGATCTTCTTTCCCACTTTCCAGGTGGTGGCCAGCCCTTTTTCCTTTCCATGACGGTCAAAAGGAATGAGGACGTCGATATCCGGATTGTATTTGACCGACTCCAGGAAACGGGCATCCATAACGAGAATGATTTTTGAACCTTTGGCTTCCCGCCGGAGCACTTCAAGGAAAGGGGTAATGGAGACCATATCCCCGAAATAAAGCATGTATATGATGACGATTGTCTTATTTTTCAAATCTGCCTGTACTTTTAAATCGCTCATGCCTGTTCCTTACGTATCTTATGAATCAGGGAAGTGGTGGAATAGCCGTCCACGAATGGAAGGATTTCCACTTTTCCCGCATACTGCCGTCCTGCCACTTCTTCCACTTTATAGTCCCCGCCCTTGACAAGGATATCCGGTCTCAGATGGGAAAGAAGTTCTTCCGGCGTATCTTCGTCAAAAATGACCACTTCATCCACACAGCGCAGCGCTGCCAGCATGAAACTCCGGTCTTCTTCATTGTTCACCGGTCTTTCGGGACCTTTCAAAGCCCTTACGGAGCGGTCTGAATTGAGCCCGATGATGAGATGCTGCCCCAGGGAGGCCGCCTGCTGGAGATAGGTAATATGCCCCCGGTGAAGGATATCGAAACAGCCATTGGTGAAGACGACCGTTTCCCCATGGGCTTTCCACCGTTTTACCTTTTCCTCCGCTTCTTCCCGGGAAAGGGGCAGGTAGGAAAGGCGTACATTCCTCCGTCCCAGCCAGGCCTGAATCAGTTCATCCCTTTTCACCTGGTAGGTCCCGACTTTGGAAACTGCAATGCCTGCCGCTTTATTGGCCAGCTCCAGGATAGTCTCCATATCCATTTTGGCTGCCGATGAAGCCGCAATGACTGCCATGACCGTATCTCCGGCTCCGGACACATCGAATACGTCCTGGGCCACGGAAGCGCGATGAATGGCTTTATTTTCGGAAATACAGGTAATGCCCTTTTCCGAACGGGTCACGAAGAGATGGGTGAGCTGGAATTTCTCCCGTACCTCTTGTCCCGCTTTCAGGATGGCCTCATCCTCATTGGGCACATCCCTTCCCAGGCAGTCCGATATTTCCTTGATATTGGGCGTAATACCACAGGCTCCGGTATACTTGGTCCAGTCGCTTCCTTTGGGATCCACCAGTACAGGAACCGAATATTTCTTCCCAAGACTGATGATTTTCTCAGAAAGGGCATCCGTAATCATGCCTTTGCCATAATCGGAAATCACGATGCTGCCCAATCCCCGGCGAAGCAGATTTTCCAGCCAGTCGAGGAGCTTTTCCGTTTCCTCTTCCGAGGGCGATTTCTTTTCTTCATAATCCAGCCGCATCATCTGCTGCCGGGCGCCAAGAATACGGATTTTGGCCGTGGTATGGTAAGCATCGTCCGTAATGATACCGGACGTATCGATGCCCGCCTTCTGAAGGAGTTCAGAAAGAATGGCGCCATCTCCATCATTGCCTTTCATGCCCGCCGCATAGACAAGGCAGCCAAGAGACGCCAGGTTTGCTGCCGTATTGGCAGCACCTCCCAATACGTCTCTCTGTGACTGGACAAGATTCACCGGTACCGGGGCTTCCGGGGAAATACGGTTTACTTTCCCTGTGATATAACGATCCGTCATAAGGTCGCCAATGACGGCAACTTTGATATGAGTGATTTCATTTTTTAAAAAATTTTCACCAGCCTGCTGCATAGGTTCTCCTGTCTTTCTTCATTTTGCTGCTTTCTGAAGGAGCTCGTCCCAAGAATTCCACACCACTTCCGGGCGGAAAGACTCCATGGATTCCCTGGCCCCTTTCCCCAGCTTTCTCCGAAGCTTCTCATCCTTCATCAGAGCTGCGAGGGCCTTGCTGAAGGGTTCCGGTCCTTCCTCTACAAGATATCCGTTTACGTCACTTTTGATCAGTTCATTCACCGATGAACAGGTCTTATAGCCCACTGCCGGTATCCCGACTCCCATGGCTTCAGAAAGAGCCAGCGGGAATCCCTCATGATGGCTGGGGAAGGCAAAGATATCCGTCCCTTCCCAAACGCCCTTCATATCCTTCGTCGTTCCTTTAAGGAAGACCCGGTCCGTGATGCCCTTTTTCTTAATGAGGCTTTTCAGGGCCGTCACATAGGCCTTGTCATAGGTATCCCCCCAGATATGGACCTGCCAGTTTGGGAAATCCTTCGCAATGAGACTGAAAGCCTCCACCAGAAGATGCTGGCGCTTGGTCCGTCCCGTGACTCTTCCCACATTGGTAATCACATGGACGTCCCTGTCCTGACCGGGATCCGCAACGAGATCCGGGATATTGACGGCATTGGGGATATAGACGAAATGGTCGTAATCCAAGTACTTTTCCGCCTTACCGATAAAGGAAGGCATGAGGGCCTGGATAAAGCGGCTCTTTTTCAATGCATTTTTTTCCTCTTTCGGAGAATGAAGAAATATTTCATCCGGATCATTATGAAGCATGGAAATCACAGGAATCTTTGTGGAAATACCATCCAGAAGAAGACGGCCCGTAGGTTCGCGGAATGAAACAATGACTTCCGGTTCTGTTTCTTCCAGCACCTTCTGAAGAGCCTTCTTCCCCTTGAGGAGGATTTCATAATTCCTGTTTCTTGCCCCTTCCTTACTGAAGGCACGAGTCACTTCACGTATAATCTTGTCAAAAGTGCCGGCATGGATAGCTTTCATGTCCTCCATATGGAAAAGATTGTACAGTTCGACGCCATCCGGCAGAGGATAGAAAGGAAATCCTTCTTTTTCGTCAGCCATGACGACGGAAACCTCATAATTTCTGTCTTTCAGGGCAGAAGCCATGTGGGAAAGGACATGCTCAATACCGCCGCTGTAGCCCACGTATTTGTGCAAGTTGGCCAGTAATACCTTCATAGTAACACCTGTTATTTCACATGGTAATAGTCTTTATACCAGGCTGCGAAGTGAGACAGTCCCTCTTCCAGCGAAGTGGAAGGCTTGAAACCGAAATCCTTTTCCAGTTCGCTGATATCCGCATAGGTCTGATAGACGTCGCCGGGCTGCATGGGCAGGAATTCCTTCTTTGCCTTTCTACCGATGGCATCCTCAAGGATTTCAATGAATTTCATGAGCCGCACAGGATGATTATTTCCGATATTATAGACTTTGTAAGGATCGCCATCCTGATTCGGCTTTGCCGGAGATTCCAGCATGCAGCAGATGCCGTTTACGATATCATCCACATAGGTGAAGTCACGAAGCATATCTCCCTTGTTGTAGACCTGAATCGTCTCATTTCTCACAATTTTATTGGTAAATTTAAAATAAGCCATATCCGGACGTCCAAAAGGTCCATAGACGGTAAAGAACCGGAGCCCCGTGGCCGGAATTTTATAGAGATGGGCATAGGTGTAGGCCATGAGTTCGTCGGACTTCTTGGTCGCCGCATAAAGACTGATGGGATGGTCCACGAAATCATCGGTGGAGAAAGGCACTTTTTCCTGATTCCCATAAACAGAAGAACTGGAAGCAAAGAGAAGATTTTCCACAGGGTAATGACGGCAGGCCTCGAGGATATGGAAGAAACCAACGATATTGGACTGGATGTAGGAATCGGGATGATCAATGCTGTAGCGTACCCCTGCCTGGGCAGCCAGATTGACCACAATATCCGGATGAAAGGCAGTAAAAACTGTCGTCACCGCCTCTTTGTCAGCCAGGTCGCCTTTGATAAAGGTATAGGGGCCCCCTTGGCTTTTCAGGTCTGCCAGGCGGTCTTCCTTCAGTTTCGGATCATAATAATCATTCATATTATCGAAGCCGATGACTTCATACCCTTTTTCCAGCAGTTTTTTACTCAGATGATAGCCAATAAAACCGGCACCGCCGGTGACAAGAATTTTTTTCATAGGGTTCACTCCTGTAATTCAATGATATTATTCTTTATTATACCAAATCGGCCGCTTCCATGGGACCCGTTTCAGAAAAGGAACTCACGATTTCCAAAGCTTTTCCGCACAGTCTGCCATGCGTTCATAGCCGGTGCGGTTTGGATGAATGCCATCCGAATAATAACGGTCATCTGCCGGAAGAGATTTCTGAAAATCAATGAAAGGAAGGGAAAGTCCGGCAGACAGGCTCCTCAGGAATTCGCCATACTTCTCGAGATCTTTCTGATTGGCCTCAAAGAAATCTTCCTGCTGCCAGCCGGTGTAAATGCTTTTCTCCGTAGCCAGGATGGGAATTCCCAGAGTCAGGGGCACTTTTTCTGAAATATTTCCAACTTCTGTCTCTACAATCCTTTCCAGTACGTCAAGGCGGAGACCACAAAGGATATCATTGGTCCCGCCCATGAAAAAGAATCCTTCCGCTTTCCCCGGGCGGGTCGTAAAACCTTCCATGAGGTCAAAAATATCCCTCACCCCTGCCCCGCAGGCACCATGATTATAGAGAGAGATTCCCTGTATTCTTTTATCCAGCAGTTCCACCCATCCCTGTCCGGGAAGGACGCCAAAGCCCGCCGTCAGGCTGTCTCCAAAGCAGTGGATGATTTTAATTTCCTTTTGATTCCAGCTTTTAGTCATAACCCTTCACCTCATGTCCATCATATCACAGAAAGAACTTTTTCATACCTGTTTCCATAAAAAAACAGCCTCTCCGGAGAGAAGCTGTTCTTTTTATATTATTCTTCCACTGTTATATTCTTTCTTGGTTTCTTGAACCCATGGATTCGTTCAATCACGATGTAAAGCATAGGTACAATGAATACCTGGAAGAAGGTGGCAGAGAGCACGCCGAATACGACGGCAATACCCATTTCGGAACGGGAATTGGAACCTGCGCCCGTAGAGAGAGCCAGAGGCACGTTACCAAGGATGAAGGCGAAGGAGGTCATCAGGATCGGGCGGAGACGAATCTTCGATGCTTCGATGGATGCCTTGACTACTTCCATGCCCGCGTCAGTACGGACTTTCGCATATTCGACGATCAGGATGGCGTTCTTTGCGGCCAGGCCGATAATGGTGAGAAGACCGATCTGGAAATAAATATCATTATAAACATTGAAGGCAAAGGCACCGAGACAGGCGCCGAAGAAACCGGTCGGAATACCAAGGATGACGGAGAATGGGACTTTCCAGCTTTCGTAAAGAGCTGCCAGAGACAGGAAGACGAAGAGCATACCGAAAGCCAGTGCATAGACCGTCTTGCCGCCGGCTTCTCTTTCCTGCGCAGAAGATTCAGCGAAAGAATAAGAATAACCATTCGGCAGAGTCTGTTTCGCCACTTCTTCCAGCGCATCCAGTGCCTGACCGGAGGAATAACCATCTGCCTGGTTACCGCCAATCTTGACAGCCGGGAAGTTGTTATAACGGGTAATGACAGCTACGGCATTCGATCTCTTCGGAGTAATGAAGTTGGAAATCGGAACCATATTGCCATTGTTGTCACGAACGGTAAGGAACTTGTTGTCATCCACGCTCATACGGTATTCCGTGTCTGCCTGAACGATAACCTTGTAGTTACGGCCGAAAGTGGTGAAATCGTTGACCTGGATAGAGCCATAGTAAGCCTGGAGGGCTGTGAAGATATCGCCCACGTTGACACCATTCCTGGCTGCTTTTTCACGGTCAATATTGAAATTATAAGAAGGAGTATCCATACGGAACGTGGTGTAAGCCATCTGGATTTCAGGACGCTGGTTGGCAGCAGCCAGGAATTCACCGATAATGGCCTGCATGTTTTCGTTGGAATCGCCGTTCTTATTCTGAATGTACAGAGAGAAACCGCCGGAGTTGCCAAGGCCCGGAATTGGAGACGGGTTCAGAGGCATCAGGGATACGCCGGGATGGGTGGCATTGAAGGCAAAGCCCTTGGCCATGACGGCATTGATCTGTTCACTTGGAGCCTTGCGGTCATCCCAGGGTTTCAGCTTGATGAAAGACAGGCCGGCATTTGGTTTCTGTCCATCGGAAAGAATATCAAAACCTACAACGCCCTGGGTCGTATCTACAGCAGGATCTTCCTTCATGAAATTCAGGAATTCCGTGACATACTGGGCCGTACGGACGTTGGCAGAGCCTTCGGGCAGGGAGAAGGCATTCAGGAAATACCCGTTATCTTCCTGCGGAATAAATGCGGTCGGCAGTTTGATAAACATGAAAGCTGCGAGCACGAAGAGGACTACCAGTGTACCAATTGGGAACACAATGGCATGAGCCAGTTTTTCAAGGATAGCTCCATAGACTTCAATCATATGGTCAAAGCCATCATTGAACTTGTCCCACATGCGTTCAAACCGGCCTTTGTCTGCTTTCTTCTTTGCCGGTTTCAGGAGGCCAGCACAGAGAGCCGGGGTCAGGGAAAGTGCGGTAAATGCAGAAAGCAGTACGGAAACCGCAATGGTCAGGGCGAACTGTTTATACAGGATACCCATGATGCCGCCCAGGAAAGCGACCGGTACGAATACCGCCGCCAAGACGACGGCGACGCCGATTACCGGGCTCTGCACCTTCGCCATGGCTGCAACAGTGGCTTCTCTCGGCTGCAGATTGTTATAGCGCATTTCATATTCCACGGCTTCAATGACGACGATCGCATCATCGACGACCAGCCCGATTGCCAGAACCATGGCAAAGAGGGTCAGTGTATTGATTGTAAAACCAAGGACGTTGAAAGCTGCAATGGTACCCAGCAAAGATACCGGTACGGCAATCATCGGGATGATGGTAGAGCGCCAGTTCTGCAGGAAGATATATACAATGATTGCTACGATAACGAGAGCTTCTACGAAAGTATGAATAACTTCATTGATAGAGGCGAAGATGAAATCCGTATTATCCGCATTGATGACGTAAGTCATGTCATCGGGGAAAGTCTTAGCATCTTCTGCCAGTTTTGCCTTGATGGCACCGATGGTTTCTACGGCATTGGCATCATCGGTCAGGGAGAAAGCAACGGTAGCGGCTTCTTTTTCACCGGCCCGGGCGATAAAGTCAAATCCCTCTGCCGCCAGCTGGATTCTGGCCACATCTTTCAGATGAAGAAGGCTGCCGTCACTGTTGGTCCGAAGAACGATATCCCCGAATTCCGCTTCCGTCACGAGACGGCCTTTGGCGGTGATGACATACTGGAAAGGCTGATCCTTGGTGACCGGAGCCGCACCGATATGACCGGCTGCAATCTGCTGGTTCTGGTTCGTGATGGCTGCAATGACTTCGCCGGCAGTCATATTGTTCTGGGCCATCCGGGTCGGGTCGAGCCATACACGCATGGCATAATCGGAACCGAATTCCTGAACCGTGCCGACACCGGGAATAGATTTCAACTCATCCAGGTAGTTGATACTGAAATAGTTTTTAAGGAACGTATCGTTGTATGTACCATTTGGTGAAATCAGGCTGACTACGAGAGCCATATCACCGGAGGACTTTCTGGTAGTAACACCGATCGCTCTAACTGTCTCCGGAAGACCTGCGTCAGATGCGGTGACGCCATTCTGTACACGGACCGTTGCCATATCGGAGTCCGTACCTGTCAGGAACTGTACGGTCAGCGAGTAACTGCCGTTGGAGTTACTGGAGGAAGACATACTGTCGAAACCTTCGACACCGACGACGTTCTTTTCTATGACTTCTGCCACCGTCTGGGCCACGACTTCTGCATCAGCGCCTGGATAGGTTGCTATTACGGAAACCTGGGGAGGCGTGATTTTCGGATAACGGTCAATTGGAAGACTGAAGCAGGAAAGAATACCGGCAATGGAAATGACCAGTGCCACAACGATGGCGAAGATAGGACGTTTAATAAAGAAATTAGCCATAGTCCCTCCTTACTTCTGTGATTCCTTGGTGCCGCCCTGATCCTTGATGGAATCGGCAGCAGACGCTTCGAGGGCTTCCTTCGTAGTTTCACTTGGATCCACAGGCTGTCCTACCTGGACTTTATTCTGGCCTTCTACGATAATGACATCGTTTTCATCAATACCACTGGTGATGATGGTATAAATACCATAAGTGCCGCCAAGCTTCACGGCTTTCTGGGCTACTTTTCCATCGACTACGACGTCAAGCATATCCTTGGCCAGGAGCTGGATCAGAGCCTTTGTCGGAACGAGGATGGAATTCTTTGCGATTTCATTATCAGAAACAAGGGCTGCATACATGCCCGGGACAAGGACGTTATCCGGGTTCGGGAAGGAAGCTTTGAGGGAGAGCTGGCCGCCGGTCAAAGTCGGATTGACCTGTACGATCTTGCCGGTGTGTCCATAAATGGAACCGTCGGAAAGGCGGATTTTCAGGGCATCCCCCAGCCTGCCGGTGGCATTGCCATCTTTGTTCAGGGAGAGGTATTCATTTTCAGACATATCAAACTGCACGTAAATGGGATCCGAATTGGAAATCGTGACGAGCGGAGTCGTGCCGGCTGCGGCAAAAGTTCCGACGTTTACGTCATCCATGGAAAGGGTACCGGAAAATGGAGCTGTCACGATGGTATCGTTCAGGTTGTGGGAAGCAATTTCCACCTGGGCCTGAGATGCTTCCAGGACCCCTCTGTATGCTTCGGTAGCCGCTTTCTGGCTGTCATAGGCCTGACGGGAAATGGCGCCGGTGGCAATCAGCTTTTCATAGCGGGCCAGATCACGGTTGGCATTTTCATAATTGGCAGCGGCCTGGGCAGTCTGTGCCTGGGCAGCGGCGAGAGTGGACTGATAGTTTCTCGTATCCAGACGGAAAAGAGGCTGGCCGGCTGTGACTCTTTCACCGCCGGAAATGAACTTTTCCGTTACCGTACCGGAAACTTTGGCCCGTACCGGCACTTCCTGCAGAGCCAGTACGGAGCCGGTGTATTCACGCATAATCGGCGTATCGGACCTGAACGGTTTGAATGTGGTCACCTTCATGGCCTGCTGCTGAGCAGAGGCGTTTTGGGATGACCCGCAGCCTCCGGTCACGGCAGCGGCGGAAAACAGCAATCCTGCCGCCAGTACTGCGGCTGCAATCTTCTTATATTTCATAAGGTACCCCCCTTGCAAAAGAAAGTGGGAAGGTCAGCCCTTCCTCCTTGAAACCTTTCTCTCTTTTTAATCTTACTTATTTTAGCAAACAGTTGACTTTAAGTCAATATAAATAGTAAAACAATACCTTCAAAATGATAGAAAAATTTTTTTGAATTCTGTCCCCTGTTTTATATCCTGTCCACCGGTACCTTGACGACTGCTTTACGCAGCTTTTCCGGTCCTTTCTCTCCCATGCAGAGAGGACGATGGAGATCGGCGGGGAAGAAAATGGCAAAGCGGCCGGTGGTGAAATAGATGGCTGATTCTTTTTCATCGGATTTGAAGAAATAAAGATCCCTGTCCTCATGGGCCTCGATGATTTCTTCCTTTCCGGAAGCCGGATGGACGCCAATCCATTCTTCCTTTCCTTTGATTTCAAACTGGATATCGATGAATTTCCTGTGTCCTTCCAGTTTCCTGTCTTCCCTCGGTTCCGTGGAAGGAGACTCTACAGACATCTGGCAGCCCAGTATGTCATATTTCCCATCTCTTTTTTCGGCAAAAGGAAATTCTTTCACCGCCTCAAGGCAGAGAAGAAGAAATGAGGGAATCTGTTTTTTATAGGCATCCAGATGGTTGATATCACCGGCAATCATGATGATCCTCCTTATAATGAAAAATGTTTTTCTTTTTATCATACCACAATTTGAAGGAAGTCCTCAATTTTTCAGAGGTAATAGATGCTCACCTGCCAGAATGAATATGCCTGTTATGCATACACTGTCAATTGAATTTCTATCTGTCCCTCTGAATTGACAGTGACCATAATCTATGGTATAGTTTCAGTGAATTACAGATTTGCGATGAAGAGAAGAGTATGCGGAAAGGACCGGCAAAGAGAGCCCCGTGTGGTGAAAAGGGGTGCGGAAGGTTCTGCAGAAGATGGACTCCGAGCAGGGATGGCCGAATCATGAAGTCTCCCGGGTGCGCCCGATACAGCGCTCAAGTATCAAGGCATNNGAGGTTTCTTCAGCAATGAAGAGATAAAATTGGGTGGTAACACGAATCTTTCGTCCCTTTGGGAGGAAAGATTTTTTTATTTGTCAAAGGAGGTTATATGCCTTTCTATAATGGAACATTGTTCACCATCGACAGAAAAGAAATGTTCCGCTATGCGGGCATGAATCCAAAGGCTCCTGACTTCCCGAAAGAAAAGGTGGATGAGGCCATTGAAGAAGCCCTGGCTCTTGCCGAGCCAAGGGGCATCTGGAAAGTCCTCCCCTACGACCCGGAAAAAGGAATCGTCCAGGGAGAATCGCCTCTCCTGCTGACAGGAAACAGCATCCGCCATCATCTTTCTTCCTCTTTCTCCGTGGCCGTCATGGCTGTCACGGTGGGAGATGAAATAGAAAAAGCTTCTGATAATGCTTTCAGAAATGGCCGGTATGTGGAAGGGCTTCTTCTCGATGCCGCCGCAACTACGGCCACGGAACATCTGGCAGACCAGGTGGACCGGCTCATTCAGAAAGAAGCGGAAAAAGACGGACAAAAAACGGCCTGGCGCTTTTCCCCGGGCTACGGGGACTGGCCGGTTACGGCACAGAAAGAGTTTGCCTGTATCATAGAAACAGATCGAATCGGTATTTCCGTAACGGACCATTCCATGCTGTTTCCAAGAAAATCAGTCACTGCCATTATTGGTATTTCCAAATGCAGCCAGCGCCCGGCGCCGGCCAAGTGCAGGACCTGTTCCCTTGTGACCTGCCCATTCCGGCATTGAATGTCTATAATAAGAAGAATAATATTTTATAAAGGAGAATTTGTATGATTTTATTTGACGGAGGCATGGGCACCATGCTTCAGAAAGCCGGACTTCCCACCGGCGGCTGCCCGGACTATTACAATATAAGCCATCCTGAAATCGTTCAATCCATTCATAAAGCTTATGCGGAAGCCGGAGCCCATTACATCACCACCAACACTTTCGGCTCCTCCCCCATCAAGCTTTCCGATTATGATCTGCAGGACAAAGTGGAAAAAATCGCAGAAGCTGCCGTAGCCAATGCGAGAAAAGGGGGCGGAAGAAATATCGAGGTCGCAGGCGATATGGGACCTACCGGGAAATTCATCGCTCCCATCGGCGACCTTTCCTTTGATGAAGCCTGCGAAAACTATTACCGCCTCGCCAAAGCTCTTGCCAATTCGGGAGCGGATGCCCTGATCATTGAAACGATCATTGATATCCAGGAAATGAAAGCTGCCCTGATTGCTGCCAAAGCGGCTTCCCGCCTTCCTGTATTCTGCACCATGACTTACGCTGAAGATGGAAGAACCATTCCCGGTACCGACCCGATTACAGCCACAGTCCTTCTCGATGCGCTGGGAGCCGATGCCATCGGCGCCAACTGTTCCGTGGGACCGGACAAGCTGATTTCCGTGGCAGAGAAAATCATTTCCTCTACCAGTAAGCCTGTCCTCATCCAGCCGAACGCAGGCATGCCCATCCTTGAAAACGGGGAAACCCGGTTCCCCCTGGGGCCTGAAGAATTTGCTTCCTATGTGCCGGAGTATGCAGCTCTCGGCATCGATATCATGGGCGGCTGCTGCGGCACCACTCCGGATCACATCAGGGCCCTGAAAGAAGCCTTCGAAAGAAATCCAAAGGCAGATAGAAAACCGGTGAAGCCTTTCACCGCTCTCACTTCCCGCACAAAAACCGTTTTCATCGGCGACGACTACGGGCCGGTGAAAATCGGGGAACGCATCAACCCCACGGGAAGAAAGAAAATGAGGGAAGACCTCCAGCGGGGCAGTTTTGTTTCCATAAAGAAAGAGGGCCTTGCTGAAGTATCGTCCGGGGCTGATGTACTGGACATCAATATGGGGGCCCCAGGAATCGATCAGGCCAAAGCCATGGTCACTGCGGTATCCCAGCTTTCCATGCTCTGCCCGGTCCCCTTCTCCATCGACAGTACAGATCCGAAAGTCGTCGAGGCCGCCCTCAAAGTCTATCCGGGACGCCCCCTCATCAATTCCATCAACGGTGCTGACCTGGAAGCGGCCGACCGGATTCTTGACCTGGCAAAGAAATATGGTGCCGCCGTCCTCTGTCTTCCCCTGGAAAAAGGAAATCTTCCCAAAACGGCGGACGAACGGATCCGCGTGGCCAGAGGCCTCATCGAAAGGGCTCTCGCTCATGGGCTTCGAAAGGAAGATATCCTGCTGGACCCTTTGGTCCTTACGATTGGTTCCTCAGATACCGGTGCCAGGGAAACGCTGCGCACCATTTCCCTTTATAAAAAAGAATTCGGCCTTGCCTGCGTCATGGGTACCAGTAATGTATCCTTCGGCCTTCCCTCAAGGCCCCGGATCAATGCGGCCTTCCTCACCATGGCTTTTGCCTGCGGCATGAATGCCCCCATCATCAATCCCCTGGACCAGGGCATTCAGGATGCCTTCATCAATGCGAAACTCCTTCTGGGCTTTGACCCCGGCGCCATGAATTTCATCAAAGCCGCCGCGGCAGCCGCAGAACCGGTTCCCAGGAAGAAAGAAGTTTCCTCCCTTCCCCCGCTGGACCAGCTGAAAGAAGCGGTCAAGAGCGGAGATAAGGAAGAAGCATCAGGCCTGGTGAAAACAGTCCTTGCCAGCGGTATTTCTTCAGAAATACTCATTAAAGAGGGCCTCACAAAGGCCATGACGGAAATCGGCGACGGCTATGGTGCGGGGAAAGTATACCTGCCCCAGGTCATGATGGCTGCCGAAGCCATGCAGGCCGCTTTCAAGGAAATCAAAAAACTCCTGCCCGATATGAAATCTGCCGCCAAAGGCACCCTTGTCATTGGTACCGTCAAAGGAGATATCCATGACCTGGGGAAAAATATCGTTTCCGCCCTCATGGAAAACAGTGGGTACAAGGTCATTGACCTGGGCAAGGATGTGGCACCGGAAGTCTTCATCAAAACCGTGAAAGAGCAGAAAGCAGACCTCGTCGGTCTCTGCTCCCTCATGACCACCACCCTTCCGGAACTGGAAGAAACAGTCAGACAGTTGAAAGAACTCACCCCGGAAACAGATATCCTGGTAGGCGGGGCCGTGGTGACCCAGGATTATGCCAATAAAATCGGGGCGCCCAATTATTGCAAAGACGGCATTGCATCAGTCCGCATAGCCAATGAAATCATAGAAAAGAGGAAAAACGGATGACTACACTCAAAGAAAAGAATCAGCAGCACCTGTTCACCATTACTACGGAACTGGACCCGCCCAAAAGCGCTTCCTCCGCTCCTACGGAAGCAGATGTAGTGAAAGTATCTCCCTATGTGGACGCAGTCAATATCGCAGACTGCCCCACGGCCCGTCTCCGCATGAGCCCCATTGCCCTTTCTTCCATTATCCAGAGCAAATATAACGTGGAATCCATTTTCCATCTCACCTGCCGGGACAGAAATGTTATCGGCCTTCAGGCTGAACTCCTGGGCGCCTATGCCCTGGGCGTCAGAAACATCCTCACCCTGACCGGCGACCCGCCCACCCTGGGAGATCACCCGAATGCAAAAGGAGTCTTTGAAGTGGACTCCACGGGACTCATTGAAATTGCCCGCTCTCTCAATGAAGGCCTTGACCTCACAGGCCATGAACTGGGTGAACCTACGGATTTCTATATCGGCACCACCGCCGGTGTTGGGGAAGATATAGAAAAGGAAGTCAGACGCCTGGAAGGCAAGAAAAAGGCAGGCGCCCAGTTTGTCCAGACCCAGCCGATTTATGATCTTTCCCAGGCCGAAGAATTCCTGAAAGCCGCCAAGGGCCTGGACCTTCCCATTCTCTTCGGCATCGTGCCCTTGAAGTCCTGGAAAATGGCCAATTACCTCAATACGAAAGTCCCGGGGATTTACATCCCTCCCAAAGTGATGAAAGCCATGGAAGAGGGAGGCCGTGAAACAGGTCTTGCCCTTTCCAGAGAACTCGTACAGGGACTCATGGAAATGGGAGCTGCCGGCGCCCACCTCATGCCGGTCAAAGACATGGATGCCGTTCCGATTATCGTGAAAGACCTCCGGTAATATTTCTCCATAAAAAGAAATCCACCAGCATAG
>DKQZ01000024.1 GCA_002471975.1 Dialister sp. UBA7295 | reverse complement strand
AGTTTTCAAAGAATCATCGCTCGTCAAGCGACTTAATTAGTATACCACGCGGAGTACTTTGTGTCAAATGTTTTTTTGAAATATTTTTTGGAAGTTTTCTGCGTGTATGCCCACTCTCGCGGCGACGGTTGTTATATTACCATGCAGGGCTTTTCTTGTCAACAGGAATTTTATTATTTTTCTGTCATTTGTATGCGATCGTTCTTCGTTGTTCGTTGTTCGTTCTTCGTGAAGGTGGCGGCCTTTGGCCGCAGTTTTATATTTTGACGTTACGGGGCAGCGGTCTGAATCAATTTCTACGGCAGGCATGGATAGCCTCCTTCACCCGCTTCGCGGAGCCCCCTCCGCTCCCGGATACGGCGCGTTTTACTTATAGAGGCAATGAGAGTGAATACCTTTAACCATTCAGCCTCATATGTACCTTGTGCGATGGTACGACCCTTCAATCCGCTTCGCGGTCAGCGCCCCAAGCCCGGGGAGCCTTGAACGTTTTGACTTGTACGGGATTTTCCACATTGTCTATTGTTATTTCCCATATATAATCGTCGGCCATCAGGCCGACACCTTCCCGCACCCCGCTCCCCGCATCCCGCACCCCGTTTTTCATGCCCCCGATTCAAAAGTCATCGAAGAAGTAAGTTTCCAATAAAAAACGGGTGCCTTTATGAATTCAAGGCGCCCTGTACTGACCACTATTTATTCAGCAGACAGCGACGAAAGATACTCCTCCAGTTCTTCCGCCAGTTTTTCATTGCCCGTGAGGCCGGGGGCGAGGGGGATGAATTTTAAACTGTAGTCTTCGTCCATGGCGCCAGGGATGGCCCTGGGGAAGATGGCCCAGACTTCTTTGACAGGGCGGCTGTCGCGAAGGGAGGCGGTTTCCGTCATATTTCTATAAAATCTTGTATTCATATCCCGATAGGCATTGAACTGATGGCGAAGGCTCCCGCTTCTTGTTTCGTCTTTCCAGAGGAAGAGGATATCCCGATATTTGAAGTCCGCCACAAGGGATCCGTAGTAAAGGTTTTCTTTATAGTAATCCAGCCGAAGGTCCGGCTGGCGGTGGGCGTTATTCGTATAGAGGGGATTTCTGTCCCGGTCCGTATCGGCGGAGGCATCGGGAATGAGTCCGTCATAGGTGAGATGGACTTCTTCTCCTTCCCGTTTCATGCGGATTTCGGTGCCCGATTCGAGGGAGGTGAGACGGTAGCGGCCTTCTTCTTTGACCACGGAAACGCCGTCTTCGATTTCCCAGCCTTTGGCAGAGAGGGCTTTGATGAACTGGAGAAAGCCCCAGAGTTCATACAGTTTGTCGGTCCGTTTCCAGCGGAATTGATAGAAGGAGGAAATATCGAAGCTCTTTTCCGGATTGGCCAGATTTTTATAGAGCCGGTAGAGTACGGAGTACCGGGGGTCCATGAAAAGGGCCATGGGCATTTCATCGGGCCGGTGATTTCCGGCTTCTTCAAACCAGGAGGACAGGGCGACTCTGTGGATGGAGGTCCTGATCCGCCTTGCCCTTTCCCGATAAAGCAGGAGCTGGTTGAGGGCTCTTTCCCCCGTTTTATATTCTCTCCGTTCCTGCCAGGCAGCGAGTTCTGCCTGCCGCCCTTGAAGAACGGCGAGGGGTTTTTCTATTTCCAGAAGAAACTGGTCCAGCAGGCGGTCAAGCCGGAGAAGGATGGCTTTGGCAAAGCGGTTTTCCGGCACGTTTCTGGTGATTTCCGTATAGATCGCCGGCGCATGAGGCGCGCCTTCCCGTTCTTTCACATGCTGGGGACGCATATGGGGATCGATTTTTCTCTCATTCTGGCGCACCTGCCTGAGTGTCAGGCAGAGTCTGGCATTGGCGGTATGGGAAAGTTCATCCAGTACGGAGAGAACCACCTGGGATTCATCGCTGATGGCATAGAATTTCAGCAGCAGGTCTCCCGAAAGGCCAAGGCTTCCTTCCAGGTTTTTGGAAATATGGATGTTCTTTTTCATGAAATCAAAGGAAATATGCCTGATTTCATCGGTAAGCTCATCCCGCATATCCTGCCAGCTCTGTTTGCCCATGTATTTCGGCGTGATTTCGAGAAGGCCGTACCAGTTCCGTTCTCCATCGGTGACGGTGATTACATAGTACCCGGGAACCAGGGGAAAATCGGCTCCTTCGAAGAGGAGGAGCGGCGGCTGGCCGCGGCGGAAAGGCCGGATATAAGTCTGCCCGTCCATCCTTTCCGCTCCCGGAATGGTGACCACGTCGAGTCCATCCATGGTAAACCGGAAATCCCGGGGACCGTCGAAACGGATGAGGATATCCTGATTTTCCGTAAGCGAGAGGCCGGGTTTCAGGGTTTCTGCCAGTTCATCCGGATCGTCAGTGAAAGCGGTGAAATATTTCACTCCTTTGTCCCAGCCGCCGGAGAAGGTGAGGGAAAAGGGCAGTTTAGACGGTGTAATCATAGAGCTTCAGCTCCCCGGCTTTCTTTGCCAGCACGTCTCTGGCTTCTTTAAAATCGGAAAGACCGCTGAACCGGTCCAGGACTTCCAGGATGGCTCCGGTGAGGATTCCTTTTTCATTTGTAGAAATAAGGCCGGAAAGCTGGGCCGAAGACCCGCGAAGTTTCGTCAGTACCCGCTGTACGATCTGGGCATCGATGCCCTGGGAGCGTTCAAAGCCTGCTTCTTCGGGAATATTTTCCAGATATCGTCCCATCTGGGCTGCAATGCGGAACCCGATCCCTGCGGCAGCCCCGCTCTTTTTGAAAGCATCATTGATCCCATCCAGAAGGTCCAGTTCTTCCTCCGAAAGGCCCAGGCCATCCACTTTCCGGAAGGATTCCCAGAGGGAAGCCGCCATTTCGGGATAGTCCGTTTCTTCCTTTGGTCCCAGGTTAAGCAGATCATGGAAACGGCCCTGATGAAGGGTAATGACGTTGGCCCGGTCCAGGATTTTGTCGGAAAAATGATAGGTCGATTCATCCACATTGACGGTGCCCGTGAAAAGGACATTTCGTCCCACCCTGACTTCGGGAGGATATTTCTCTCCATTGTACAGTTTCCCCGCAAGAGCAGGATTGTAGAGACGGATGACGGGATTTTCTTCTTTTTCCAGGACTGAAATGAACTGGGCAAAGTAGTGCTCCGCCCTGGCCAGATTCATTTCATCGAAGCAGATCAGGAAGAGCTCTTCCGGATGGCGGGCAGCATCGATCAAAGTCTCGGAAAGGCCCGTATCGGCACTCCGGTACACCATGTTTTTCGTATCCACATAGCCCAGGATATCGCCGTCATCCATCCAGGAAGGCCGGACAGCCAGGAAGCGGACCCTCTCTTCCGGAAGGCCCAGGGCTTTTCCATAGAGGCGGACGAGGGCCGATTTGCCGGTACCGCTCATGCCGGCCAATATGGTGAGGCGGGAGGATTTCAGGGAAATATGGAAATTGAGAAGGTCTTCTTTTGCATAGAGAAGGCCCGATTTTGCGGCCGCTTCGGAGAGGCGGTCCAGGAATGCCTTTTCATCGGACGGTTCTGGTTTCCTTTCCTCCGATACCAATTCCGGTTCTTCATCGGTCAGGGATTCTTCTTTTTCCACAGTCATCAGGCTGTCCACAATGGGGTCCAGATCCATGGCTGTCAGGGGCTCTTCTGATTTTTCTTCGAGGGGTGGAACGAAGAGGGGTTCTATTTCCAGGAAAGGATTCCGTTCCACACCGCAATCTTTAAGAAGGTCGCCATCTGCAGGCACGGGCTTCAGATTCATGCGGAGGTCCGGCAGGAATTCTTCCGGCACAAACCAGAGAGGCAGCTTTCCGCAGCGGAGGATGTGGGCAAAGAGTTCCGAATTTTTCTCATCCACCATGCCATAGCCCAGAGGTCCGTTATCCCTGACATGGAAATAGGCGCCCCCCTGACCGATCACCGTATTTTCAAAGGCCTTGTCGTAGAGCGGGGCGAAAACCACCCAGGGGCCCAGCCTGCCCTCAAAATCCCGGGTGGCGGCGATGATCATATGGGCAGACAAATCGTTATTCCAGAACCGTTTCGACAGACCGGGAAGCGGTTTCCCGGTGAGCAGGTGGCTGCAGAATTTATTGATATCTCCCTCGAAAGCCGGCTGTTCCAGGGTGCCGAAAGCAGGCACGGGATAATAGCCGGAATCAAAATCCATGAAGGGCGTGGTTCCCTCTTTCTGCAGGTCGTCGAGGACGAAATATTTATTATTTCTAATGGCCGGGGTAAAAGTGACAAAACAGTTTCCCAGACTTTCTTCCAGCCTCCCCAGCGCTTCTTCTTCGCTGGAGAAAGAATTGAAGCCAAACCCCACGCGGCTCATGAAGCCCGTGAAGCCATGCTTCTCCGAGTCCTCATAGCCCTTCGGCAGCGGGGACAGGGGATCCACGAAAAAACGATAGTCCTTCACGCCTGCCGTGGGAGTGGACCCTTTCACCATGGGTCTCACCCGCCCCAGCACCTTGCCGTCCGCCAGACGGAGCGCAGAAAAAGAACTATCGGAAGTATAATTGTTTCCCATATGCAGTTCCTTCTTTCAAATCTCGTGCGAAACCGGTTTCGCACACCGGCTTATGGGAGAAAGAAGAATCAGGAGGGAAATATTTTATCGTTTCAATTTATGGTTATATGGATTTCCCTTTTCATTGATTCCTTATTCTTTAAATCAACCCGCCTCATAAGCCTTTACTGAAAATTTTATTCCAAACATACTTTGGAATATATATATTTTAGCATAGAATCTGCAAGGAAATAAGATTGATTTCGTTATTCGTTATTCGTTATTCGTTATTCATTGTTCGTTGTTCGTTGTTCGTTGTTCGTTCTTCGTCGTTCGTTCTTCGTGGTCCGTTTTCCGTGTCCCGTGGTCCGTGACGGGATTCCCTCATAAATCCTCTTTCCCCAGCAGGGTAAAAAACGGTATAATATTTCTAAGAAAGGAGGGGCTCCCATGACGAAGGAAATGAAAATCGGAATGATCGCGCTGACCGTGGCCATCCTCGTCGGCATATTTGGTCTTTTTGCCCTGCCCCTCAAGATCTTCCATCAGGACATCTATGAAGTCCATGCAGTCTTTGACAATGCCCAGGGCATCAAAAAAAGCGCCCAGGTTCTCTATGCCGGAGTCAATGTGGGAAGGGTGAACAAAATCCGTGCCGAAAACGGCAAAGCCGTCCTGGATCTGTATATCAGAAATAATGAAATGATTCCCACAGACTGCCGGGTCTCCATCGAGTCCTCGGCCCTGGTGGGAGACCTCTATGTAAAACTCTCCGGAGGCCGCCCCGGCGGGGAAATCCTCAAAGACGGAGATACCATCTATGAATACCATAACGACCGGATGGACAAACTTATGGAAAAAGCAGGAAAGCTCATGGAATCCGCACAGAAAGTGCAGGAGAATATAGAGGCGTTGAGCGGGGGCTGAATCATGCCCCACTTGTCCCAAAGGGATTAGGAATTGGGAATTGGGGATTAGGGAATGTAGGGCGCATCAAATGATGAAGCGCCCCTTTTTAAAAATGCAGCGCCTTTATACTGACGCGCTGCACCGCCCCTAATCCCTAACCCCTAATCCCCAATTCCTTCTATCCATGTAACTAAAACGCAAGGAGGCACCATGACCACAATAACCATCGCTCCCAAACTGAAGAAATTATTCCTGAAGAAAGCAGAGTCCACATTTCCGGACTGCAGGGTCGTCTGGCTGGAGGACCTGGATGAAAAGGAACGGCTTGAAGCCATTTCCCATACGGATTTGCTTCTGGCCGCCAAAATCACGGATGAATTGACGGCAGAGGAAAAGCAGCTGCTGGACCGGCCGAAAATGGTGCAGACCATCCTGACCGGCGCAGACCATCACGATTTCAAAGTTCTTCCGAAGAGCATTCCCCTCTACTGCAATGCAGGCGGCTGGGCCCATGGGATCGCGGAATCGACGCTGGGTATGATCATCTGCAACAACCGGTGTCTAAGGGAGCAGACGGAAGAACTTTCCCGGGGAATCTTCAATGCGGCGGGACACAACCAGAAACTTCTCTGCGAAGAGACCGTCCTCATCCTTGGCTTTGGAGGCATAGGAAAAGCAGTGGCGAAAGTGCTGAAACCCTTCGGCGGGAAAGTCTATGCCATCGGCCGCTCCGCTCCCATTTCCGACCTCATCGATCAGGGCTTTGCCATGAAGGATCTGAAAAAAATCCTCCCAAAAGCAGACGTCCTGGTCCTTTCCCTCCCGAAAACAAAGGAAACCGAAGGCCTCATCAATCGGGAGACCCTTTCCCTTATGAAAGAAGATGCCCAGATCATCGACGTAGCCCGGGCAGCCCTCATCAATTATGAGGATATCCTCGAACACATAAAGACCCATCCCCTCTTTCACCTCTCCATGGACGTATGGTGGCAGGAATTTGACAACTACCCCAAAGAAGGTTATGAAATCCTGAAATACCCGAACGTCACCGGCTCCGCCCACAATGCGGAAAAGACCTCCTTTGCCCTCGATGAAGCCGTAACGAGCGCTTTTGGAAATATGAGGAGCTTTATCGATGGAAAACCGGTGAAGGGGAAAGTACGTATTTCGGAATATTTGTGATTTAATGGTTTGATTCAATTTGTGCCTTTCGTTGTTCGTTGTTCGTTGTTCGTTGTTCTTGATTCGTGATTCGGGGTCTGTGAAGGTGGGCGCCTTGAAATAATATAGACGCCCTTTTTATAATGGAAATTTCAGGTGTGCAGGCTTTTGAATCGGGGGTTGTCGGGATTCATTTCGGGGTTATCGGGGGTGTCGGGAAGGTATTGCCGCTGATGCGGCAATATTTTTTATGGGGATTTTGCCCAGGCGAAGGGACTACCATTTCCTCATAAAAACCATACAACCGGCCCTTCGGGCCGTGGGAAAACAGGCTCCGCTGCTTCGCAGCGAAAAATTCATGCCAGCCTCGCTCCGCTCGGGGAGGGAGGCTGCGTAAGTCCTCCCCGCGTTAGGGGAGGTGTCGCCGAAGGCGACAGAAGGGGCGTACTATCCTACGAAGGAAAATTGAAACAATTCGTTCCCTGCGTTACGTTCGTTCGCCGCTCCCGTAATACGACCGGGGAGGGTACAGCGTTTTCTTTGATTTTCCGGAAATGGTTTCAGTGAGCAAAATTGACCATGGGTTATTTCTTTATTTCCTTTAATGGTGAACGTACTCCCGCCTATAGAGGTGGGAGCTTCCTGCTTCTCTGAG
>DKQZ01000074.1 GCA_002471975.1 Dialister sp. UBA7295 | reverse complement strand
CCTTTGATGAGGGCTGCTTTCTGTTCTTTCGTTACATTGCCTTCTCTGGTGATTTTAATATTGACGTAGGGCATGGTTTTTCCTTTCCTGAAAAAATATTTCTATTTCATAAAGTTAAGATTTCAATGCCTGCGAAGGTATCGGGCTGGATCAGGGGATACCAGTCCCGGAAGATCTGGAGGTATTCTTCTTCCACTTCTTTGAAGGGACGGACGGTGTAATCCGGGATGACGTGGAGATCCGGTTTTTCTCCTTCCATGGGTTCCAAAAGCTCGTGCATGTCATACCAGAGGTAGGCTTTATCGATTTTCCTGACTTCATTCCATTCTGCCTCCGTGGGATAAGAGCCCAGAAAATCGGTAAAGAGGGTCTTGAGCAGGCGGGTTTCTATGGTCTCATAGCAGACCATGCCTTCTTTGAGGGGCGATGGCAGGTCGGAAATATAGCATTCCGATGCGTCGTGAAGGAGAGCCATGAGGACGACCCGGGCCGACAGGCCCCGGGCTTCGGCTTCCCTGGCGCAATAGATGCAGTGCTGACCTACGGAGAAAAATGATTTCACATGGCCGTTTCCGCGGCAGATCAGGGACAGGGCATGGGCAATGTCGCCAATCCGGAAATCGCCGGGCTTCGGATGCAGCGGGTCCACATGAAGGCCCGAGTAAGTGGTGATTTTTCGATTATTTGTCATTTTTGATTCTCTCCAGAAATTCGTGGGTGATAAAACCGGTGAGGCCCCAGATATTATATTTCCCATACCGGTAAATCCAGGAATCGTAGGTGGACCGTTTCCACCAGTCGCTGTAGGGACGGGCCATGATTTCCTTTGGGAAATCTTCTCCCGGCCGGGTCGCCACTTCCACAGTGGCCCTTTCGGGTTCATGGGAAAGGAGCCATTCCAAAGGCACCGTGAAAAGCTCGGCTACCTCATTGACGCTGAGTTTTCCAGGCTTTTCCGAGAGGGTCCCCACGAAGGGATGGACGGTGACGCCGATGGGCGAGACCACATAGTCCAGGGGTCCCAGGATGGAAATAGAATTCCGGGAAACCCCCAGTTCTTCCATAGTCTCCCGCACCGCCGTTTCCTCGAAAGATTCTTCTCCTTCTCTCCCGCCGCCGGGAAAGGAAATATCTCCGGGCTGCCATTTCAGCTTCGAACTTCGAAGCTCATAGAGCAGGCACTCCTCCCCCTTCACTTTTACGATGGGAACGAGGACCGCGGACTTCCTCGTATGAAGAAATTCCGCCGCTCCCACCGGACGATTCTTCCATTCCATACACTCACCCCTTTATTTATATATCTATTATAGCAAAGATAAGAATAATATGTATAAAGATTTGTTTAAGTCATAGTTGGGAAGTAAGTGAAATATTTTTCTTTGGAAAAGGATAACTTAAGGTGTTAAGACTTTTGAATCGGGATTGTCGGGAGTCTCGGGGGTATCGGGACTGTCGGGGTGGTGGCGGCGTTAGAAATTGAAAACGCCGCCTCTTTTTTATTTTTAAATCTCATTTCTTTTTTGTAAGATAAGTGAAATGTTTTTCCTTTGAAAAGGATAACTTAAGGTGTTAAGACTTTTGAATCGGGGTTGTCGGGGGGCTCGGGAGTATCGGGACTGTCGGGGTGGTGGCGGCGTAAGAAATTTGAAACGCCGCCTCTCTTATATTTTTAAATCTCATTCCCCCGCAGCTGAATTCATGAATGAAAACTTCTGACGTAAGGCTATCGAGGATCTCAAGAATGTCAGCAAATGAAAATTTCCATATATAAAATGCGGCGCCTATGAATTTGCGCCGCACCTTCCCGCACCCCGCTCCCCGTTTTTTCTCCTGCCTGCATCCCCATAAAAATCGGTACCTCTTCATCGGCGTCACCTTCCCGACATTCCCGAAATGCCCCCGACATCTCCGAGACTCCCGATTCAAAAGTTTTCGTTTATACAGCCGGTCATCAGCCTTACAGTTCTATCAATCACCGACTCCCCCTCACTTCTATTTCCCCGGGGTAGACCGTTTCAATCATATTTCCCAGCTCCCCGTCATCCTTCCCGTACTCCCTTCGGAGGAGGATGGCATAGATATAATTCCAGTGGGCATAGAGATAAAGATCATTTTCCATGGCCTTCGCATACTCCGTGCGGGTGACAAAATTCTTATGGACACACCAGGAGCCCTGCACCTGGATGAGCTCCGCCGGTTTCTGGAGGACCACCATGCGGATTCGCCCGTCAGGGAGGGATTTCGTCGCCGCCTTCGTGAGCCGCCTGTCCAGCTTGGGCAGGAAAGAACCTGCGATAGACAAATCCTTCCCCCAGCCCGGAAGGGTGATGGGCGACTTTTCAGACGTCATGATAAAGACGGAATGATTCCCTTGATCCTTCGGCCGGGCGACGATGAGTGGCCGCTCCTCCTTCGCTGCCTTCCCCAGCTGCCCGGTTTCCTCCTCCGTGAGCCCCTCAGAAAGCTCGTAATCGGGCGGCAGAGAAAAAGCCGGCAGATCCTTCGGCCGTACCTCCTCCCAGCCCTCATAATGAGCCACGGGCCAGACCTTCGGTTTGATATGGTACTTCGTGCACCCCGCTATCGGCAGGATGAAGATGAGCAATAGAAATAAAAGTTTCTTCATGGCACTTCTCCTTTATGGTCATTGTACCATGAAAGAGACCTGGGGAGCACTTGCTGACCGATAGGATCATCTGTCACGAAGAAGGATTTCAAAGGGCACATAACCGATGCGTCTCGTGTCCCCCTACGGGGGAAACTCCCGCAAAGCGGGTAAAGGGGGCTGCATTGGATACATGCCGGAGTAACTCATTCTCTTCATGCGTAACGCAGTGATGGAATTCTTTTTACGTTACGGGACTGACTTGATCACCATTCCCGACTTGTACGATCGTACAGCCCCTCCGCCCTTCGGGCACCTCCCCGAACTTCGGGGAGGCTGTGCGGGGAACACTTGCTGACGGGTAGAGTCATCCTTCACGAGCACCTTTTGGCAGTCGGAAAAAATATCGATACCCATCAACATGCTATCGTTCAAGCCCTCCCAGGTTTGGGAGGGTGCCCGAAGGGCGGGTGGGTCGTACAACAGGTCTTACACCCCGCCTGTGTACAATCCCCATAAAAATTGTCGGCATATCAATGCCGACACCTTCCCGCACCCCGCACCCCGTACCCCGCTCCCCGTCTTTTCATTCTATACAACCACATTCCCCATAAAAAAATATCGGCGCATCAGCGCCGACACCTTCCCGACATTCCCGAAATGACTCCCGAGATCCCCGATAGCCCCGATTCAAAAGTTTTCGAAGCTGAAAGTTTCCCTTCCGTCCCCAAGTCACAAAATCACATCATAATCATCCCCACTCCCGCTCCACAGACGAGGATGCCCAGGGCCTGCCTTGGGGTGAGTTTCTTTTCGTGGTACACGAAGTAGGACATCAGTAGCAGCACACAGACGATAATGGAGTTATAGA
>DKQZ01000055.1 GCA_002471975.1 Dialister sp. UBA7295 | reverse complement strand
ATCCCCGATTCAAAAGTCATTCGGTCATATAGTTTCCTTTCAAAAATAAGTCCAACTTCAATACTCGCGGCCATCAGGCCGCCACCTTCCCGACAACCCCGAAATGGATCAAATATTACCGACACAAAAGTCATCGAGGAAGAAAGTTCCCCATATAAAAATGGGCGCCCTCATGATTTCAAGGCGCCCATCTTCACGGATCACGGTCCACGGACCATGGACCACGATTCCTGTTCAGTTTTAAAAGTAAAAATTATTTCTTCCCGATTCTTCTAGCTTTATAGGCTTTCAGTTTGGCATCCCGGATTTCGAGGTGGGAGAAATATTTCCTTGTTTCCTCGACGATGACTCCGGAGAGACCCAGGAGGGCGATGAGGTTCGGGATGGCCATGAGACCGTTCACGATATCGGCCAGGGCCCAGATGGCTTCGAGTTTGATGAAGACCGCAGAGGCAAGGATGATGATATAACCGATACGGTAGAGTTTAATGGTTTTCGTACCGAAGAGGTAGGCCCAGCACCGTTCACCATAATAGTTCCAGCCGATGATGGTGGTGAAGGCAAAAAGGGTGAGGGAAATGGTGAGGATATAAGGAGCCAGCTGGCCATAGCTGGTGGCAAAGGCGGACTGGGTCATGGCTGCGCCGTTTTCCGGTCCCATCCATACGCCGGAGACGATGATGGTGAGTCCGGTGAGGGTACAGATGATGATGGTATCGATGAAGGTACCGGTCATGGAGATGAGTCCCTGTTCGGCGGGCCATTTTGTTTTGGCTGCAGCGGCAACAATCGGCGCAGAGCCGAGACCGGATTCATTGGAGTAAAGTCCCCGGGCGATACCACTCCGGAGGGTGAGCATAATGGTAGCTCCGGCAAATCCTCCGACAGCTGCAGTCCCGTTGAAGGCTCCTTCAATGACTTCGCCTATAGCTCTCGGGAGTTCTCCTGCATTCATTCCGAGGAAAATGACGGTGAGGACAAAGTAAATCACTGCCATGGCAGGCACGATTTTGGAGGCCGTATTGGAAATAGACTGAAGTCCCCCGAAGGTGATAATGGCTACGAGGACGGTGATGATGGCGCAGGTAATATAGGTGGAAACGCCAAATCCTGCGTAGACGGAGGAAATAATGGCATTCATCTGGGTGGTGGTCCCGCTCCCGAGCATAGCCGTCATGACGCCGAAAATAGAGAACGCCACGGCCAGGGGTTTCCATTTCTTCCCCAGGCCCATTTCGATGTAATACATGGGGCCGCCGGAAATATTTCCATTGGCATCGACGTCACGGAATTTGACGGCCAGGCAGCCTTCGGAATATTTCGTGGCCATGCCGAAGAAGGCAGCAAGCCACATCCAGAAGAGGGCTCCCGGACCGCCGAGTTTGATGGCCGTCGCCACACCTACAATATTTCCTGTGCCCACAGTGGCTGCCAGAGCCGTACAGAGGGCTTTGAAGGAGTCAATGTCTCCATCCCCCTTATTTCTGGCAAAGAAAATGAGCTTCAGGGCCCGGGGCAGTTTCATGACCTGCAGAAACCCCAGGCGGATGGACAGGTAGACACCCGTCCCCACCAGCAGCACCAGGAGCCAGGGACCCCATACGATGCTGTCGATCTGATTCAATACGTCTGCTAACATGTGTGTTCCTCCCATTTTCCGAAAGATTTCCTCCCCCCAGAGGAAATGTTTCGAAATAAAATCGCCGGCTCTGGGAAATAAAAAACAGAGCCGGCGATGATCCACCAGCTCTGTCCTTTTGCCTGAGAGATTTCGGCTTTCGCCTTGTCACCTTCGGCGCCCGATTTCGGGGCTCTCCAGAGATCTGTCGGCATACAGTTTCGTGTTCATGGAACGCCTGATAGTGTTACTCCTTCGGCAGACTTTCGTCTTTTTCCGTATGCGTCATCCAGCGTGATTCAATTGATATGGCTATTATACACAAATCATTTGAAATATACAAGTTTTGTAATATATTTTAATTTTCTTACATTGTGACCGGTGTGGATAAAGACATAAGTGATAATCGTGATCCGTGATTCGTGGTCCGTGGTCCGTGGCCCGTGGCCCGTGGTCCGTGGTCCGTGGCCCGTGGCCCGTGGCCCGTGGTCCGTGGTCCGTGGCCCGTGGTTCGTGGTCCGTGGTCCGTGGTCCGTGGTCCGTGGCTCGTGGTCCGTGAAAGTGGTGCCGCTTATGCGGTGCAGCATTATAAAGGGCTGTACAATAATTACGCAGCTTGCAGAACTGCCGGAAGTGATAAAGTTATCAGTTATCAGTTCATAGTTATCAGTGAAAGAGGCCCGCATCTTTGGATGGCGGGCCATTTTTATGCCCGGCTTCATTGAAAGTGCATAAATTTAACACAAAAAGGCAGACTCTTCCATTTAAAGTCGGCCACCACAACTGAGAACTGCTAACTGATAACTTCTAACTATATTTCCAAATGTTGTTAAAGCCAGTATTTCTATTTTTATACACCATCCGGCCTTTTGCCCTTATCAGGCGAGAAACAACAGATTCATTTTTTCGAAAACCATAGGGCAGGCTTTTTCAGGCAGGGAAAACAGACCTCGATGCGCCCCCGACCAAATGGAATCAACCGTTTTCACCCGGGACGATTTGAATCATTCGGGCTTTTTATACCTGCCTGAGAAGAATCCCACATAAAAAGGCGCCGCATCAGCGGCGCCACTTTCACGAATCACGAATCACGAATCACGAACAACGAATCCCCCGAATGAGATTACACATACATGCCGTGATGAGGCTAACCCACGAAAACTGTAAATGACTAAGAACGTAAAAGGGATTTGAGCCCTATTTCCTCAATCCTTCTCTTTCTCGGTGGCATTGATAGCTACAGCTACGGCAGCATCACCGGTGATATTAAGGCAGGTACGGAACATATCGAGGACTCTGTCGATTCCGGCTACAAGGGCCAATCCTTCCATCGGAAGTCCGACAGACTGGAGAACCATGGCCAGCATAATGAGGCCGCCTCCCGGGACGCCTGCCGTACCGATGGAGGCAAGAGTACCGGTCAGAATGATCATCATCATCTGATCCATGGTGAGCGGGATGCCATAGACGTTGGCAATGAAGAGAGAGCAGATACCCATGTAAAGGGCCGTGCCGTCCATATTGATGGTAGCCCCTAAAGGAAGTACGAAAGATGCGATATCCCGGCGTACGCCCAGCTTGGTCTGCACATTTTTCATATTGACCGGCAGGGTACCTGCGGAAGAGCAGGTAGTGAAAGCGATGGCCATGGCTTCCGACATACCCCGGAAGAAAGTCAGGGGGCTCATACGAGCAGCAATTCCGGCAATGGATGAATAAATGCAGACGGCATGAATGACGCTCCCCACAGCCATACAGATGATGACGGAAATGAGGGGCAGAAGGACTTTCGGTCCATTCTGGACGACCACAGGCATAAGGAGGCAGAAAACACCGATGGGGGCAATCTTCATGATCATTCCGATGATGCGATAGCAGACTTCTGCGGAAGCGTCAAAGAAACCGATGAGGATATCCGCTTTCTTGCCGCCCAGGGAAATGATGCCGGCCCCAACGAAGAGAGCAAAGATGATAATCGGCAGGATGTCCGCCTTGGCCATGGAAGCAATCGGATTCGACGGGATCATATTGAGGAAAACCTGCATGATCGTAGGTGCCTCTTTGACTTTCGGAGCTGCTGCAGTCGGAAGAGCCATCCCGATTCCAGGCTGAACGATTCCTGCCACCACAAATCCGATGGCAATGGCGATAGCCGTAGTAACGAGATAAACAGCCAGAGTCTTCACCCCAATGCGGCCCAGTTTCTTCATATCCCCCATGGAAGTCATGCCGACCACCAGGGAACAGAAAACGACCGGGACGATCATCATTTTGATGAGACTGATAAACATGGAGCCAATCGGGGCAATCCAGGTCTTCACAGGTCCCACGGCTCCATCTCCCAATAGAAGCCCTACGATGACGGAAAGCACCAGGGACAGGAATATTTGTACAGAAAGATTCATACCATCTCCCCCTTTCTAATTTTGCCTTTATTATAGTGAAATATATGCAGATTGACCAATAGAATTATGAAATGATTCATGCTTTCATATGTAACTATGAATTAAATAATTTATAATCCATATGGATTATAGGCTGTGTATTATAATTTATGAAATATATAGTCTTTATCCTGCCGCTTTGCCCGGGCCCGACCGGGAAAATGAGTCCTTCCCTCTGCCCCGGGCCGGGCGCCTCTGCAGTCCATAAGTAAGGTGACCTCACAACCCCGCCGCCTGGCTTCAAACGTTTGAGCCCCTGCTTTTCGGCTCCTGATAGAATCCGATTTCCCTGAGGCCATGCAAAAAGGGCGCCTCATCAATGGCAAGGCGCCGTCTTACCGGAGAACGAACAACGAATCACGAGGAACGATTCTCACCGGTACACTTATTTCCTGCTCAGATATACTTCTTCTACTCTATACATATAAGCCCCGTTATCGAAAGTAATCTTCCTCACCTGCACATGGGATGATCCGTCGCAGTAATGGAGATGGGAAAGCTGGCCCGCCATATCCAGGTACTGCCAGCAGGGTTTCTTCTCTTCCGTTTCAAAAAGTAGAAATAAATAAGGCGTGAGAGCACTGACCTCACTTTTTGCTTCCGACATGGCGCCTAAAAGGGTGCCCAGATCAATGGCTCCCCCGTCGGGCAGGTCCGGTTTCGGAGTGAACTCCTTCGCTACCGTGGTGACGGAGAAATAGCGGAGGGGGAAATCGTAAGTTGTTTCTTTGGACATAGCGGCTCCTTGTATAAAAAGTGATCAGTTCGCAGTGATCAGTGATCAGAGGTCCCATTCCGTCCCAGGAAACTGCATTTTCATGATCAGGCAGCCCTATTTCCACGGATTGGACTTTTCCGCGAACGGGGAACTGATAACTATTTCATTCCACTTTTCCTTCCAGATACCCATGGAGCTCCTCTTTCCATAAGAGCAGGGCGGGATTTGTATTTTTTCCATTCCACGCCAGAACCGTGGGGAAGGACTTTGATTCCTCTTTGAGAGGGATACAGGCCAGGTCCCCTTCAGACGGGCAATCGAAGGAAGGCAGGATGGCGATGCCCTGGCCCGCCCGGACCTGGAAAAGAATCTCTTCCACCGTGGAGCAAACCTTTTCTATTTTCGGCAGAAAGCCCCATCCAGCGCAGATGGCTTTCACCAGTTCCAGCCCTTTGGCAGACGATTTTCCCTGCAGCACCAGGAAAGGTTCGGTCTCCAGGCTGCGGAAAGTCTTCCGTTTCTTCCGGGCAAAAGGATGGTCCGCCGGAAATACGAGAGCGCTCCAGGACTCCCCTATTTCCTCCGTTTTCAGCGGCTCCAGGAAAGACAGGCCCAGCTCATCGGTAATGGCGCAGTCCAGACGCTTCATTTCCAGGCCATTCCGAATCTGCTCCAAATCGAGAAGGTCCAGGTGCAGGGACACCTCGGGATGCTTCGCCTTGAAGGCCCGGATGAAAGGCAGACTTTTCTCCGCAAGGCCCATCCCCATGATTCCCACACGGAGAGACCGGGCTCCCTCTCTCGCAGCCTCCCTGACTGCTCTGACCATTTTCTCTTCCTGGGCAAGCAGGGCTTTGCTCTCCTCCAGAAATACGATGCCCGCATAAGTCAGCCTGGCATACCGTTTCGTCCGCTCCACCAGCGTCAGGCCCAGTTCACTTTCCAGTGTAGCCACCTTCTTCGAAAGCGTAGGCTGGGCAATGTAAAGCGCCTCCGAAGCCTTCGTGAAACTTCCATACTTCGCCAGCGCCTGAAAAGCAAGAATATCCTCTTTTTCCATAGTATACTTTATTCCTTTTCAGAATAGAAAATAAATATAAGTTGCCGTTTCTCGTGAAATACTATACTTATTATATTATAAATGGAATAATTTGAATAGTTTTTAAATCCTGCAGGGCAATCATCCCAACCATAAAGCGGTCATTTCTGATTCTGAACTGAATGCCCCGCAGCTTTGAATTTTCAGCCGTCTTCGGAACTTTGCATCGTTCGGGATTCGGGACATCGGGACTCGGGAAGGTGGCGCGAAATTCATGAGGCGGCTTTTTGGATTTTGGACTGAATTCTTTGCAGCTTTGAATTATAGTGAACGACATTAATA
>DKQZ01000053.1 GCA_002471975.1 Dialister sp. UBA7295 | reverse complement strand
ATTTTTACCTGACTCTAACAATAATATGGTAGAATATGAGAGTAAAATAAGTTAGAAACAAGTTAAATATAAAGGAGGCGTGAAATGGATGATGAAAAGCCGGTGAAGCGAAGTCCTGCTTTATTGAAAACCGGGGCTCTCTGGGTGGTGCTGGCCATTGTGCTTGCGATTTCCATGATCCTTTCCATCCGGTTCGGATCTGTTTCCGTGAGTACCGGGGAGCTGCTAAGCGAAATTCATCATTATATTTCTACGGGGGAAATGGGAAACGGTTCTTCTTCCATGATTCTCTGGCAGATCCGCATTCCCCGCACGATTTTTGCGGCCCTGACGGGGATGGGGCTCGCCCTTTCGGGGCTTGCTCTCCAGACCATGACGCGAAATGATCTGGCGGATCCTTATGTGCTGGGTGTTTCATCAGGAGCTTCTACAGGAGCCGTGGCGGCCATCATCTGGGGCTGGTTCGGATTCCTGGGAGGCTATTCCGTTTCTGCCGGAGCGTTTCTGGGGGCTGCCCTATCTACAGCCATTGTCATTTTGTGCAGCGGAAAGAGTACGAGCCCGATCCGGCTCATCCTGGTGGGGATGGGAATTTCTGCTCTTTTCTCATCTCTTACGATGATGATCATTTATGGGGCCCGCCATGAAGCCCAGGTACGGAGCGCCATGTTCTGGCTTTTGGGAAGCCTTTCAGGCATGCAGTGGAAGGACCTTTCTCTTGTCGCTTTGGTCGTTTTCCTCATGGCTTTGGCGTTGACAGCAGTCAAAAGGGATCTGGACCTGCTCCTTCTGGGCGAAGGGGAAGCCCAGTTTCTGGGAATGAACCTGAAACGGTTCCAGCTTTTCCTCATCCTCATCACTTCCCTGGTGGTGGCATTTCTTGTTTCCAAAGCAGGAATTATCGGATTTGTAGGCCTCATCACGCCTCATCTGGCGAGAGGTCTCTGCGGCGTTTCCCATGGGCGGATGATTGCCTTTTCCTCCGTTCTGGGAGCCCTGGTCATGGTATGGGCTGACGTTTTCTCCCGGGCCCTTTTTGCACCGGAAGAAATACCGATCGGCGTTCTCACCTGTATCGTAGGGGCACCGATTTTCCTGTGGATCGTCACACATCGCTACGGGGAGGGGACATAATGCTGGACGTGGAACATTTATCATACACCATCGGCGAACGGAAAATCCTGGATGATATTTCCTTCTCCCTCACCGAAGGCGCCATTACCTGCGTCATCGGGCCCAATGGCTGCGGAAAATCGACACTCCTTTCCCATATTTCCAGAAGACTTCCCTCCCACGGCACCGTTTCCTATGAAGGAAAGAAACTGGAAGACTGGCCGCCATCGGAGTATGCCCGTCATGTGGCAGTCATGGTGCAGCAGGGCATGGGCATGGCATCGGGTCTCAAGGCAGAAGATGTGGTGCTTATGGGACGGTACCCTTTCAAGAAGAAATTTATGGATTACACCGATGAAGACCGGGCCATCGCACGGAGCATGATGGAAGAGACGGGAGCCCTTTCCCTCTGGGGAAGAAATATGGGCCGTCTCTCGGGCGGCGAAAAGCAGCGCATTCTCATCGCGAAAGCGTTCACCCAGCAGCCGGACCTCCTCCTCATGGATGAGTCGACGAATCATCTGGACGTGAAATATAAAATCGGTCTCATGGAGCACCTGACCCGATTCAAGAAACGGGGCACCGTACTCATAGTCCTTCACGATCTGGGATTGGCCGCCCGGTATGCGGATGAAGCCATCCTCATGAAAGCAGGCCATCTCATAGCCCATGGGAAAACGTCGGAAGTGATGACGGAAGGAAAATTGTCCGAACTTTTCGAAGTGCCCTTCTATACCTCCATGCACGAAGGGAAACGGTTTGTTTACTGCTAGTTCATATTTTAACTGCGAAAGCAGTATTTTTATAGAAATGAGGAAATACTATGAAACAGGGAACAAAGAAATTACTCTCTGCCTTTCTGGGCATTGTCATGGCAGGAAGCTTCCTGACCGGCTGCGGCGGTGAGCCGGCTAAAAAAGCAGCTTCGTCCGCACAGGCTGCGGCCGTCACCTGGACGGAAAAACTGGATGGGAAAACGGTGGATATGAAAGTTACCGCTCCGCCGAAAAAAGCAGTTTCCATGTCTTTTGCCACCACCGAAATGATGCTGGCCCTGGGACTTCAAGACCAGATGGCAGGCACCGCTTTCAAGGAAGAAGACATTTATCCGTCCCTGGCTTGAAGCCTACAAGAAAGTGCCGGTACTGGCAGAAAAATGGCCATCCTATGAAAAACTGATGTCCGTATCCCCGGACTTCGTCACGGGCTGGGAAGTCCCCTTCACGAAGAGAGGCATTCCGGCAGAAAAAATCGAAAGCGCCGGCATCCCGATTTTTGTACCGGACTCCATGCAGGACACCAATGCCAACCTGGACACCCTCTTCAAGGATATGCTGGAATACGGCAAAATCTTTGGTAAAGAAGACAATGCAAAGAAATGGGTAGAGGGACAGAAGAAGAAACTCTCCGCCGTGCAGGACAAGATTTCCAACCTGCCGAAGGTAAAAGCCTTCGTTTACGACTCCGATGACGGCGAACCTTTCACTGCCTTTGAAGGCTATACCACAAACATCCTCAAACTCATCGGTGTGGAAAACGTCATGGCCGGCAAGAATGTAGACAAGACCTGGGGCAAGACAAGCTGGGAAAGCTTCGTCCAGGCCGATCCGGACTACATTATCATCGTGGACTATGATACCTCCGACAGAAACGATGATGATTTCGGCAAGAAAGTAGCCAAACTGAAAGCCAACCCCCAGCTCCAGAGCGTAAAGGCCATCAAAGAAGACCACTTCGTGAAAGTCAAACTGTCTGAAATCACCCCGGGCGTCCGCACCGTCGATGCCCTCGTACGGCTGGCAGAAGAAATGCATAAGAAATAAGATCTCAATCGTGTGAATACGGATTGAGCCAACCGGGATAAATCGTGATTCGTGGCTCGTTCTTCGTGATTCGGGATGTGAGACTCATGGCTGAAAAGCAGAGCGTTTTCAATGGAAACGCTCTGCTTTTTTGACGTTTACCCGGAAGGGAAAGCATATAGTCCATTCAGACACAGAATTAATAAAAATCCACGATGGACAGGAAAGTCATGAATCGGCATCCGTGAATTTCCTTTTTAGGAGAAATAAAAGTTCAGCCTCAAAAATCTGGGCGAAAGTCACTTTATTCGATTATTAGGAATTATTTTATGCAAATATATATTTACAATATGGGATATTTCCCATATAATAAGTGCGGGAGGTTATTTTATGCCAAGAATCAGAGTTGCTTACTATATAAAGGAAGATGGCAGTATACCCGTTAAGGACTTTATCAATTCTCTTGAAATGAAAATGAGAGCAAAAGTCCGGTGGACGATTCTCTTGTTTCAGGAGACGGGAAATGAATTACGGTCCCCCTATTCTGAATATCTGAAAGATGGTATATATGAATTAAGGGCTAAACAGGGCAGTAATATTACAAGAGTGCTTTATTTCTTTGTAATAGGAAATACTGCCATATTGACCAATGGCTTTACCAAAAAAACACAGAAAACGCCGGTCAGAGAAATTGAACTGGCGAAAAAATACAGGGAAGATTATATGAAACGCAGCTTGGGAGGGGAATAAACATGCCAGATAAGAATAAATTAGAATACAGCTTTGATGATGATTTGAAAGAGAGTCTCAAGGATCCTGAATTTAAAAAGGCTTTTGAGGAGTTGGAACCGGAATTTACACTGATCCGGGCATTGATTGATGCACGTCGGGAAAAGGGAATGACCCAGAAAGAGTTGTCTGAAAAGACAGGGATTGATCAGGCAGACATCAGCAAAGTGGAACATGGGAAATTAAATATTTCTTTCAGGACTATGCAAAGGCTGGCGGCAGGACTTGGAAAAACACTTAAAATAAAATTAGTTGATTTATGATGAACAGATATATCTTATGAAATCAAAAAGTCCCGTACGATTCATTTCGTACGGGACTTTTTTCACATTTTCCGAAGTATCCTGAATTTCACCATTTCCATGAGGTTCATGTCTTCGATGCAGTTCTTTCTGGCTTGTCTCACGAGCTCAGCGGCCCGCATTTTTTCTTCGGCAGAGAGGGGTGTTCCGGAGTATTTGGAGCGGATGAGGAGGTCTGTCACTTCGGAAAGACCGGTCAAACGCTGATCTTCGGTGAGGAGCTTTTTCTGCTTTTCGTAGCTTCCTTTAGCAGGGATGCCTTCATAGGCGGTAAGGCGTTCCATGTAAGCGATGAGGCGGTTGAAGGATTCTTTATCTCTGTGAGCTTTGGAAATCATGCGGGATACGGCGGTGAGGCGCCATGCGAGGAATCCGATGACAGTCAGCAGGAGGAGGGGGATGAGGAGAAGTCCTTTGGGAAGGGGCTTTCCGGCATTGTTCATCTGCCGGGGATTCATGCCCGGCGGATTTCCTGCCTGCTCCTGAGTCTGCCCTTCGCCATTTGGCTGTCCCTTTGGCTGGGACTGCGGTTTATCGGCATCGGGGTTCATTTTCGGGCTCTTCGGGTCCGGCGGCGCATCGGGGGCGCCTTTTTCGTTTCTCTGTTTCTCCGGCGGGATGGGGAAGGGATTTTCATTTCCTTCATAGCCCGGGGTAAATTCCACGGGCCGCCAGCCGAGACCGTCCACATAGACTTCCGCCCAGGCATGGGCGTGCCGGTCATTCAGGGAGACCGTATGAAGCCCGTCGGGGAGGGTCGGCGCTTCCCTGATTTCTTCGCTTCCCGCCGTCATGCCGGATGCATAGCGGGCAGGAATACCGCTGGCCCGAAGGAGCATGACTCCGGCGGAGGCAAAGGAAGTGCAGCAGCCTTTTTTATTTTCCGTCAGGAAGTAGGAAATAAAATCTTTCCCCGCCGGCACCCGTCCCGGGGCGGTGGAGTAGGTATAGTTCCTTGCCAGGAAGGCACGGATTTCCGCCACCCGCTGTCGTTTTTCGGCCAGGGTTTTGACGGTGGAAATATTTCCAAAGGAAGAAAGACTTTCCTTTACGGATTCTGGGATTTCGAGGTAATGTTTATATACCCATTCACTGTAGCGGCTTTCGGCACCCACATAGACCCGATAGTATCCGTCGGAAATGGATTCCTGACCCATCATGGAAAGGAGGGGTCCCGCGGGCAGGTCCCAGATGTAGGTGCTGTAGGCTTTCCCTTTCGGGGAAACGGGGGCGCGGTCATAGGTGAAGAGGGGAGCGCCGAAGGTGGCATCGTAGGGAAGGAGGAGGAATCTTGTCTTTTCATAGAGGGCATCGACGGCGAATTCCTTTTTTCTCCCTTTCAGTGGGTCATCCCGGTCCATGTAGTTTTCCAGCATCTGGACGAGGGCGGGATTCCGCTCAATCACGGTCATAAGCCAGGCACCCTGGTCATACCATTCGCCCTGATTCTGCTCGAAAAGCTGCTTCACTGAACCATAACTGTCAGCGGGAAGGTCCTTCCACTGGTTATTTCCATATTCTCCGCCCACCCAGCTTCGAAGGTAGAGGCGGTAAGGCATTTCCGGTGCTTCCATATCCGCAATGATGCGGCCTGTGTAGTGGATGCCGTTTGACGTGCCCAGTTTCTGATGGCCGGCGGAACCTTTCATCATCCCTGTATAGGCATTGCCTGCATGAAATACGGGATCATAGGGGTCCACGAATTCCACGATTTTTTTCTGAAGACCGGCAAAAATCGCAGGCTGCCGGTACCGGCTTTCGGGGATGGCCAGGGCAAATACAAGGCCCAGGAGGAGGGCCGCCCCGAAAGCGGCGATTTCCGGGTGACCCGGTCCCCTCGATTTGAGGAGAACCGGAAGGGTCATGATGTAAGCAGCGGAAAGGACGAGGCCGAAAGGCGCGGGGTTCAGCCCATAGTAGAAACTGAGGAGCAGGGTAAAGAAAGAAATAAGTCCTGCCGGCAGATTTCCTGCTTTCGAAAGAGAAGCAGAAAGGAAGAACCAGGAAATAAAGAGGCAGAGTACAAGCTTGGCAGGGATTTCGGAAACCGGCACTGCCGGCTTTGGGATGTCCATTTCCACGTCATAGGGCTCGGAAAGAGTCTGCAGGAGGGGAATGGAAGCAGAGACGGCACTCTGCGTCAGAGCAGACCTGAAAAGGACCATTCCTGCCAGAAGAATGACAAAAAGAATGGCAAGGACAGGAAACTGCTTTTTCTCATCCAGGGAGGAGAGAAGGATATTTCCCAAAAGGACGATGAGGAAAGCCATCCCTGCGAAGAGGAATTCTCCTCCTCCAAAGAAGGAGAAAAGAATAGCGGCCGTTCCGGCAGCTCCGAGAGCCGCAGTCAGGGGACGGAGAAGTGCATATTTCATCATTTTCCGCCTCCCAGAGCTTCATAAATTTCACCTTTTCCCGAGAGCATGGCCCTCGGCGCATCAGGCGCTGCGCACCAGAGGGCGGGGTGAAGGACGGGAGAGACGGGAGGATTCGGATTGCCCGTGAGGTAGACGATGGGCACATAGGGGGAAAGAGGACTTTCCCGGAGGGCCTGGTCCCTTCCTGCCTCGAGAAATCCGCGGATCGCTTCTTCCCAGTCTTCCCGTGTGCGAATCATCTGGGATACGGGACCGGCTTTCGCGGCAAAAGCAAAGCGGAAAGAGGAAGGCACCGAAAGAAGGGCAAGGCCCGCAGAGTACAGGGCATCGCCGATGATATCCCGGTATTCTTCATTTTCCTCATAGTCCGCAGCCAGCACGAACCGTTCGCTTTCCGCCGGGTAGGAATCCCGCACGAAGACTTCCTCTTTTCTGGCCGTGATTTTCCAGTTGATGAGATGAGGATTGTCGCCCGGCTTGTATTCCGTCGCTCCGAAGTATTCCACTTCATCCGATGCGGAAAGTTTCCGCAGACTTTCGAGGATTTTATGGGCACTCCCCACCTGCCTGGGAAAGACCAGGCAGCTCGTGGGAGCGGCCGTTTTTTTGAAATGGAAAAGCCCAAAGGGGTCTGTCCAGGAAATAGAAGGCTTTCCCATATCGATCCGTCCGCAGTGAAGGGCGTCCTTTTCGAAATAGAACGTTATATTTCCATTTCCTTCTTCATAAGTCTCGTATGGGATGCCGTTTAAAGAAGCATCGGGAGAAGACAGAAGAAATAGGAAAGGTCCTTTGAGCGTGAGGGCCGCTTCCAGCTTTTCCCCCCGGCGCACCGATTTCGGGGCGGAAAGGGAGAGGGAAATCTTCGGCGCCAGCCGCTTTTCCAGGAAATACAGCGGAAGAGGCGTCAGGATCATCACCAGAGAAAGGAGAAAAGCGCCCTCCAGGTCATAAAGCACCATGAGAAGGATGGCTATGAAAAGAATAATCAGGTAATACAGCCGGCCCATTTAGTCCTCCTTGAGTGTCGGAAGCGGCAGGGAGGCGAGAATTTCGGAAAGCACGGAAACGGCTGTCTTTCCAGCGTAACGGGCATCGCCGGATAAGGAAATACGATGGCCCAGCGTATAGGGGGCAACGGAAGCCACATCATCGGGAGTCGCATAGGGGCGGCCTTCCATCAGGGCATGAGCCTTCGTCATGGAAGCAAGGGCCATGGTTCCGCGGGGCGATACGCCCAGGCGGATGTCCGGATGATTCCTCGTGGCTCTGGCTATATCCACCATGTACCCGTACAGGCTGTCTTCCACATGAATTTTCAAAGCTTCTTCCCGGAGAGAAAGGAGCTGGGCAGGAGAAATGACAGGCTGCAAGGCTTCTGCGGGATTTCTTGTAATTCCATTTAAAATACGGATTTCATCCTCCCTTTCCGGATAACCCACAGTAATACGGATCATGAAACGGTCCGTCTGGGATTCCGGAAGCTCCTGGGTGCCGGAAGAACCGAAAGGATTCTGGGTGGCCATGACGATGAAAGGCTGGGGCACTGCGTAAGTCTTCCCGTCTACCGTGAGCTTTCCTTCCTGCATCACTTCCAGAAGCGCCGACTGGGTCTTCGGAGAAGCGCGGTTGATTTCATCAGCCAGGAAGAAATTCGTCATAGCCGAACCTGCCACATAACGGAAAGTGCCGGAATTCTTGTCATACATGGAAAAACCGGTAATATCGCTGGGCAGCACATCCGGCGTAAACTGCATCCGCTTGTAATCCAGCCCCAGCACATGAGTGAAAGCCACAGCAATCGTCGTCTTCCCCACGCCGGGAATATCATCGATTAAAATATGTCCCCCCGCCAGAATGGCACAGAGAATCCGCCTGAGCACCTCATCCTTCCCCAGCACCGCCCTCTCGGTCTCGGAAAGAATGGAATCTATGAGTTCTTTATCGTTCATGAGATGACTTCCTTTATGAAAAAATTTTATTAAGAGGTATTACTTATTATTATACTACTTAGGGGAAGAGGGCTTTGTGACAGTTGGTGCTGTTCGTGATTCGTTGTTCGTGATTCGTGATTCGTGAAGGATATGGTTTGCTGCGCAAACCAATCTTTTTATGGGGGCCTTTGGCCACCAATAGATGAATCATATTACCGGAAGTAGGGCATAAGTTCACAAAAAATCGGCGCCACATAAAGAGCGCCGCTATAAAGACACAGGAAAATGAGTCCATAAATATAATGAATTATGCTACATTAACATACTTTTGAAATTTCAATTATAAATCATCTTTACTTCTCAATGAAGCAATGTAGGATGTTAACATTTGACCAACTCGATTGCATAGACTGACAGCAGGGGCAATCTGTTCTTTTGTGAAGTAACCCATTCTGACAGTTAGAAAAAATTGTGTACAAAGTTCAGAATTTGACCCTCTTGCAAAATATAGAAATTTAATAAAATCCTTTGTTGAGCCTCTGGATTGACCTTCAGCTATGTTTGATGGAATTGATACCGCAGCTCTCCTCATTTGATCACTTAAAGCGAATTTCTCCTCAACGGGTAATTTTTTGACCAGATAGGCAGTCATTTCTGCCAAATCCATAGCTCGATTCCAAACTTCTAAATCCTGGTAGGAATGAATAGGACCGTTCATAGCAGGGCCTCCTTAAGAAATCCGCAGAGATTTATTTCCTTTATTATACTAAAATTCTTTTAACAAAACCACAGATGGTGTGGGAATATGATTATTCCCTCGCCTGTGCACAATCCCCATTTATAATCTGCGCCGCATCAGCGGCGCAACCTTCACGAATCACGAAACACGAGACACGAATCACGATTAGTTTTACCCCCTTTACAATTAATCCCAGATAAAATATAATAATACTATTAACTTAACAACACGGAAGAGTACCCAAGTGGTTGAAGGGAGCGGTCTTGAAAACCGCCAGACGCAGCGATGCGTGCGTGGGTTCGAATCCCACCTCTTCCGCCAGCAATGATTCCGCGGCTCTGCCGCGGTTTTTTTTAACAGAGGATTGAAAATCATGGGCAATAAAATTCAGCTGAATTATGCGGAAATCTTCAAGAAGGCCATAGGACTGACAGCAGGGGCAGCCATTTACTCCGCAGGCCTCAACCTGTTCCTGATTCCAAACAACGTCATTGACGGAGGCGTCACAGGTATTTCCCTTCTGGTCCAGGCGCTGACAGGCATTCCATTTTCCATACTGATCGTACTTTTGAACCTTCCTTTCTTCATCATCGGTTATCGCCGTCTGGGCAAAAGGGTGACGGTCTATTCCATATATGCCATCGTCGTCCTGTCTCTCTGCTCCTCTTATCTGGAGAGCCTTCCGGCGGCGACGAATGATCCTTTCCTGTCCACCATTTTTGGCGGAATCATCATGGGCATCGGTGTGGGAATCGTCATCAAGAGCGGTGGTTCTACAGATGGTACGGAAATCGTGGCCATCATGATGTCCGGGAGAAGTTCCTTCTCCGTAGGGGATATCATCCTCTTCTTCAACCTTTTCATCCTGGGAGCTGCCGGTTTCGTTTTCAGCTGGAACAGCGCCATGTATTCCCTCATTACCTACTTCATCTGTTCCCGCATGATTGATGCGGTTTCTACAGGCCTTGATTCCTCCAAGGGCGTATTCATCGTCACCAATAATTACGATGATGTATCGGATGCGATTGTCAGCGGTATGAGGAAATCGGTGACCCGCCTCCACGGGCAGGGCGGATTCCTTCGGGATGATAAGGATATCCTCTACTGCGTGGTAACCAGACTGGAAGTGCAGAAACTGAAAGACCTGGTTCATTTCATCGATCCTTCCGCTTTTCTCTCCGTCTTCGATGTACAGGAAGTTTCGGGCGGGGTAGTCAAAGGGACGAATGAAATAAGGAAACCGGGGAAATAATAGAAATAAAGACTATAAGGTGATAAGGAAACTGAGTTACGGATAGCTTTTGAATCGGGAATTGTCGGNNGGGAATCTCGGGGATGATCGGGGTTGTCGGGAAGGTGTTGCCGCTGATGCGGCAACGAATATTTATGGGGAATGTGCACAGGCGGGGGATTTCTGGTTTCGTCGGTTGCAGGATGGAAAGGAAAAACTTGAGGAAGAAAAGCTTTCGTTTCGGGGATTAACGGGAATCTCGGGGATGATCGGGAATCTCGGGATTAGTTTCGGGGTTATCGGGAATATCAGGAAGGTGCTGCCGCTGATGCGGCAGCGAATATATATGGGGATTTTGTATAGGCGGGGGATTTACGCCTGTGCAACTGGCATGGAATAAAAATTAATAGTAGAATTTAAACAGATGGTTTTTGATCAGTCAAGGAGGGGATTGCGATGGGTGAGATTCGGTCTTACAAGGATATGGATGTGTGGAATTGCGGGATGGATTTGTCCGTACTTGTTTATCAATTGGCCAGAAGACTTCCTCCGGAGGAGAAATATGCTCTGGGTGACCAGATGAGGCGGGCGGTGACTTCCATTCCAACGAATATTGCGGAAGGCCATAACCGGGGCTCTACTAAAGAATATATACATTTCCTCTACATAGCGAAAGGATCAAATGCGGAAGTCTATACACAGCTTCTCCTTGGCTGCAGACTTGGATATTTCACTCATGAGCAGATCGATGAGACTATTCATTTGTGCACTCGCGTCGGGCAGATGTTGAATTCCCTGATTGATATATTGAAAAGAAAAGATAAAAAGGCTGGAAATAAAAGCAGCAGTGAAGATGATTGAAGGTCTGGTTATGTAAAATTTTTATGACTGATGTCATGACTATGTCTTGCATATCTTATGCAGGATGGCTATAATAAAGACAACTTCATACAGATGAATTCAAAGCAGAATCTACTCGGATTCTGCTTTTTGTGTTATGAAGCGCAGGATACTCCGGATTTGAAACAAGAAGTCATTCGGAAACAGGCGGAATCAGCCGGGGCAGGAAGGCGTGAAGGCGCTGTATGAATGGATGCGCCTGGTGAGGCGGCGTAGGCCGCCCATATATAAGATTGGTTTCCGCAGGAAACCATATCCTTCCCGACAGCTCCGAGTCCCGACAACCCCGATAATCCCGATTCAAAAGTTATGCGGTTAGAAAATGATATATAGATTTATACAAAATAATGAATAAATAATCATATTCTAATGCGCAAACTATTGTATAAAGTGCATGCCTATAGTATCCTGATTAAAAGCATATTTTCCGGCCCTGGGAGAATGTGGGAGGAGAGAGGGAGTATGGCAGAGGAAACACGGCCACTCGCGCAGAAGTACGACGTCCCTCCTTCGAAAAATAAAGGGCAGGTTATTATATTTTTTTTCGAAGGGAGAGAAATCTTATGAAGAAGATTCTCGCAATCGCAGCTGTTGCTGCACTCACCGCAGGCGTATCCGCATACGCTGCCAATCCGTTTTCTGATGTGACTCCGGATGACTGGGCTTACCAGGCAGTTTCCGACCTTTCCGACCAGGGCGTCGTAGAAGGCTATCCGGACGGCACCTTCAAAGGCGAACGCAACATGACCAGATATGAACTGGCTCAGATCATCGCTCGTCTCATGGCTAAAGAAGATCAGCTGAATGCTGAACAGAGAGCAACTCTGGACAAACTGGCCGGTGAATATGCTGACGAACTCGCAAACCTGGGCGTTCGCGTATCCAACCTGGAAAAGAAAGTCGGAAACATCTCCTGGTCCGGCAACGCTCGTATGCGTTACATTGAAAGCTATAAAGCAGACTCCGGCAAATCCACCGGCACCTGGGATGGCCGTATGAGAATCCAGGCTAAAGCACAGGTCAACGACAGCACCACCGTTACCGGCTTGCTCCGTCAGAACATGCACTTCAAAGATAACGATGAAGGCGGCACCGATATGCAGAGACTGTATGTAACCCATAACTTCGGCGACAAAGTTTCCGTTGTAATGGGCAAATACGATGAATTCGCAGGCCAGACCGGTATTATGTACGATTCCGAAGTTAAAGGCGCTAAAGTCACCTATGGCGATGACGCATTCAACGTAACTGCAGGTTATGCTCGCTTTGACTGGAACGATGATTCCGAATTCGCTTATGGCCGCATCGCAGGCTCCGGCGCTAAACTGGCATACGACGTTGAATACTATAAGGGTACCTCCGACCATGACGTAAGCCTCTGGGGCGCAGGCCTGAACTACAACTTTGCAGGCAAATTTGACGTATTCGGTGATTACTACAAGAACACCGATGCCAAGGGAGATCCATATGCTTGGTCCGCAGGTCTCGGCTATGGTTCCATGAGCTTTGCTAAACCGGGCTCCTGGAGACTGTCCGCTCAGTACGTAAAAGCTGAAGATGGCGCTTACCTCGGCTCTACCACCTTTGATACCGGTGCAGCACAGGACCTCATCTTCGATCAGTTCAGCAACGGAGATGACAAAGACGCAACTTCTATCGGCGCTGATTCCGTACACTTCTGGGTAGTATCCGGTGATGTAGCCCTCGCTAAGAACGTAGGCCTCCATGCTGAATACGCATTCGACGTAACCCCGGACGGCGGAAGCGTAAAAGATCCGGACGACCTCTTCTCCGCAACGATTAACTACAAATTTTAATTGATTCCGCAATCAATGAAAAAGAAGCTCTCTTAGGAGGGCTTCTTTTTTTGTGGGAAATAATGAAAAACGGGATGCGGGGCGCGGGGTACGGGAAGGTATTGCCGCTGATGGGGCAATGAATATATGGGGAACGAGTCGATTAACGCCAAAGCCGTGCGCGCAGGCACACTGTATAGGCTTGGCTTCCGAAGGTCCATATCTATCACTTATCACTCCACATGTATTACTTTTCCAATCATTTTCTGAAACGTGTCCCGAAAATTCTTATTTCCTTATAAAACTCCTTGACCTATTCATGATTTACCTCTATAATAGTTACATAGTACACTATGTAACGAAACAGGCGAAGATTCCGCCAGAGAGTTAAGGAGTAAGTTATGACCAAATTTGACGAAATTCTGGTAAAAAAGCATCTGAAACGGACGAAGGCCCGGATCATGATCCTGAAAGTGCTGGAAAAGAGCCTTCCCCTCACGGCAGGAGAAGTCTTTGAAGCCGTCCGGGGCAAAGATACCCGCCTCTCCCTGTCCACGGTATACCGGAACTGTGAAGCCCTCGCCGAAAAAGGTCTCCTCATCCGCTCCAGCATGCTCTCCGACGGCCTTTCCCGTTACGAATATGCTCATGGAAATATGATCCATCACGCCATCTGCCTCTCCTGCAAGCGAATCTTCCCCGTAGACGTAGAACTGGAATCAGAATACAAAGATAAAATGGACGAAGACTACGGCTTCGAAGCCGTCGAACCCAGAGTGGAAATCTACGGATTCTGCAAAGAATGCAGAGCCAACGGCAAAGCAGAAGAATATAAAGACCATAACGATGAAGAATAAGAAAAGTTAGCCGTTAGCAATTAGTCATTAGTCATAAAAAAGCCTCGCATCACGCTGCGGGGCTTTTAGTGTGCAGGAAATAGAAGAACTAAAAGGTCTGGATGAAGTGACACTAATCCCGAAAACCTCCCCGAAGTGCGGGGAGGTGGCTGCGAAGCAGACGGAGGGGATGTCAGGCAGGTAGGCGGGATAAGTGACTTATACAGTTCAAGCGTAGGGTTCGGTACCCGGCACGTTTGACTCTATCTGGAATGAATAAAGAAATCAATTGAAGTTTTAGAGTCACAATCGACAAGTACCGAACCCTGCGCGGGTACCGTTCGAGTCACTTTTCCGGCTAACGGATAGGACATCCCCCACCGCTATCGCGGAGCCCTCCGCACTTCGGGGGCTATTCGCCGGGCATGCTTACCGTTTGAGGCACTTGGCGAAATCTTTTTCCATTGTGCTTTTTCCTTGTATTTTCCTGATACCTTCTAAACAAATCCCTATTAATGATATACTTGAAATAGTACTCGTCAATTTAAAATATACCTTATTTGGTACCATCTCTATTGATTAGCATAACAACTCATGCTACAATGTATATACAGCAACACACGCCATGGAAAGTGATTATCGGACAGTATGAAAGATTGTATTTCCATGGACTTATATTTTTCCAACTGAAAAACCGGAATATCGTACAAACTTCAGTGGATGTTTTTATAAGTGGGCATGTAAAAGAGGAAACTTTCCGGATTTGGACTTTATGAAGACTGACTGTTGAATCCCTGCTTCAGAAGTCATTTCGAGATCGTTGACGGAATCGGGTTAAGACATAAAAAAGCGGCGCTCTTTACTGTTGCGCCGCACCACCCCGACATTCCCGATATCCCCGAGACTCCGACTCCCGATTCAAAAGTTTTTATTCCTAAGGTTACCTTTTCAGGATTCCGGTGTTTTTACAGCCCTCCATTTACCGAAAGGAAGGATATTATGGCAAAAGCAGAACTTCAGGAATTCTATGGTCTTTTCATCAATGGCGAATTCGTACCCGCCTCTGACGGAGCCACTTTTGATGCGCACAACCCGGCAAACGGCGAGAAACTCGCTTCCTGCGCAGAAGCAACGAAGGAAGACGTGGACAAGGCTGTGAAGGCAGCCCGCGCGGCTCTTCCGGCATGGGCAAAGACTTCTCCCATCGAAAGACAGAATATTCTCCTGAAAATCGCTGATATTATCGAAGAAAATGCAGAGCATCTGGCTCTGGTGGAAACGCTGGACAACGGCAAGCCGATCCGTGAAACCCTGGCTGCCGATATTCCTCTTGGCTACGACCATTTCCGTTATTTCGCAGGATGCCTCAGAGCCTGGGAAGGTTCTGCCACCATGCTGGATGACAACAATCTCTCCCTCATTCTTCATGAACCGGTAGGCGTGGTAGGCCAGGTCATTCCGTGGAATTTCCCCTTCACTATGGCCTGCTGGAAACTGGCACCGGCTCTCGCGGCCGGCGATACCATCGTCATTAAACCGTCTTCCCACACTTCTCTTTCCATTCTCGAACTGGTCCGTCTCATCCAGGACGTACTCCCGAAGGGCGTACTGAACGTCATCACCGGCAAGGGCTCCCGCTCCGGCCAGTGGCTGCTGGATCATCCGGATATCGATAAACTGGCATTCACCGGTTCCACCGAAGTGGGCCACGGCGTATACCAGGCTGCCTGCGACAAACTGATCCCTGTCACCCTCGAACTGGGCGGCAAATCTGCCAATATCGTATTCGATGATGCAGATCTGAAACAGGCAGTAGACGGCGCATGCAAGGGCATCCTCTTCAACCAGGGCCAGGTCTGCTGCGCAGGCTCCCGCCTCTTCGTACAGGAAGGAATCTTTGATGAATTCCTGAAACACCTGAAAGCTACCTTCGAAGCTGTAAAAATTGGTGATCCTACGGATCCTGAAACCCAGCTGGGTGCCCAGATTTACAAAGCCCAGCAGGATAAAGTACTGAAATATGTACAGATCGGCCTTGATGAAGGAGCCCAGCTTATCACAGGCGGTGAAAGATACACCGAAAACGGTTGCGACAAAGGCTATTTCATGAAACCGACCATCCTCGTTACCGACAAGAATGCTGCCAGAGTCTGCCAGGAAGAAATCTTCGGACCGGTAGTAGTCATCCAGAAATTCAAGACTGCCGATGAAGTCATCGCCCTTGCCAATGACAGTGTATACGGTCTGGGCGGAGCAGTCTTCACAAAGAATATCAATACCGCCCTCAAAGTAGCCCGCAGCGTACACACCGGCCGTATGTGGGTCAATACCTACAACGATCTCCCCGCAGGCGCACCGTTCGGAGGCTATAAACAGTCCGGCATCGGCAGAGAAACCCATAAAGTCATGCTGGAACACTACAGCCAGACAAAGAACATCCTCATCAACCTTAAAGAAGGCATCAGCGGGATGTATGATATCAAATAAAATATTGTGATTTTTAAGAAGTCAGATTCGAAAGGGTCTGGCTTCTTTTTTATCGGAAAGAGAGATGAAAATCGAGAAACAGCGCCCGCGAAGCCATCTTCCCGATATTAATAGATAAGGTATATCAAATTTACGAATTAGGGAAATAAAAAATTATGATGGAAGTAAAAAAATATAATAAATCATAGGAATTTATTGTATGAAATGCGTGAAATATTATTTTTCTATAAAGTAAAATTACATAAAAATTTGTAATTTTTTAATCATGGTGGTATAATAAGTTCGCACAACAGGGAATACCCTGCTCTTTGTGTGGAAGAGAAGAGTAAAGAAGAGAAGAAACAGAGGAAACACGGCAACTCGCGCGGAAGCTCTTTTTGAAAATCCTTTCAGAATCAGGGCAAAAATTTATTTTTTTCAAAAGGAGCTTACCTATGAAAAAGATTCTCGCAATCGCTGCGGTAGCAGCACTCACCGCTGGCGTATCCGCATACGCAGCAAATCCGTTCTCTGATGTAACCCCGGATGACTGGGCTTATCAGGCTGTTTCCGACCTCTCCGACCAGGGCGTTGTAGAAGGCTATCCGGATGGCACCTTCAAAGGCGAAAGAAACATGACCAGATATGAACTGGCTCAGATTATCGCTCGTCTCATGGCTAAAGAAGACCAGCTGAACGCTGAACAGAGAGCAACCCTCGACAAACTGGCTGGTGAATATGCTGACGAACTCGCAAACCTGGGCGTTCGCGTATCCAACCTGGAAAAGAAAGTCGGCAACCTCTATTGGTCCGGCGATGCTCGTATGCAGTATCAGCACAACCTCGCTAAAGACGAAGATGACAACACTTTAAGAAAAGGCCATGACGATGCATGGACCGGCCGTATGCGTATCAATGTAATGGGCCAGGTTAACGATCAGGTAACCGTTAACGGCCGTATGGTTTACAACATGAACTTCAAAGGTGAAGATGATTCCGCTGTAACCATGGATCGCCTCTACACCGCTTGGACCCCGAACGACAAAGTAACCGTTAACGTCGGCAAATTCGGTGTCGCTCTCGATCAGACCGGTACTTTCTGGGATGAAGACGCTGAATTCAAAGGCGTAAACGCTGCTTATGACAATGGCAAATTTGGCGTAGAAGCAGGCTATGGCCGCTTTGATGCAGGTGACGATGCTTATGAAGCATTTGAATCCCACGAAGCATGGTATGCAAAACTGACCGGCCATATCGCTGATACCGCTGACGTTTCTGCATTCTATCTGAAGAACGCTCAGAAGATGGACTTAGATGATTTCGCAGGTGCCGAAGCTAAGGTTTGGGGCGCAGGCGCAGCAATTGGTCTCGGCGGAGACTTCACCCTCGACGGCGACTATGTTCAGACCAAACTGAACAAAGGCCTGAAAGATGCTGACCTCTGGACCGCAGGCCTCACCTATGGTGAAGTTGACGGAGAAAAACCGGGTTCCTGGACCCTCGGCGTTCATTATGTAGACGCTGAAAAGAACTCCATGCTCCTCGGTGGTTCCGCACTGGACATGACCGACCAGCTCGATCTCTCCTCTGAAACCGGCGTTAAGTTCTGGGTAGCTAAAGCAGGCGTAGCAGTTCAGAAGAACGTTGAACTCGACGCTTACTACAACTTCGCAGCTAAAGCATCCGGTGCAGAAGATCCGGATGACACCTGGGGCGTTGAACTGAACTACGCATTCTAATTCCTGAATTAGAAGACTGGTTCAAAGGAAATAAAAAAAGAAGCTCTTCATTTGAAGGGCTTCTTTTTTGTTGTCCGAACTTTTGAATCGGGGTGATCGGGGTGGTCGGGAAGGTGTTGCCGCTGA
>DKQZ01000016.1 GCA_002471975.1 Dialister sp. UBA7295 | reverse complement strand
GGGTCGGTTTCCCTCTCAGTCATAAGACTCCCCAGCATGAATTTATTATAGCACGAGGGGACAAAGGGCTCCACGATTTTTATTCAGGCAATAAAAAAGTTGAAACCGAAGTTCCAACTGATGGTTCAAATGGTGCCGAGGACCGGAATCGAACCGGTACGAATCTCACGATTCGAGGGATTTTAAGTCCCTTGCGTCTGCCAGTTCCGCCACCCCGGCAGGTTTATATCTGAAGATCATTATAGGTAAAATATGGAGGCGGCACCCAGAATCGAACTGGGGATAAAGGTTTTGCAGACCTCTGCCTTACCGCTTGGCTATGCCGCCATATGGAGCGGAAAACGGGACTCGAACCCGCGACCCCAACCTTGGCAAGGTTGTGCTCTACCACTGAGCTACTTCCGCACTGGCGACCCGGATCAGATTTGAACTGACGATCTCCGCCGTGACAGGGCGGCATGTTAGACCACTACACCACCGGGCCGCACGTAAGTTACTTGAATAGTATATCCATTTTCTCCCCTTTTGTCAAGGGATGGAAAAAAATCATGGAAAATGCCGACAGGATCGGAGAAATCCGGTTTTTATGAAATAAAGAATTCGTAAAATGTTTCAAATTCAGCCAGAAAACCCAATCAATCTCCATAGGAATTCCTGTCATGGGCCCTGTGACAGGCTGCCGGGGTTTGAACCGGACGGAGATTTTGAAATTCCCTCAAAGGAAAGAGGACTTTACTCTTCTATTTCCTCGAGGGCCCATTCCACTTCGGAAAGGGGAATCCTTTCCTGCTCCAGCCGCCAGCCATGGTCATGGACTTCTTTCCAGGCCATTTTTTCGGATACCGTGAGGTTGTCCGGAATGGATGCGGTATTTCCCGTATCTTTGATGGAGGGATCCACGAAGGAAAGAAGGGTATCCCGGTCCATCAGGAATGATTTGACATCCGGCAGCAGATGGCGAAGGGCACTAAGGATATTGAATCCGTCGGAATCGAGGTCGCCCCAGTAATAGACTTCTTTGCCTTTAAGCCAGAGGGCCTTTCTGGCAAGCTCCAGCACCCCGTAACCCATGCCGAAAAGGATGAGACTGTCTCTGCAGTCGGGAAACGTATAGCCGTTCACCTTGTTCTCCGTGATGAAAATCCGTTTCTGGGGCGGATTGAAATCTTTGACTTCGTCATTGGAGAGGAAAAATTTTCTCACGCCAAAGAATGGGATGGAGGGATCCAGGCTGCGGGCACAGATATCGGGCACGGGGACGGCTTTGACGAAGAAATGCTGTTTCATTTCGTCATTATTCTCTACAGGCTTTTCGGGGAAAAGACTGTTCCAGAGGGTACGGAGAAGGAAGCTGTGATTTTCAAGGAATTTCGTATCCACTCCGGGAATGGAAGCCTCCCGAAGGTATTGATGGGTCCCTTTATCTTTTTCAAGGTATTCTGCTATGGCAAAACAGAGGGGATAAAATTCTTCTTCCCTGATCCGAACGTAATAATGAATGAACCAGTCCCGAAGTTTTGGATTCTTTGTTTCCACCTCTTTGAGACGGCTGAGAAATTCATTTTTCTCCTTTTTCATGCCCAGGAGTGCAAAACCGTCTTCTGCCGTATCTATAAAAACGCGGACCGGCAGGGTCTGACGACCGAAGGTTTTCGTGTTTTTCCTTCCCTCATCAATGCGCCAGAGTGGACGAATGCCGTCTTTCACCGGGTTTCTCCAGTAATCGGACCAGGAAAGGAGGCTTCCCCAGTCCTCTTCTGTTTCTTCCGGCCTTTTCAGGACCATGCGGAGCCAGGGACCCTCTTCCCCCGTGACGAGGCCTTCATAGAGAGTGCCCTTTTCTTCCTGTTTTTTCAGTTTCTTGAGAAGTTCCCCATCATACTGTCTTCTTCTCATGAGCAAGGAATTCCTTTCTGTATTCGCCCACTGTCATATTGCGAAGCTGGGACTGTCTCATTTCATTCTGGCTCACATAGCCCAGATTGGAAATAAAGGGTTCAATGACAGGAATCTTGGCCAGTGGTGTAACCACGAGCAGCTGTAGTCCCATCTTCCGGAAAAGAGACAGACCAAATTTTGCTGATTCATCAGAGCTCTTGAGGAAGGCTTCGTCGATAACGGTAAAGCGGAAAGTGGGCAGTCTTCCGCTGCCTTCAATACCAAAGCTGTAGACAAAGGAGGCAGCCAGGATGGTATAGGCCAGTTTTTCCTTCTGTCCCCCGGACTTGCCGGAGGAATCGGTATAATGCTCGAATTCCTCCCCTTCCGAGCCGTCGGAGCGGCGGATCCGTTCCGATACGGCAAAGGTAAACCAGTTTCGTACGTCCGTGACGAACCGGGTCCACCTCGTATCATCTTCCGCAAAGCCCGGCCGGCTGGCGCTGAAGCGGTCCAGGATTTTTTCTATTTCCAGGAATTTTTCCTCATTGTAATTGTCTTCGGTGCCATAGACGGCGCTGTCCGTACATTTGCGGAGTTCCTGCCGGAAAGTCCTGATTTCCTGATTTGTGGTCTCCAGGCATTCGATTTTGATGTAATGGCCTTCGTTATAGTCCGTATCATAAAGAGAATGGTTGATTTCGTCAATTTTCCCGGTAATCGTATCCCTTGTGCCCAGAAGCTTCGACTGGAAAATGGCCATGTCCTGGATCGTGTTTTCACGAAGCCGTTTTTTAAATTTCGGAAGAAGTTTAGGCAGATCGTCTTCCTTAATCCGCCGGAATATTTCCTTGTACTCATTCCGGTTGGCCCCGTTCATTTCGGTGGTCAGGTTTGGATCCGACTCATTGTGCTCGGTAAGGTAGCGGAGGTACTGATTCATTCTCTTCATGGTTTCCTCGGTATGAAGTTTTTCTTCCGCCTCGTTCTTACCCCTGTTTTCACGAATCCATTTCCCGTACTGTCCTGTCTTGTCGCCCATGGATTTCAGGGTGAAGAAACCTTTCCCGATGATGTCCTGCCGGTGTTCATCCAGAAGGGCGAAGGCCTTTGTCTGAATGATTTCCGGCGTCTTGGAGAGAATGGTTTCCACCACTTTCTTCCTGGCCTCGTGAGTTTCAATCTGATTCAGGATCCTGCCTTTTTCGCTGCGGGCTTCGTCCATGGTGTGCCGGTTTTCAGCGAGTTCTTTCTGCAGTTTCTTGATTTCCACTTCCAGACGGGAAAGGACGTTGTCATTGGCAGTGAGGCTCTTAATGAGCGATTTCTGCTCTGCCACCCGTTTTTCAAAAGAATGCTGGTCGATGTCTTTGAAGTTATCCGTTTTGAGAAGGGATTCCGCTGCATTCATCCTGCCGATGCAGAGGTCTCTTGCCCCTTTCAGCTTCTGTACTTCGGCGGCCGCTTTTTCACGGTCTTTCGCAAGGGCAGCCAGTTCTTTCGTGATGAGGACGATTTTCTCTTTATTGGAAAATCCCAGCACATAATGACGACGGTCATCAATGCGGTACCGGTCATCTTTCTTATGTCTTCTTCCCTGGGATTTGATCTGGCCTTCCGGGGAAATGGCAAAGGGAGCTTCAGAGAATTCCCCGGCCGTATCGGCGCAGATATGGTCAAACCGGTGATAAAGTTCCGATGCCAGCCAGGCGGCATAGGGAGAATCTTTTTTAATGTTGAGTTTCCGGGCTGCTGCCTTTTCAGGAAGATCTGCCATGGTTACGGGTCTTGTATATTCGTCTACCCGGTAGTAAACGATGCGCTGTTTCAGGAAATGATGCTCCATCCAGCCAATGACTTTTCCATAAAGGGACTCCGGCACCAGCATGGATATGCCGAATTCAGAAAGGAGACGTTCCAGGGCCCCCTCCCATTTCTGCTGGGACGGCTTCACTTCCATAATTTCCCCGGCAAAGGGCATATCACTTTCCGGCACCACGAGATCCATGGCCAGCTGATGACGGATTTCAATGAATCTTTCAGGAATATTGGAATCCCGTTTTTTCAAAGATTCCAGTTCACTCCTGTCCTGGCCGATTTTTTCTACGATATCCCTTTCCCGGCTGTCGGCTTCAAATTTCTTCTCGTCCAGCCGGTCATAGTCGTTTTTCAGTTTTTCAGACAGTTTTTCCGCCTGTTTCCTGATATCCATGAATTCATCCAGGCTTTCCGGAAGGGACAGGCCGATTTTCTCTGCCAGCAGGCGGAAAGCGGAAGCATTTCTTGTCACCAGGCGAAGGTCCTTTTCATAGGCCGCCAGGTCCCTTTTGGCGCTGTCCAGACGGGCGCCGCCATTTTCCCACATTTCCTTTTTCTTGTTATCCATATCGTTGGAAATATGGATGGAATCTTCTTCCAGCGATGTAAGGCGGCGGTTGATGTCATTTTCCAGACGATGGCATTTCTCCAGTTCTTCATCCAGCAGTTTTTTCTCTTCCCTGGCCAGGTAGGATTCGGTCCCTTCGGCCATGAGGTCATACTGCTGCCCTTTCAGGATGCATTCATCCACTTTGGCAGAGGCATCGATCAGGGGTGCCAGGATATCCATTTTCTCCCGGTCCCGCACGATGGCATCATGAATGCTCTTCAGATCATGGAAACGGGTTAGAAGGTGCTGGATATTGTTTTCCATCTCATTCATATCCACTTCGCCCAGCATGTTTTTGCGGACGAAATCGGTGATGCCGTTCACTTTTTTCATGGAAACGGTCTGCTGGAAAAGGTCCAGCGCATTATCCTGGACGATGCCGAAAAGGGATTTGAATTTCACCGCATAGCTGCTGTATTCATTGAACAGGTGGACGCCATATTCTTTTTTCAGTTTCTTCTTCAGGTCCGTGATATTCCTGCCGAAATTGCCGAAATTTTTCTTTATGGAAAGATTCCGTTCCGCTGCCACATAGAAACGGGAAGGTTTGTCGCTCCCCGAGGTGAAGTAAAAGACCTGGGCCAGGGTCACCCGGGTATCATTCATGTCATCTCCAAACACTCCGAGGATGACGGAATACTGGTTTTTATCGCGGAGGGCCACCGGTTCTTCCACCCCTTCCGCATTGCTTCTCTTCGCATAATAGCCGCGGACATAGGAGTTGAGGGATCTTTCACGGCTGCTGGAGTCAGCGGCCTTATTGTAGGTGATTTTCTGCTGGGGAATGAGAAGCGTCAGGATGGCATCGACCAGGGTGGATTTACCGGAACCGATTTCACCGGTGAGAAGGGAAGTCTCTCCGCCCAGCTCAAAAGGCCATACCGCGCCATCAAAAGTGCCCCAGTTGTACACTTCCAGCCTTTTCATGCGGAAACCCGCCTGTACATCGCCTCTCCGGGAAGCAGGATTAAACAGGTTCATCTTTCTTATCCTCCTCTTCCGTTTCCTTCATGGAAATACCATTTTCTTCCATGTATCGTTCCATTTCCCTGTTGAAGCCGGACAGCCATTCCGCATCCACCAGACGGCGCAGGATGGGCTGTACTTCAAATTCCTCCTCGTTGTCCTTAACGGGCATCAGGATTTTCATTTCCAGGGCTTTGGAAATACAGCGGTCGATGGAATTCGTAAATTTCACTTCATCCGTGACTTCCGGGAAATAGGGCTTCATGCGGCGGACCATGTCTTCTTCCCGCACCACCAGATTTCCTTCTCCCGTGGCACTGTCGTATTCATTGATTTCGTTCCGGAGGAGCACGAGAAAAAGGCTCATGCGGAAAGAGAGTGGCTGGCGCTTCACCAGGTGGGGCAGTTCATCCCCGTCATTCTGCTTCAGGAACGCATAGCCCCCATCCTCATCAATGACCAGAGAGAGACCGATTTTTGCCATGTACTCATCGATGAGGTACTGTTTGCTCATGATGGTATTCCATATTTCCGCATTCCCATTTTTCATGACGATTCCGGAAAGCAGGCTGATCAGGGTTGTCGAAAATAGAGTCTCCGTTTTATCCATTCATATTCTCCCTTTTAAACAGGATCCGTTCCATCAGCACGAAACGGCTGCGGCCATCGATTCCCGTGAAAAATATCCGGTCCTTTACGGGCAGGAACTGGTGATTTTCTTTCTTTGCGATTTCCAGATAGCCCAGAAGCTCAAGGAGCCCCTTCTCCAGGGGATAGGCATCGAGCACTTCCTTCAGCGTCACCTGACGCCTGGTTTCCAGCAAATCCTCTATATGCTGGCGGAGAAGCGGCTTATCGATATAAACCTGATTGAAAATGGCTTCCAGGCTTCCGGAATACGTTCCTTCTTTGAGCGCATGGGCATCCAGTTCCATTTTCACCGGGGGCATATGGAGAGTCCTTTCCATGGGAAGGTTCACCGTGGGCGCCGCGTCATTGAGAAACATGAAGTCTTTCTCCTTCGGTTCGAAGCCTTTCATGGCCAGCGCTTTTTTCTCCACCCCTTTGATCTGGAAATAAATATTTTTCTTTTCCTGCAGATTGTTTTCATTGACGTACCAGCTGATCTGCTCGGAAAGTTTGGCTATCGTTTCCTGCACGTCTTCCGCCCCGTCCACCCAGGCTGAACGGATATGAAGGGCATCGTAGCGGTTCGTCTCCCGGGCAAGGGCTTTCAGCCTGAGGATTTTCTTCATGGTTTCGTCAAAATCCTGCTGCTGGGAAAAAGCCATGAGATAGTCGAAGAAGGCATGGAAGCTCTTTCCCTGCTCTGATTCCTCAATAATTTCGCGGTCCGCGATGAACTGCTCCAGAAGGGCTCCCTTGCCATGTTCCCATTCGTTCACTTCATCCCGGAATTCCGTATAAATCTGCTGGAATTTATCTTTCACTTCACGGAAATCGGACAGGATGCCATTGGCAATATCCACGGCTTCCATGAATCGTTCTTTAATCTGTACGTCGTCCAGGACATCCACTTTGCCGCCCCTTTTAAGGAGCGCAATTTTATTTTCAATTTCTTCCTTCTGTGCCTCCAGATATTCCAGTCTTGCTTTCTTTGACGGATTGGCCTGGTGCTCGATTTCATGGAGCAGGTGGAAGAAGGTATGAAGTCTGGATTCGGTGCCGATGAAAGACCGGCTCTTGAGGCTCTCCAGCCATTCCACCGCTTTCTGGGCCGGCGCAGTCAGGTCATAGCAGGTAACCCGGTTCTGATAAAACCGCCGAAGCCAGCGATGATCGCCGTCGGACCATTTCCGGAGGTAAAAGCGTGCCTCATCAGATAAGCTTTCCTCAGGCGGTATTTCTTCCTTCATAAAGCTGTGCTTTTCCTCCAGAAAGGCACGCATATCCAGGACCAGCCGGGCCTCGGGAAGATTTCTCACATTATTTTCAAGGAATTCATGATATAAAAATGCGCAGCAGAAAGGGGCATCGTCTGATGCCAGCAGTTTCCAGGAAGGACTGTTTCCCCGGAGGAGGGCCAGATTTTCCTGCGACATGAATTCATCTTTAGCCATAAGATCACCTGTAATCAGAAATTGGAGGGGAAGGAATCGGATTTCACCGTTTCTCCCACAGGGACAGTAAAGAAATCGTCGTCAAACTGTTCTCTTGCCATCTTGCGGAGAATGCCGTAATGTCCGGGTACGATATGAAGCTCTCCTTCCACCAGTCTGACGAGAGGAATAATGTATTCCTTTACCGGTTCGATATCATAGCAGCCGGTATCGATGATATAGAAATCATGAATCACGGAGTACAGCTTCATGAGGTACATCCTTGCTTTGGTTTCGCCCATTTTCTGTTTCAGCTTATCAAAGTCGATATGCGATTCCTTCATGAATTCCATCCATCCTTCCGTGAGGAAGACGCCCATCATGTCCCGTTTCAGGTCTTTCAGGGAATCCCCGGAAAGGAGGATGTCCAGGCAGTCTCTTGTTTTCGGATAAATGAGGGGAGCCGTGGTGGCTTTGATTCCAATATTTCCACCCCCGCAGCCCGTCGTGCAGACTACGATCCTGTCAACATTATAGAAATGATCCACCGCATTCTGTACATAGTGATGGAGGGCCTTCGGGTCCCGGTGAAGTCCGGGAGGCATGAAATAGACCACTGCCCTCGAATTTTCTTCTTTCATTGCTTCTTTCAGTTCAACCCCAAGGGTGGGGCACGCAAGAATCACGGTACCAGCCATAGTTACTCCTCTAAAACATATAAAGAACAGCAATCCACATGAGGGCAGTCACGGCCGCTCCCAGAAAAATCGCCATGTACGGACTGTCCTTTTCCTTCTTTCCCAAAACGGAATGCCAGGACCAGAGGGTCATGAGAAGCCCCAGAGCAAGAAATATGAAATTGAGCTCCATGCGGCGCCTCCTGTATATAATTTACCTATTCTATTTTGACACATAAAGAATCATTTGTAAAAGGAAAAGACCGGAACCATGAAAAAATCGTGAGACCGGGGTCTCACGATTTCAAAACGATTTCACCGTTTCATGCAGTGCGCTTTTTTCAGAAGCTCCGCATTGATTTTCTTTCCTGTCGCCGTCATGGCAAGGCCGGCGCGGCTCGTTTCCTTCAGTTCCACCGGAAGCCTTCGTCCGATATCTCCCATGGCTTCAATGACTTCATCTGCAGGGATCACGCTTTTTATCCCGTTCATGGCCATATCGACAGCTGTCATGGCATGGACAGCATGAAAAGCGTTCCGCTTCACGCAGGGCACTTCCACCAGTCCTCCCACGGGATCGCAGGCAAGTCCAAGAATGTTTTTCAAAGCCAGGGCAAAGGCATTGGCCATTTCTTCATTGCTCCCCCGCAGCAAATCGACTCCTGCCGCCGCAGCCATGGCACAGGCTGTCCCGCATTCTGCCTGACATCCCCCTACGGCTCCGGCAATTGATGCTTTTTCTGCAACCACTTTGCCAAAACCGGCAGCGGTAAAGAGTGCACGGGTCAGTTCGTCATCGCTGCAGTGACTTTCTTCTCCCACTGCCAGGATGACGGCAGGAAGGATTCCACAGGAACCTGCCGTAGGACAGGCCACGATTCTGTACATTTTCGCATTGGCCTCGGCAATGGCCAGGGCATAGGAAGCTGCCTTTCGATTGATGGGGCTCAAAAACCGGAGACTCCCGTTATACAGTCTCGATGCGTCGCCTCCCACCAGGCCGCTTGCTGATTTGCCTGTATCCCTGAGGCCTTTTTTGATGGATTCCCGGAAAACGGGAAGCATCCTCTTCATACGGCTCCAGACGGCTTCCACGCTGCTCCCCGATTCTTCCGCCTCCACCCGGCAGGCAATGATGCCCGGGGAAACGCTGTCCCGGTCTGCCATGATCAGGAGTTCTTCCAGGCTGTGATAAGTTTCTACCATGATGACCTCCTCAAATCAGATCCAGTGACAGGGTGGAAATAATATTGCTGTTTATATTTTTTATTTCCTCACAGAGGGCTTTGGAAATATGGCGGTCCGTATGGATGATCATGACGGCCTCATCATTCTTGTTCCTGAGAAAGAGCCGCATGGTGGTAATATTGATATGTTCTTTTGCAAAAACAGCGGTCACATCGGCCACGATTCCCGGAACGTCATGATGCCTGGTGAGGAAAGAATATTCTTCTCCCGTTATTTCCACATCATAGCCGTCAATGGACGTAATGAGGATCCGTCCTCCCCCAAGAGAGCGGCCGACGACGGTGACCGATTTGCCGGATATGCCGGTTTCTTCAATTTTTGCCACATTGGGGTGGCCCATATCTTCATCAGAAAAATCAAACTGTATGGAAATCCCCTGCTCTTCCGCGAGATGAATGGAATCCCGTATCCGGGTATCATCGGGCGTACAGCCCATGAGGCCGGCCACCAGGGCGCGATCCGTACCATGACCCCTCCCGGTCTTTGCAAATGATCCATAGAGAGTGATTTTTGCTTTTTTCACCGGTTCCCCCAGGATTCGTCTTGCTGCCAGGCCGATACGGGCAGCTCCCGCCGTATGGGAGCTGGAAGGTCCGATCATGACGGGACCGATGATGTCAAAAAGGCCCATATTCTTTTCCTTTCTCAAAATAAAAATCTGCCGCAAGCGGCAGATTTTGCCTCAACGTGAATGGCTTTCGCCTATCCATCATCGAATGGCTATGAAATTATTTCACTTCTATAATTATACCAGTTTACATCCAGTGACTCAAATCAAAGTCTTCCCCGATGGTTTCGCGGATGCAGATCTTGGCGATATACATGCCCATAAGGGTGAGGGAGGACCGGCGGATCATGCTGGTATCCCAGATATCCTGCAGCCTGGAAAGGTCCGGAGAAATTTTGTCCAGGATGGAGGTCATTTCTTTCCTGTCATAGGGAACCGGTCTCGATTCCAGAATAGCCAGGAGATTTCTCCTTGTCAATTCATCGTCCATGCCCATATCGTCAAGAAGTCCGGAAAGGGAAGATTCGTCCACGGCCGCCGGTTTCATATAGGAATTATACAGGCTCGCCACAAGGGTTCCTTCCGGCCAGTCTTTGTACAGGGAGATAAGTTCTGCTTTCATGCAGCCCCGGAAGGAGAAAATGAGGGGATAGGAATCATGGAGTACCTGTCCGAAGGGGATATCCTTGTTCTCCAGAGATACGCAGTGCAGGTATTCCAGCTGCTGATAACCCGTGTATTCGTCAGGAAGTTTATTCAGGAAGGGAGTGATGTATTTTTCCGTATATTTTTTGAGGTGCTCTCCGTCCACATTGTCCGTATTTCTGGAATAATGGAAAATAAGGAGCAGGGAAAGGGCATGGAATTCGCTTTCTTCCATGCGGAGCATGGCTTTCAGGGCATCATAGGCAAGGATCGTCTTCGTATCGGAACGGCTGCCATGAGCCACATCAGAAAAAGCATCCGTCACCATTTCCATGACTACGGGGGTCGGCATCATCACATAGGTCCGCTGGGCATTCTGCAGGGCTTCCTGGACCATAATATGAGTCAGCGTATCTACGGCTTCTTTCCCTGACATATGGAGCCCTTCGATCAGGTGTCTTGTCACTTTCCGTGTATCCTGCTCAACCGTCGTTGAAACGGCACCGTAACGGTTCAGGAAGTGACGGATGAAATATTCTTCCAGCGTGGGAAGATCCGGCATGGAGGAAAGGACCCGGGGTTCCGGTTCCGCCGGAAATGGCCCGGTGGCCGCATTGGAGGAGAAGGCGTCGGCCGATCTGGATTCGCCGAAATCTTCTCTTGTAAACACTTTCGTTTTTTCATTATCCTCCGGTTCGGAAGATTTTTCCTGGTGATGAGGCACATGGATGATACGGGTGGCCTCATCCACAACCGGCTTCTTCGGCTCTTCTCTTTTTGCCTTCCGGGGACGGGGGATTTCCATCGTCGGTTCATCAGATGGCATTCCTTCCGCTTTTTCCCTTTTCGGCAAACCGCAGATCACAAGGTAGGATAAAATCATAAACAGCAGCGCCACGGCTGCCAGAACAAGATACGGTAATATAACCATGAAATCTCCTGTTTTAAAAATATACACAAAATTCAGTACTATGGTATCATATTTCTAAAATGACTTCAATGATTCATTCCCTGCCCATGAAATAAAATATAGTGGAGGCTCCCATGGAAATTCTTCCTCTCTCTTACCCCGGCAGCCGGCTTATGGTAATGCCGGAGGTGCTGATGATCCGGTTCGATAGATTTCAGAAATCCCTGTCCACCGCCATTTACGGCGGCGGGTTCAGGACGATCCGTTTTGCCCTGAATCAGAAACTGACAGAATTTTATCCCTCGGAAAAGGATTTCCCGGGAGGTTCGGTGAAAGGCTACCTGAAACTCTGTGCCGAAAAGGCCGGCGCCTGCCCTGAGGAAAGTGCCGTTTTGCTGACGGCGGCCAAAGTCAATCTTTATTCTCATAAAATCATCCGAAGCGGAGATGTACTGGTCGAATCCGTCGTTACGGGAGGAGTGGAAAAGACGGCCTGCCGGGCCTCTTCCCCTGCTCTCTATCGGGAAAAAGATGGAAATTTTGGACCCATTGGCACCATCAATATGATGATCCTTCTCCATGGAAATCTTCCCGAGGGCATCATGGCCCGGGCCCTCATCACCCTGACCGAAGGAAAAACGGCAGCCCTCCAGGATCTGGGAATTGCCGACGTAAACAATGGAAAGCCGGCCACGGGGACAGGGACCGATGGCATTACACTCATATGCAATCCGGAAGGACCGGCCTATACCGATGCCGGCCCATTTTCAGAGCTCGGAGCCTCCCTGGCCCGGGCGGCCTACGAATCCGTCACGGAATGCGTACGGGACATCGACCACCCCTGGAATGCGTCCCCTCTCCTTGCCACACCTCCTGCCATGGATCTGGAAAATCTCAGGCGGAAAAAGGACTGAACCTTTTATTTCCTTTTCATAAGGAATTAGACAAAATCCTGAACCTTTGCTATGATAGAAGAAATAATCTTTTTTGAAAAAGGAGCTGGTACGGCATGCCCTATGACGAGCGGACCATGGAAGAATTGAGTGAATCAGCGGAAATCACCCCTATGGCGATCCAGCTGGAAGTGAATCTGGAAATATTCAATACCATTCACAACCTCCTCTGTGCCATGAAAGATGAAATGGAAGTGAAACCGCAGGACGAGGCCCGCCTCTACAGCCTGTGGATGAGCACCATCCGCGAAATGTCACTGATTGAAATCCGCAAAGGACACGGCCTTGCCATGTCTACCCAGGTAGGCATGCTCCGGGAAGCTTACAATATCGAGACCCGCTACATGGCGGACCAGATATTCTGTCCGGTCAACCCCATCCTCATCAAACAGCTGGCCCGGAAAGAAAGCGCTTTCACCCCGGAAGAAATGAATGCTCTTTTTGACAGGACCGTATGGCCTGCCATTTCCCATAAAAAGACAGGAAATAAAAAACACCCCATGGCCTTCATCATCGCCGGGCAGCCCGGGGCAGGAAAGACCAGGATGTCTTCCATGATCATCGATGAATACAATGGCGATATCGTCCAGTGCATGACCGATAATTTCCGCGGTTTTCATCCGCATTCCCAAAAGCTCATGAAGAAATACGGCCAGTACTGCGCTTATTTCTCCATGGAACATGGCCAGTACCTGTCAGACCTCACCATGAAGAAAGCAGCCGAAGGCCGTTACCATATCCTTCAGGAAGGGTCTCTTGAAAACGTGGCCCACACGAAAGAATATATTTCCTACCTGAAGAGCATGGGCTATGAAATCTGCGTGCTCCTCCGGGCCTGCCCGAAGAAGGAAAGCTGGAAAGCCATCCATCAGCTCTTCCTCCAGCAGCGATTGAAAGCGCCGGGACTTTCCCGCCTGATCACGAAAGAACATCACGATAAAGCCTGCACCGCTTTCCTTTCCGCCACAAACGAGCTCATCTCCCAGAATCTCATGGACCGGCTCATCATCAAAAGCCCGAAAGGCCTTCTCTATGACAGCGATGACATGCCTACGGAACGGGTCGGAGAACTGCTGGCCAAACGGATGGTAAAATAAATCGATTCCAAACTGTGAAAATTTATTTTTCACAGTTTTTTTGAAAGGAGATCCCATGAGCAAGGCAAAAGAGCTTTTGATCAAAGCCGCCCATGACCTGGGCCTCCATGCCTGTGGAGCAGCGCCGGCCCTCTTTCCTCCTCTCCTGAAAGAAAAACTGGAAAAGGCAGGCCCCATCCCCTTTGCCCCGGCGGATACGGAAAAACGGCTTCACCCGGAAAATCTCCTTCCCGGGGCCTCCTCTTTCTTCGTCCTTCTTTTCCCCTATAAGGCCGAAGAGGAACGTAAGGCCAATATCGCCCTCTATGCACGGCCAAAGGATTATCACGTCATCAATCACCGGTACATGGAAAAAATCATTCAAACCGTTCAGGAGGAATTTCCGGAAGCCCGATTTTATGCCCTCACCGATACTTCCCCCATGGTGGACCGGTGGCTCGCCTGGTCGGCAGGTCTCGGATTCTTCGGGAAAAATCACTGCCTGATCCATCCCCTTTACGGTTCCTTTGTCACCATCGGCGCCATCCTGACCACCCTGGAACTGGAGCCGGATCAGCCTCTTTCCCTTTCCTGCGGAGACTGCAGTCTCTGTGAAAGAGCCTGCCCCGGGAAAGTCATTGGCCGGGAGCCCTTCCGGCCATCCCGCTGCAAATCCTGCATTACCCAGAAAAAGGAAGACCTGACGGATGTGGAAATAGAAATCCTCAAAAAAACTTCCCTTATCTTCGGCTGCGATGAATGTCAGAAATGCTGCCCTTTCAACAGGAAAGCGCCTCTCTCGCCGATTCCCGAAATCCATGAAAACCGTATTTCCTGCCTCTCCGGTGAAGAACTGGAAAGCCTGTCCAACCGCGGTTTTGACAGGAAATACAAAGAATACGCCTTTGCCTGGCGGGGCAAAAAGGTGCTTCTCCGCAACTGGCACATCATTCATGACAAATAAAAAATCCTGCTCCCAGGGAGACAGGATTTTTTTATTTCACTTCTTTTCCGCTTCGTAAAGCAGGTGGACGCCGCCCTTTCCCACAGGCTCTGCCTTTTTCAAAAGGTATGCCTTAGGCAGGAATACGTCCGTTTCCGCCGTTCCTTTCTGGTCATGATTGCCTTCCAGATAGGGCACGATGACCTGGGAAATACCGTCTACCACTCCGGCCTTGAAGAAAGCTCCGTTAATGGTGGCCCCGCCGCAGAGGACCAGGGTTTTCACGCCGAAAAGTTCATGAATCTTCACCAGGCTGCCAGGGATATCCAGATCATGTTCACCGGCAAAGATATAAGAAATATTTTTACTCCTGAGGTACGCCAGAAATTCTTTCCGCACTTCCCGTGTCACCACTTCCACCACCTGTTTATCGCCGGAAAGAGGCCCTTCCCAGGCGCATTTTCCATGGCGGTCAAAGCAGAATAGATATTTCCTGTTTTCACTGACCACAGGGAAATCGCCCTCCGGCACATCGGTGTCTTTAAAGGCGCTGTAATCTCCGTCTCCCCCGGCCAGGTACAGGCAGGCCGTATAGGAGCCTGTCCCTTCCGCATCCCCCAGAGTTGGGATCAGTTCGTCATAGACTTCCCCGCAGGCGCCGGTCAAAGGGGCGTCGGCAAAATAGCCTTCGATTTTCCCGTCAATTGAAATCATCATGTGAAGAATTACTTTTGCTCTTTCCATCATTTAATCCTTTCTGACCACTGTTTCATGAAGTTTCGTGCCGTCCGGAAGATATCCGGTGAGTTTTATTTCCTGATCCGTCACTTCCAGAATGGAATAATTGTCCGTCTCCGGCTGTGGCGCCACATATTCATCCAGTTCATGCCGTTTCCAGAGTCCCGGATAACGGACGTTGCCGGAAAGACCGTCAATCACATAGACAGGGCCTTTTTCCGACCGTTTGAAATCAAAAATCCGTCCGCGGTCTCTATAGGTATGAAGATGAGCCGACAGCACCAGGTCTACGCCATTGGCATCAAAGACAGGCATGAAAACATTTCCTTCTTCCGAAAATCCTTCTTCCCGGTGCGGCCTTCCTTCATCGGCAAAGCCATACTGGAGGGGATCCTTGTGCATGAGGACGACTTTCCATTTCTTCTTTGTACTTTTTAAATCCCTGTCCAGCCAGACTTTCTGCTTTTCAAAAAGGTCCGGCAGCCATTCTCCTTCTTCCCGAAGATTCGTATCCAGCACGGCAAAGTGGACTTCGCCCCAGTCAAAGGAGTAATAATGATTCTGATATTCTTTATTTCCATTGGACGGGAGGTTGAAATGGGTCAGGTACCGCTCGGGCATATGATTTTTCCAGTCAAGGGAATAGGCTTCATGATTTCCCAGTGCCGGCACCACGGGAATACCTGAAATTGCGTCTTTCACATCCGAAAACCAGGTCTGCCACTGGTATTCATCTTCCCCGTTATCCACCAGGTCCCCCAGGGCGATGAAGAAGGAGGCATCGGGATTTTCCTTCCAGGCATGGGCAAAGAGATTTTTCCAGTCCCTATAGTCCGAGCTCTGGGAGTCCGAGGTGACAATGACCTTGAAATCTCCGCCCCCATCGGTTTTGAGAGGATACCAGCTGCTCACCGTATCCCCTTCGCGGGTCCTGTATTCATAATCTTTTCCTTTTGTCAGATTGTCAAGGCAGGCCGTATAGACGGTGCCATCCCTGATTCCATTATTTCCTTTGAGCCCTTTGGAGGAAGCGGAGACGGAATAAATGGCTTCCGTCCCTTTTTCCCTGTATTCCAGGCTGTTTTCATGATCCGTGGGAAGTTCCCACATAATGGTGCGGCCCTTCCTGTTGTCCGATGCCACCACCTGATGCACATTGAAAGGTTTCATGGTTTCTTTAACAGGACTGTCTGAAACCTTTGAAGCTGCACTTTGGGATGTACTTACCTGATTTTTTCCACAGCCTGCCAAAGTTCCGGTCATAAGGCAAAGAGCCAGAAAAGCTGCTATCCATTTCCTCTTCATCGGACTGCATCCTCCTTTAATCCCTCTATCCATCTTTCTATTTCTTCGTCTCCCGTGAGCCGGTTGTTCTTCTTGTAGGAAACATGAAACTGACCTGCCACGCGGGCTCCTTTTTCTTCCAGTTTCTTTCTGAAATCGGAAAGCGTATTTTTCGGCTGCCCGCCGTCAGTGGAAAAAGTGTACACTTTCTTTCCCCTGAAGTCATGGGTATCCAGGAATACCTGCATGGCCGGAGCCATGGTGAAATACCAGGTAGGCGCCCCCAGGATGAGGATATCGTAGTCATCCAGATGGTACGGAATTTCTTCAATGTCCGGCCGGCGGCTCCTGAGCTTGTCAAACCCCGCCTGCAGGACCGTCATGCCATAGGAAACGGCATAGGTCTTCTTTGCGGTGATGGAAGCCATATCGCCGCCTAAAGCTTCATGAATCTTTTTGGCCAGCTCTTCGGTGTGGCCGCTCTTGGAATAATAAATTGTCAATATTTTCATAGTACTCCCTCTTTCTCACTCCCTTGACGGGAGAACTCCTATTTTTTATACTGAAATCATCTTAAAGTATATTTTAATCCTTAAAGCAAACTTTAAGTCAAGTATTTCACAAGGAGGCTTTTATGCTCTATACTGCCGGGGAAGCCGCAAAGATTCTTGATATTCCGGTCTCCACCATCCGTTATTATGACAAGGAAGGACTCCTGCCGGATCTGGAACGTTCTGCCGGAGGCATCCGCATGTTTCGGGAAAAAGACATTTCCGAACTCAAACTCATTCAGTGCCTCAAGAAAACAGGCCTTTCCCTGAAGGACATCAAAACTTTCGTCAATCTCCCTGCGGAAAGTCCTGAAACCATCAGTAAAAGACTTTCCATCCTCACCCGCCAGAAGAAAGTGCTGGAGGAAAAGCAGAAAGAACTGGATACCATGATGAATGTGGTCGATTACAAATTATGGTATTACAGGACTGCGGAAAAAACAGGGACCTTTCCCCTGGATTCCTCTTTCCCGGAACAATTGCCGGAGGATTTGAAAAAAGGCTATGAAACCCTTCACTTCATCCCTTCCGGTCCGCTGAAAAAATAAATCTTTCCACCCTGCCATCATCATAAGGCAGACTGCGCTTCCTGTCTAATACCTGATGTCGCAATCCCATAATGCTTTTTGGGCATTATTTCCAAAATAAAAAGACTTCCGCCAGGCGAAAGTCTTTTTATTTTACATGTTCCGGTGAGGATTTTCCTTTGCCTGGAATTCCTCAGCCTCCAGTTTATAGACTTCGATGGAATTCACATGACCATCGGTGATTTCCCAGTCTTTCCCGGAAATCTGCTTCATGAACCGGGTCATGATGTCCCTTTTTTCCTCCGGATCTTCCACGATGGTCACCCGGCCGCTTCCAATGATGCTGCCATAATGGGTGGTATACCGGCTGGGATTCTGATCGTGAGGAATGACATGATTTCCCGTATCCATTTCAAAACCCGCCCGGTTGTCTTTCCGGATCAGGTCCCGTTTGAGCCCGCCCCTGGCGCCATGGAAATACAGAGTCAGTTTTCCTCCCTCATATTCATAGCTGTAGTTCACAGGAACCACGAATATGCGGTTCTCATCATAAAGGCCCAGATGGACAATGCCGCATTTGTCCAGGATGGCCCGGATTTCCTCTTCCTCCGTCACCAGACGGTCTTTCCTTCTCATGGGATGCATAAAATTCCTCCTTTTGCTGATTATGAAATATTTCTTATATTATAAAGAAAAGCCGGAAACAAAGACAATGTTTCCGGTAAAATTTCATCCTTTATTTTTCTTATTCTGCAAGTCCAGCTTCCGCTGCACCACCCGGAGGGCATCATCGATTTCCGCCGGAGAGATGACCTTCGAAAGTTTTCCCGGCCTTTTTTCTTCCATCCCCTTGAGGTCCAGGTCCTGGGCATTACAGGGATCATCCATTTCCGTCAGGTTCACCCAGTATTTCTTTGGCAGGAAATTCATCCGCTCCTTCGGGTTCCTTCTTTCCTGAATCCCCATGTGGCGATAGTAATTCCGCCAGAGCTGACGGAAATCTTCCTCATCCCTGCTGTATTTCAGATTCTTTTGAATTTCCTCCACCGTGACAAAAGAAACCTTTTCCCCGTTATACACGGCTGCTTCATGACGGTTCACGTCATAAATGGCCCAGCATTTCGCCGATAGGCGATCCTTGAAATGGACTGCGAGCACCGGCAGGATCCGGTGGGTGGGATTGATGGCCGCATAGAGAAGGCCGTCCTCCAGCTCACTGAACCGCAGGATTCCCCGGAATTTTTCCGTTTCATTGCCTACTTCCCGGCACATATCAAGCACGTCCATGACCCAGCCTTCCTTTTTGCGGGTGTAGATATTCTTCCCCAGGCGGAAGCCTTCCTTCATGAAATTGAAAATCTTGAGTTCCCTGCCCTCATCATCGGACAGATAGGCCCTGTACATCCATCGCAGCGCTTCTTTGCCGCAGGATTTCTCAAAGGCCGCCGCCACTTTTTCTGCTTTCAGGAAATTGGTCTTCACCACATATTCTTTGCCGAACAGCCTCATTTCCCCTTTCATGGTGGAAATCCCTTCCAGCTGGCTGGTGCCGAAATAATAGATTTCATACACCGCCGTAAGAAATCCGGGGTAGCTGTCGTCATAGAGGAAATACATGTTATGCCTCCTTCAACTTCGAATATAATTGCTTCTACAGATATAGTCGAAGGATTTCAATTTTACATCATTTTTTAAATCTGGGTGTCAAAAAGGCTCATTTCCCTGACTTCCCTTGCCGCTGTTTCCGATATAAGGAGGTTTCGCAGATTTTCTGAATCCGGCGATCTTTCTCCATAATACCTGCCGCTTACGGTCATGAAATACCTTGCCCGCCGAAGTACCACGCCGATCCGTTTCAGCTGGTCATAGGACAGATTTCCATACCGGCGGAGTCTCACGATTCGAAGAGCGCTTCTCACGCCGATTCCGGGAATCCGGAGAATCATCTCATAGGGAGCCCGGTTGATTTCCACAGGAAACAGTTCCCGGTGCCGGAGGGCCCAGGTACATTTGGGATCCAGTTCTTCATCGAAATCCGGCTCCTCCGGCGTCAGGATTTCACCGGCCCGGAACCGATAGAAACGAAGGAGCCAGTCCGCCTGGTACAGCCGGTTTTCCCTGGCCAGGGGCGGCTTGATGAGGGCAGGCAGGTTTTTTCCTTTCATCACCGGCACATAAGCGGAATAATAGACCCGCTTTAAAGACGCTTTCTGATAAAGTCCCTCCGTCAGAAGAAGAATCTGCCGGTCGCTTTCCCCACTGGCCCCCACGATGAGCTGGGTCGTCTGGCCGGCAGGTACGAAAGAGGGGATCTTCCGGTGATGCTTTTTCTCTTCCCTGTGGGCATCGATAGATTCCTTGAAGAATTTCATAGGCGCCATAATGGCCTTCTTCGTCTTCTGGGGTGCCAGAAGATGAAGGGATTTTTCCGATGGCAGCTCGATATTGACGCTCACCCTGTCCACATAGCGCCCCAGTTCGTTCAGAAGTTTCGGATCCGTCCCCGGAATCCCCTTCATATGAATGTACCCGTTGAAACGCTCACGCTCCCGAAGGAGTTTTGCCACCCGGATGAGAAGCTCCGTGGTGTAGTCCGGCGACTTCAGGATGCCGGAGGAGAGGAATAGCCCTTCGATGTAATTCCGCTTGTAAAATTCCACGGTGAGCAGCACGATTTCTTCCGGCGTCAGGATGGCCCTCGGCGTATCGTGGCTTCTCCGGTTCACGCAGTATTCACAGTCATAAATACAGGAATTGGTCATCAGTATCTTCAGGAGCGATACGCAGCGCCCGTCGGCCGTCCAGGTATGACAGATCCCGCTTTTATGTCCATTTCCGAGCCCGCCGGCATTGGCCCGGTCAGAGCCGCTGGAAGAGCAGGACACGTCATACTTGGCTGCGTCGGCCAGAATATCCAGTTTGTCTCCTATTTCCATACGCGCCTCCTGAAATCATGTTTCATGGCCCTATTATAACATAGAAATAGAAAAAATGTTCTATTTAATGAAATATTTTGCTGCAAAAATCATAATAAAAATACCGTGAAAGCTCTTTCAAACTTTCACGGTATTTTTCATTTTTTATTTTCTTCTTTCTTTTCCACTTTTTTCAATACCACCGAAGCGCCCTGCTTTTCCGCCTCAAACCGGTCCTCTTCCGTCAGGTGTTCGGAATCAAGAACGATTTTGACCCCCATGCGGTCAAGCATTTCATCAATGGTATGCTGCGTTTTATAAAGTTCTCCCATAATTTCCTCCTTAAATATGATCTTTCCATTCGTACGTTTCTTTTCTGCGGATCTGTCTCCAGATGAAAGTCCCCAGGGTCCAGACAAAGGCCATGATCAGGAGTGCCGTCCCCGGCAGACCGTCCATGGCATTCTTGAGGGAATCAAGCTCCACGGTAAAATGGGCCGGAAGCATGACCGCATAGGCAGAAAGATAAATGGCAATGGCAAAGAACGATGAGAAATAGACCGCTGCCAGCCCCACTTTCACATGGCGGGTGCGGGTAAAGAAGAAGGCCAGGGCAAAAAGGATAGCCGTAGCCACCAGGCTGATCCAGAAAAAGCTGCCATAGAGATTGGACTCAGCGGCATGATTTTTGAGGAGGATGGCCAGGATGATATAGACCACCACATTCAGTACGCTGGATACGAGGAATGAGGCACGGAACCTTTCTCCAAGGGGATTGACCACTTTCACCGCTCCATAAAGCGAGCCGAGCTGGAAAGCGGAAAGGATCAGCCATAAAGCGGTAAAAATGCCGATGGCGGAAATAAGGCTGCCGCCTTCCATGAGGAGGGAAGATGAAATCAACCCCAGTACGGCCAGCACGATGACAGAAAAGGCAGCGTTAAGCTTCATCATCCAGGATTTCCCCAGAAATTTTTTCCCAAAGCAGGCTGCCAGTCTCAGAAGGGCTCCCAGGGCCACAAGGACTATCATGACTGTCCTGGTTCCTGCCAGCTGCTGAGACAGCGAAGGAATGGCCGCCCCCATCATGAACATGCCCAGGAAAAACCAGAGTTCATTCCCGTCAAGGCCCGGTTTCAGAAGGCCCAGGATGGCGTGGTTTTCCTCCTCATTCCGTGAAACCAGGGGCGCCGCCAGGCAGAGTCCCCAGTCTGCGGCCTCAAGAATCATGTATAATCCAAAAAAGCATAAAGGTAAAAGCAAAATGTTCGAATCTGCGCTCATAAAGTCCTCCAACCCATTCCCAGAGGGAAATAAATAGAATTCCATTAAGAGTATACCACATGGAGACTTTGAAATAAAAGAAAATTAAAGCACTATCATCGGCAGCGGGTTTCAAAGAAATTCATGGATTCCTTTGAACTTATGACGTTCATTTGCTATGATAATAAAAGAAAAGAAGAAGGAGGTCTCCCGCTATGGATAAATTGATCAAAGCCCTTATATTTGCTCTTGCCGCTGCCGTAGTCTCGAAAAAGGTCAAAGAAAAAAAGCCTGTCCAGGCAGTGAAGGAAAAAGTGACGAAAACGGAAAAAGCGCCGGATATCCTGAAACCTCTTTCTCCCATCACGAAAACCTTCTGGCTGTTCCATCCGAAAAAGGCCTTCTGCCTTTTCCTGTTCCAGACTGCCGCCGGCATTGCCTGGACCCAGGCCAAAAGATATTTCCGGATTTAAACAAAAGCTGTGAAACGGACATCCTGTTTCACAGCTTTTTATCATTTCATTCAGAAAATCTGTTATACAGTGCCCTCGCGGCATCCATGGACGGGAGAAGTCCCCCTTCCTTTCCCAGTGCGTACAGCATAAGGCCAAGATAGATCACTACCAGCTGGACAGGAATCATACTTTCCTTTGCACTCAGACTTTGAAGCTCTTCATCCCTGATTTCCGGAAAGGCAAAGCGGCTCATCTTCACATAATCGGAATGAAAGATGCCGCGACGGAAATGAGTCACTATATTTTCTCTTTCCATGGAAACTCCGGAAATTTTATTTCCATAAACCACGACTCCTGAAAGGCTAAGGGCATCGGCAGCCATGGCAAGGCGGCCCGTCTTTTCCGGGTAGTCTACAAAGGCAAGCAGATTCTCCCCGCAGAGCGATTTTTTCAGTTCATCCCGATTCCCGGAGAAAAAGCGGACTGAAATTCCGGTTTCGGAAAGCAGCCTCACTGCTTCGGAAAGACATTTACCCGAAAAACTTTCCTTTTCGAAAAAGCCATATACGGAAAGAGCGAGCCCGCTTTTACCTGAACTTCTGACAGCATCCAGAAATTCAGCTCTTAAAAGGTCCCTGTAATCATCCATAAGTACCTCGCAAAATAAAACGCGTCCTCCGGGGACGCGCTTTTATCATCCATGCCATCTCTGGCGGCGGGAATAGACGTCACCGGAAAGTTCGCCAAAGGAAAGGGGCCTGCCTTCCATGGCGGCAATCCGTTTCTTCCGTTCCATTTCATCATATTCCTTCAAGCTCTGGGTCGCCGTCCCCCAGATCAGGCCCAGGGCGCCGATATTGACGAGAAGGGAGGTGCCGCCGAAGGAAATAAAAGGCAGCGGAATCCCGGTGACCGGGAAACAGCCGATAACCATGGCAATATTGATAAATCCCTGTACCGAAATCAGCAGGGTCAGTCCGTATACGAGAAAGGCGGCATAGGTATCTTTCAATTTCCTGGCCACGGAAAATCCATAAAGCAGGAAGGCCATGTACAGGCAGACCACGGTACAGGAACCGATGAATCCATATTCCTGGCTGAATACGGCAAAGGCAAAGTCCGTATACTGTTCGGGAAGGTAAAGGAATTTGGAAAGGCCTTCCCCCATCCCCTGTCCGAGAAGTCCTCCCGAACCGACGGCAATGAGACTCTGGACAGTCTGGTATCCCATGTCCTGGGCATAGGAAAAAGGATCCCAGAGAACAATCAGGCGGGCCAGGCGATAAGGAGCTGCAATGGCCAGGGCCAGAAAAACCAGGACCGTGAGGGCCATGCCGAAAATGATTTCAAAAAGCGGCATACCGGCCAGGATATAAAGGAGCGCAGGAAACATGAGGATCATGCCTGCCGTACCCATATCCGGCTGCCGGATGACGAGGAATGCCATGATCAGGGGCATGTACATGGGCGAGAAATAACGGATCATGGCGCCAATGGAATTTTCTTTTTTCCTGCTTGCCGGATGGATAAAAGGTCTTAAAAACCTGGCAAAAACGGTGATTTTCATGTGCTTATCCACTTTTTCCGCCAGGCAGGAAGACGCCCAGATCAGGCCCGTCACTTTTGCGATTTCCGACGGCTGGAGGGATACCGGTCCCAGCATAAACCAGCGGGTCGCACCATTTACCGTTCGTCCTGCCACCATGACAAGGATGAGGAGCACTATGGTCAGGCAGCAGAGCAGACCGTCAAATCGCCGGAGAAGGCGATAATTGAAACGGCTGAGAATCAACGCTCCCCCTACGCTTACTGCCAGAACCACGATATGTTTCAGGATATGGTCATAGGGGCTGGTGCCGGACTCCAGGTTCATATAATAGGTTGAGCTGTAAACATTAAATGCCCCCAGTATAATCAGTATGGCCGCCACGATAAACATTTTCTGCAGATTCCGGGGCGCATACTTCATATCCATCAGGGACGTGTCGCTACGAGACGACATACCGGATTCCCCTTTCTGGAAAACTTTTCCTCATACTCCGTCTCCACGTCTCCCTCCACCGGGCAGGCATGGAGGTCATAAGTCACATCAGAGAGCTGCCAGCCCATGGCTTTAAATTCTTCAATGGAAAAATCAAAAAGGTCCTTATTATCGGTCTTGAAACGGATTTCCCCTTTTTCTTTCAGGATCAGGGCATAGCGTTTGAGGAAATCCCTGTAAGTCAGCCTTCTCTTTGCATGGCGCTTCTTTGGCCAGGGATCGCTGAAATTGAGATAAATCACATCCACTTCCCCGGGGCTGAAAATGTCGAGGATTTCACTGACATCCCCCAGGATGAGCCGCACATTGTCCAGGGGCGGATCCATTTCCGCCGTCTTTTTCGCAGCATAATAGATGACCCCTTCCTGTACTTCCATGCCTACATAATTGACATTTCTGTGAAGGGCGGCCATGCCGGAGATGAACTGGCCCTTTCCGGTGCCGAATTCCACATGAAGCTCATTCTCCGGATGGGGAAAGAGCTCATGCCATTTCCCTTTCCTGTCCTTTGGTTCCTCCAGGAAAAGAATGGATGTGTAATCTTTGATTGCCTCATCAATCCAGGGTTTTCTGCGAAGCCTCATAAATCCTCCCGATTCATAGAATAAATTTATCTTACTATAACACAGGTCGGGACGCATGACAAATTTCCATCGGAAAAGCCGCAGGCCCTCCCCGGGTGCTGCGGCTTTTTCATTTTTCCCGGCTGACGCCTTCATTTTCCACTTCCGGTATCGTTTCCGAAGCAATCTTTACCGGTTCAAATGTATTCCAGTCAAAATTTCTGTATCCATGAGCCCTGGCATGGTCGGAAATCCTCCGATTCCACAGCTCATCCTGCTTTTCCTGATCGGAACCCAGCTGTTCCACGTCGTCCCGGATCATGACATTCCCGTACATGGTCATGAGGGTAGTGACATCCTTGTCAAATTCCGGCGCAAATAAATCTGCTTTGGGATCATAATGTGCTGCCGTAAGGCCCATGATGCCCATGAACGTATCGTAGAGCATATCGTTGGAGAAAGGCATATTTCTCCGTTCATCCATAAGGCGTACCTTCTCCGGATAAAGGGCCCTGTAGTGGTCGGAAAGGTATACCCAGAAGGGGATATGGACCATGGTATAGTCAAACTGGTCCGCATTGTGACCCGGGCGTTCCGTCACCTGTTCCCCGTGATCCGAGAAATAAAGGACTCCGTCCGCATGAAGGACGTTGGTAGCCTCATTCATGATGCTTTCCAGGACGTAATCATTGAAGAGCACGGAATTGTCATATTCATCCACCATGAGTTCTTCGGTGCTTCTTGTTTTGCCCGTGTCCACAGGCCAGCGATAGAATTCCGACGGATACCGGTCCCAGTAGCTCACATGGCTTCCCATGAGATGAATGACCACCAGTTGACGGCGGTTTTCGGGATTGACCTTTTTCAGGTACGGAATGAGGGCGGTATCATAATCTTTTGTCACCACATCGGTCCCCACATACTGATTGATCCAGTACTGATCGTCACAGGCAGAGCCGATGGCGCCAATCGGCGTATCCCATACGCCATAGCGGGACTGGTTGGAAATCCATGTCGTCCTGAATCCTGCTTCCCGGGCCAGATCCACTACGGAATAGGCATTCACGAGACTGATATCATTGTACTGGTTCTTTTCCGTCAGCGCTTCCGTCAGTACCTGCACGGTCTGGGTATAGCAGGAATAGGCATGATTGAAAAATTCATAATGGGGATCACTGATGGCCCCGGACTGGAAAGGCGTCGTTTCCCTTTGATAGCCATATACATTCATATGATCCCGGGTCAGGGATTCACCGATGACAAGCACATAGAGTCCATCCGGCGCAGAGCGAAGCTTTTCTACCAGTTCTTTATCCCTGATATGCATATGACGCCGTTTCTCCACTATTTTCTGGAAATCGGAAAAGCTGTGGAGAGTCTCATAAGTTTCATAATACACATGGGCCAGCCTGGTGCCGCCGATGGAAAGACAGCAGAGACCGATATTGATAAAGAAAAGGACCAGCATGGCAAACCAGGCTTTTCTCGAGACCTGCTGACGGTTGAAACTGAACCGGCTGGCATGGAATATAAGCCAGCCCAGAATCAGAAGGGCTGCCACACCGGCCATGATTTCCGCATAGGGAATATTGACTTCGATATATTCCTTCGTTTCCGCCAGATTCGTCTGGGCCAGGGCGAGAAGCATATTGATGGAAATCAGGGAATGGGTGATGGTGTAGTAACCGATATAGGTAAACTGGACCAGCACATAAAGAACGATGAGGACCACGCAGGCAAGGCGGGCAATCATACGCCATTTCCCGGGGAGGATCCAGGCCGCAGATAGACAGGAAACAAAAAGATAAAGAGGCGTCGAGAGCTCTCCGGACACGTCGGTCATATCCAGCAGCACGTCGGTCTGGGTAGAGAGATAGGGCACCACCAGGGATAAGGCCCAGAGGAATATGATGGTCATCCACAGGTGAATGGCCGCTTTTTTCAGATGATGACGGATAAAGTAAGCCGTCACGAAGCCCACCTGCAGGAAAAGCAGGAATATTTTGATCTGCGAGAAAAGTTCATAGCCGCCGGGGGCACCGAAGTACCAGGAAAGGAAAAAGGCAAGGCAGAAAGGAAGAATCGTGGCAATGAGCCACCACCTTTTCCAGTGACCCGGGCTCTCCACGGTTCCTGTATCTTTCTCCTGCGGGGAAGTTCCTTTTTCATCTCTTTTGGAAATAGTATTTTTCTTGTGATTCATACATACACCTTTATTACAAACAGGCCTTGCCTGCACGCTTCATAACTAGATTATTTTATCACAGGATACAGGAAAAATCATTTATTTTCTATACAGGAAATTTACAATACCGCCGTTCCCTGAGGAAATGATATAATTGAGGAAAATATAACTCTGAAAGGGTGCATCATGGACATCAACAAACTTTCTTATTTCTTCGCCGCCGTGGAGGCAGGAAATTTCACAAAAGCCGCTGAAAAATGCCATATCGCCCAGACCACCATGAGCAAGTACATCGCCTCCCTGGAAAAGGAAACAGGAATCCTCCTTTTTACCCGCTCCCCGAATGGCATGGTGCTCACCGAAAAAGGCAGGCACTTTTATGTGGGCATGAAAGAAATTCATCAGGCCTTTGAATCCCTCCTTCATGAATTATCTCCTGAAAAACCATCCCTCATCATCGGGCTGGATTCCCAGGAATACAGGGGAATCGATTTCATGCCCCTCTTTTTGAAAAAGTACCCGGAGCTTTCCGTTTCTTATCGCATGGAACCGCCGGAAATACTGGAGAAGAAACTCTCCCGTGGTGAAATCGATGCCATCATCGCACCAGAAGCCATCCCTTTCTCGAAAGATTTTATTTCCCATGAACTGGTCCTCATTCCCCAGTCCCTGGTCTGTGCCTCCGGAAAGGCTGACAAGGTAAAAAGTATGGCGGGCCTCATTTCCTCCCTCCCCTTCCTGACCAAAGCGGATGACCCGGATTATGTGGAAGCCTGCAGAAATAAATTTCTGAAAGCCTTCGGGACTGCTTTCAAAAGAGTGGAAAAAATCCCCACCTTTTCGGAGCAGCTCCTCCGCCTTTCGCTTGGTGAAGGCTTTGCCATCCTTCCCCTGAAACCGGGAACCGGTTATGATAATCTGTATGCATTTCCTCTGGACAAATCTTTTGCTGAAAAGACCTGCCTCATCTGCCGGAAGGGAAGACTTTCCCCTCTCCTTCAGGCGCTCATTGAATTTGCCCATGAAAAAAAGTGCTGATGGTTCCACTTTTCTTCTTTTTACAAAAACCACCCTTCATGGTATTCTGAAAATAATTCAGGATACTTTTTTATTGCAGGTGATTTGATGATACTGGAAAACGATTTGACCGAGGGAAAGCTTTTCCCCAAAATGATGAATTTTGCCATTCCCTACCTCCTGGCCTGCTTCCTGCAGACCTTTTACGGTTTAGCTGACCTCTTCATTACGGGACAATTTTATGGCGCCGCCCCGGTCAGCGCGGTTTTCATCGGAAGCCAGGTCATGCACATGGTGATCGTCATGATTACGGGGCTCACCATAGGCTGTGCTGTTTCCATTGCCAGAAGTCTGGGCGGCAGGGATGAAAAAAATGCATACCGCCTCATGGGGACTTCGGCGGCTTTTTTCATTCCCCTTTCCTTCCTCGTTTCCATCCTGCTGCTCCTGCTGATGCCATGGATTCTCTCCCTCCTCCAGACTCCCCCGGAAGCGCTGGAAGACACGGCTGATTACCTTTTCATCTGTTTCCTCGGGGTTCCCCTTATTTTTTCCTATAATATGATGAGCAGCTTTTTAAGAGGTATGGGAAATACAAGGGCTCCCATGATTTTCGTGGCCCTCTCGGGTATCGTGAATATCGGCCTCGATTACCTGCTTATCGGACCATTCCACATGAGTGCAAAAGGAGCAGCCATCGGTACGGTGGGGGCAGAAATATTAAGTGTCCTTCTCTGCCTCTTTTACCTTTATCACAAAGCAAAGATTCTTCATGTCCATAAAAAGGATTTCTATTTCTCAAAGGACTCTCTCCGCCAGATTCTTGGTATCGGGTTTCCTATCTGCTGCCAGGACGGACTCATCCAGGTTTCCTTTCTGGCCATCACTTCCATAGCCGACAGCCTGGGTGTGGAAACGGCAGCATCCGTGGGAATTGTGGAAAAAATCATCGGATTCCTCTTCCTCGTGCCCTCGGCCATGATGTCCACTGTTTCAGCCACAACTGCCCAGAATGCCGGGGCAGGATTTCATGAGCGGGGAAAAATGGGACTTACATATGGCATTACCACTTGTATTTCCTTCGGCTTCCTCTGCATTCTTCTGGCTTTATTCAAGGCGCAGGAAATCATCGGGCTTTTCGTGCCCGGTGAGGAAAAAGTCATCGCCATGGGAAGCGATTATTTCCATGCCTACTGTTTTGACTGTGCCATTGCAGGCATTCATTTCTGTTTCAGCGGGTATTTCTCGGCCTGCCGCAAAGCCACCCTGTCTTTCATCCATAATGTGATTTCCACATTCGCCATCCGCATTCCCGGCGCTTACCTGGCAGCCCGCCTCTTCCCTGCCACCCTCTTTCCCATGGGCCTTGCCACTCCGGCCGGCTCCCTCCTTTCTGTATTTATATGTATCTATTTTTACAGGAAATATTTCTGCTCATCGAAAGCATCATAAAAAACTCCTGGTGCCAACGCATCAGGAGTTTTTTACTGGTGAAATTAATTGGTGAGGGATCTCATGGGAGCCGGAATCTTGCCGCCCCGGGCAATGAATTCATCGGCCCGGAACTGATTGATGCCCAGAACTGGCGCATAGCCCATGAGGCCGCCGAACTGCACCATGTCTCCCGGTTTCTTGCCGGGAACAGGAATGAGCCTCGTGGCAGTAGTTTTGTTATTGATCATGCCGATTGCTGCTTCATCGGCCAGAATGGCAGAAATGGTGGATGCCGGCGTATCTCCGGGAATGGCAATCATGTCAAGGCCTACGGAGCATACGCAGGTCATGGCTTCCAGCTTTTCAAGAGAAAGACTTCCCTTCTCCACAGCCTGAATCATGCCGAGATCTTCACTGACCGGGATAAATGCCCCCGACAGGCCTCCAACGCTGGAAGAAGCCATGAGCCCGCCCTTTTTGACGGCATCATTTAAAAGTGCCAGTGCTGCCGTAGTCCCGGGACCTCCGCAGCTTTCCAATCCCATTTCCTCCAAGACCTGGGCCACAGAGTCTCCCACTGCTGAAGTCGGGGCCAAAGACAGATCGATGATTCCAAAAGGAGCATGAAGCCGTTCCGTAGCCGCTTCAGCCACCAGCTGGCCCAGACGGGTAATCATGAAAGCCGTATTTTTAATCGTTTTCGCCACAACATCAAGAGGCGATCCTTTGACATCTTCCAGTGCCCTTTTCACTACTCCAGGACCTGAAACGCCTACATGAATGGCCGTATCCCCCTGGGTGATCCCATGGAAGGCGCCTGCCATGAAAGGATTGTCTTCCACGGCATTGCAGAATTCAACAAGTTTCGTGCAGCCGTAGGCATCTTGATCTTTCGTGAGCTCCGCCGTTTCTTTGACGATTTCACCCATCCGTCTCACTGCATCCATATTGATCCCGGCCTTTGTGGACCCGATGGCTACGGAGCTGCAGATGGAAGAAGTCGAAGCCAAAGCTTCCGGAATGGAATCGATCAGGATTTTGTCAGAGGAGGACATGCCCCGGTCCACGAGGGCGGAAAATCCTCCCAGAATGTCCACACCCACTTCATCAGCTGCTTTCTGCAGCGTTTTGGCTATGGGCACATAGCTGGACACATGGAGTCCTCCTGACACCAGGGAGATGGGTGTGACGGAAATGCGTCGGTTGATGATGGGCACGCCGTATTCTCTGGAAATATCATGACTCACCTCGGTGAGATGTTCCGCTTTCGTGCAGATGGTATCATAAATCTTCCGGCACAGAGTTTTTTCATCATCAGAGACACAGCCAAGAAGGGAAATGCCCATGGTGATGGTGCGCACGTCCAGTTTATTCTGGTCAAACATGCGCTCCGTTGCAAGGATATCTTCTATATCGAGCATGGCTCCCCCTTTCAGATCCGGTGCATGGCATAGAAAATGTCAGCCAGCTGGGCACGGATATCCACACCCATGGCCTTGCCGATTTCTCCCAGATTATCCTGAAGCTCTTTCAGGGATCCTGTGGCATTCTCCATATCACACATGAGGACCATATCAAAAATATCATCTACAATGGTCTGTGAAATATCAAGAATATTAATATTTTCTTTTGCCAGAGCTGCAGAAACAGCAGCAACAATACCTACCCGGTCAGCACCGATAACAGTAACTACGATTTTTTTCATAATGACTCCTTCCGATCAGCTGAAATCAGAATACAGAAAAATCCGGACCGGATTCTTCCTTTATTCATTCATTATAGCACATGGCCCTGCCATTCCACGATAAAATCTAAAAATCGGCATGAATCCGTTTGATTTTCAAAATGGAAAGGATTTTGTTTTTATTACATGGCTTAATGAAATTAACGCATAGAAAAGGGACAGGGTTTTACAAGTTTGAATAAAGGATAAACATTTATGTAATAGTGGTTCTGTCACTTTTAAAACCAGTATGAAAAGTTTATAATTAGAATGAAGTAACGAAAAATATTTCCAAGAAGAAGGAGACTCCTATGAAGAACCTGAAGTATATTTCCTGGAATGTGAATGGCCTCCGTGCCTGCATGAAGAAGGGGTTTATGGACACTTTCAACATGCTCGATGCAGACTGCTTCTGCCTGCAGGAGACGAAACTCCAGCCCCATCAGATTGAGCTGGATCTTCCCGGCTATCATCAGTACTGGAACAGTGCCGTCAAAAAAGGATACAGCGGAACGGCCCTCTTTACGAAAGAGGAACCTCTTTCCGTAACCTATGGCCTGGGCATCGAAGAGCATGACCAGGAAGGCCGGCTCATTACGGCAGAATTTGACGATCATTACCTCATCTGCTGTTACACACCCAACAGCCAGCGGGGACTGGCCCGTCTTTCCTACCGCATGGTGTGGGAAGAAGAAATGAAGAAATACATGACAAAACTGGCAGAATCAAAGCCGGTCATTCTCTGCGGCGACCTCAATGTGGCCCATAAGGATATCGATATCGCCAATCCGGCGGCCAACCATAAAAATGCGGGGTTCACCGATGAGGAAAGGGAAAAAATGACAAATCTGCTTTCGGCAGGCTTCACCGATTCCTTCCGCCTTCTTCATCCGGATCAGAAAGAGGCGTATTCCTGGTGGAGCTACTTTGCCAAATCCCGGGAGCGTAACATTGGCTGGAGAATTGACTATTTCCTGGTTTCCGACAGCCTGAAAGACCGGATCAAAGGGGCTGCCATCCATCCGGAAATCATGGGCAGTGATCACTGTCCCGTGGAACTGATCCTTGGATGATGGAAACAGAAAGAACGGGCACCCCGCCGGAAAAGCTTCATCAGGATGGCAGTGAATCGGCAAAGAGCATTCTCCAGCATAAAGTGGTGCTGAACGCCATGCTTTTCATCTGCGTTCCCTCCTTTCTGTGCATTGCCGCCCTGCTGGCCCTTTTTATCTATGCCCGGCTCCGGGGGATTCCTTTCAATCCTTACATCGATGGGCTCATCCTGCTGTTCATCGTCCTCATCCTTTTCGTCAGCGTGAAAATCAATATTTCCTTTTACCGGCATATGCAGAAATCCATCATGATTCCCCTGCAGCAGCTGTCCCTGGCTGCCCATGCCATCCAATATGGAAATTTCAATATCGTGGTAGACCATTACAGTCATGATGAAATCGGGGAAGTCTGCAATGCCTTCCGCACCATGCAGCTCTACCTGAAAAATTCCATCGCCGAACGGGCCATGGCCATGACTTCAAGGAAAATCGTCTTTTCCGGCATCGCCCATGACCTCCGGACACCGCTTACCACCATTATGGGATATACGGAGGCCCTGCAGCTGGGTATGGCAAAAACGCCGGAAAAGAAGCAGCAGTACCTGGCCTCCATCGCCTCCTGTGCCGATGACCTTTCCCGGCTCATCGACGAACTTTCTCTCTACAATAAACTGTCCACGAGCCGTGTCATCTGTCATCCAAGACCGGCGAACTTCGGCTCCGTCATCCGGAATTTCATCAATGAAGACAGGCAGTACCTGGATACCAGGAATGTCACCATCACCTACGATATCGATGACAGCCTGATAGCCATGATTGATGAAAAAGAATTCCAGCGGGTGGTTTTCAACCTTCTTTCCAATACCATCAAGTACAGGGAAAAGGACAGTTCAAATATCCGGATTTCCATCCGGAAAAATGGCAGTTATGCCGAATTTTCATTTAAAGACGACGGTCCCGGGGTCCCCCAGGACAAGCTTCCCCATATTTTTGAAGCTTTTTACCGGACCGATGAGGCAAGAAGCCGGACCAGCAATGGCAGCGGTCTGGGTCTTGCCATCGTTGCAGAAATTATTACCGCCCACAAAGGCCGTTATCATGCCCTTTGTGATGGCGGACTACAGATTATTTTTGATATCCCGCTTGCGGAAGGGAGCAGTGAAGAATGACCAACGTACTCATTGTTGAAGATGAACCCAAAATTGCCAATATGGAAAGAGATTTCCTCGAAGGTTCCGGCTATACTCCTTTTGTGGCCGGAACCGGGGAAGAAGCGCTGGAAATCATGCGCCGGGAAAAAATCGATGCCATTATCCTGGACATCATGCTTCCCGGTGAGGATGATGGATTTTCCCTCTGCCGGAAAATCCGCGAAATGACCGACGCTCCCATTATTTTCGCCACAGCCCGCACCGAGGATGCGGATATCGTACGGGGCCTTGGACTTGGCGCCGACGATTACATTGTGAAGCCATTCCGCGGAACCGTGTTGATTGCCCACCTGAAAGCCCAGCTCGCCACTCATCAGAGGCTTCTGGGGAAAGAGGGAATTTCAGCCCAGACGGAAAAGGGCCTGCAGATTGCAGACCTCACCATCCGTCCGAAAGCCCGTCAGGTCCTGGTAGGCGGAGTCAGTGTCAACCTGACGGGGAAAGAATTTGAACTTCTCTATTTCCTCGCCCGTCATCCCAATGAAGTCTATTCCAAGGAACAGCTCTTCCAGCAGATCTGGAGCTTTGATCCCATCGGTGAATCCTCTACTGTCACTGTCCATATCAACCGTCTCCGGGACAAGCTGAAAAATGCCACCGGAAAGCCCTATGAACGGATTGAAACCGTCTGGGGAGCGGGCTATCGTTTCCATGTGGAAGAAAAGGAGAATAAACAGTGAATATTCTTGTTACCGGCGGAGCCGGCTTCATCGGTTCCCATCTGGTGGATGCCCTGGTCCGGGAAGGTCACCATGTAACGGTCATCGACAATCTTTCCACAGGTACCCGGGAATTCCTGAATCCGAAGGCCGAATTTATAGAAACCGATATCCGGACTGCAAAGCTGGCAGACATCTTCCATGCCCATCATTTTGATGTGGTTTACCATGAAGCCGCCCAGACCATGGTTCCCGTTTCCATTGATAATCCCCATTTCGATGCTGATGAAAATGTGATGGGTCTTCTTTCCGTGCTGGAAGCTTCCAGAAAAACGGGAGTCAGAAAAGTCATATTTTCCTCTTCTGCCGCCATTTACGGGGATAACCCGGCTCTCCCCCTGAAGGAAGATGAAATCCCGGACCCCACCTCTTTCTACGGCCTCACCAAGTGGATCACGGAAAGATACCTGGCCCTTTACCACAAACTGTACGGCCTTCATTATACAGTGCTCCGCTACAGCAATGTGTATGGTCCCCGTCAGGGAGCTCACGGCGAAGGCGGAGTCATTTACATCTTTGCCAAAGCCCTGGCTGAAGGCAGGGATATCACCATTTTCGGCGACGGCGGGCAGACGAGAGATTTCATTTCCGTCCATGACGTGGTTTCTGCCAATCTGGCAGCCCTTTCAAAGGGAAATGAAGAAACCTGCAACGTGAGTACGAAAACGGAAATCTCCCTGAACGATCTGGCCCATGAAATGGTGCGCCTTGCGGGACGGGATGAATCGGTCATCCATTACGGTCCCGAAAGGACAGGCGATATTTACCGCTCCTCCCTGGACAATGACAGGGCTTATAAAATCCTCGGCTGGAAACCGGCTTATACCCTGGCTGACGGGCTGAAAGACACCATCGAATTCTTCCGGAACCGCGAATAAATCATAAAGAAATAAAAACTGTGACTCCCTCGAGAATCACAGTTTTTTTATTTGCATGAAATTTCCGGCTAAACGATTCTGATTTCTGAGACAGAAGAATTTTTCTGTAGAATGGCAATGAACCCCGAAGAACGAACAACGAATAACGAAGAACGCTATAATAAAGTTTATATAAATGCAGCATGCATTCATGAGAGCAGCTTCTCTATTTCCTTTGCCACCCCGTCTTCCTCATTGGAAAGGCAGATGCCTTTGGCTGCTTCTTTTGCTACTTTATCCGCATTGGCCACGGCAAAGGAATGACCGGCGTATCTCAGGAGAGGTACGTCATTTTCCGTATTTCCAAAAGCAAGGATCTCCTGGGGCCCGATTCCTTCTTTTTCACAGAGATACCGGACGGCCTGGGCTTTATTTACGCCCTTTTTATGAACGTCCACGAAATCATCGCCCGGGAATACGATATCCACTTCATTCCCAAATTTTTCTTCAATCGCTTTGCGAATGATCATCCGTTTTTCAATGACAGGGTCCGCGAAAATGACCCTGGTCACCAGCCTATGGGGATGGAAAAATTGATCCCCCAGGAACTGCGGCTTTTTGGACCGGTATTTCTGGTACTTGATTTCCGTGCCGTCCGGCTTTTCCATGTATATCTGATCATCCATGAAAATGGTGGTGCCCCAGCCTTTTTCCTTTACAAAATATAAAATGCGGGATGCCAGCTCCGGGTCAAGGCCCTGCTGCAGCACAGGTTCTCCGGTTTCACTCATCATGATCCAGGACCCGGTGTAGCAAATGACCGGGACATTGCCCAGGTCCAGCAGGTCCACCTTGATTTTCGCCGAATCCCACATGCGGCCCGTGGCCACGACGATTTTAAATCCCCCGGCAAGGGCCCGGCGTATGACGGAGCGGGAATAAGCGGAAATCGTCATATCGTCATGAAGAAGGGTACCGTCTAAATCGATGGCAATCATACGGATGGACATAAAAACTCCTTTGTCAAACATGGAAAAGTTACAGATTATCTTTTATAATGATTATTATAACATTCTGTAACGGAAAAAGGAGTTTTTATGAAATATCGCTTTCTTCTCCTCCTCACCGCACTCATCTGGGGCTTTGCCTTCGTGGCCCAGGTGGTGGGTATGGATACGGTGGGGCCCTATACGTTTAACGGTGTCCGGTTCATACTGGGCTCTCTGGCCCTTATCCCGGTCATTCATTTCCTTCATGAAGAAAAGCCGCCCCTTTCGACAAATATCCCTCTCTGGGCCGCCTTCCTCTTTTGCGGCGTTCCCCTTTTTGCCGGGGCTACCCTTCAGCAGGTAGGACTCCAGTACACCACCGCTTCCAAAGCCAGTTTTCTGACCGCAAACTATATCCTTCTCGTGCCCATCACCGGTCTTCTTCTGGGTCTTTCTCTTCACCGGAATCACCTCATCGGGGCCCTCCTGGCCATCATCGGTTCCTATTGCATGTCCATTACCGAGGATTTTACGATCAGCCTTGGGGATGGACTCATGCTCCTCTGTGCCCTGGGCTTTACCATCCAGATTCATGCATTGAATTACCTGACGCAGCGATTCCCGCCGGTTCTCCTCTCGTCAGGGCAGTTTTTCGCAGCAGGCCTTCTGAACCTCATTCTTGCTTTTTTCTTTGAAACTCCCACCCTTTCCGGCATCGAAGGGGCGCTCTGGCCCATCCTGTATACAGGACTTTTTTCCACCGGCGTGGCCTATACGCTCCAGGCCGTGGGGCAGAAATTCCTGCCCCCTACGGAAGCTTCCATGATTCTCAGCATGGAAATGGTTTTTGGCGGCATTTTCGGCGTCATTTTTCTGAATGAATCTTTCACCTTCACCCAGTCCATCGGCGTCATTGCCATGATTGCCGGCGTATTTTTCAGCCAGCTGCCAAGTCCCGTGCTCATTAAAGGGAAATCCATATTCTAATCCCATATTTCCGGTTCATTTTTCTTTCAGAAAGGAGAAATCAAATGAAAGAAATCGTTATTGCCCAGCCCCTTGGCATTACAGAAGAAATGCTCAAAAGCCTTTCTGTAAATCTTGAAGAAAAAGGCTTCCACCTCACCGCTTATGACACCCTGCCCAAAGGTCAGGAAGATCTGGGAAACAGGATTGAACAGGCAGACCTTCTGGTCATTGCCAATTATCCGCTGAAGAAGGAAGCTCTTGCAAAGGCTTCCTCCCTCCGGTATATCTGCGTCGCATTCACCGGCGTGGACCATGTGGATATTGGCTTCTGCCGGGAAAAAGGTATTGCCGTTTCCAACTGTGCCGGCTACTCCACGGAATCGGTGGCAGAACTGGCCTTTGGCATGATTCTTTCTCTCTATCGGAAGCTTTCCGAAGGCGGAATCGCCACAAGGAACGGGAAAAATAATGCAGGCCTCATGGGCATCGAAATCAGAGACCGCACCCTTGGTATCATCGGCACCGGTGCCATCGGTTCCCGGGTGGCAGAGCTGGCAAAGGCTTTTGGAGCCAAAGTCATCGGTTATAACCGTTCGAAAAACAATCCTTCCCTCGACTATGTGGACCTGGATACCCTCCTCAGAACGAGCGATATCGTGACCATCCACCTCCCGCTCACCCCCGAAACCCGCCATATCCTCAATGCGGAAAAGCTTTCCCTTATGAAGAAAGACGCCATCCTCATCAATACGGCCCGGGGCGGAGTCATCGATAATGAAGCCCTGTCAGCCCTCCTGAAAGAAGGAAAAATCGCCGGCGCCGGCATCGACGTTTACGATGGAGAACCGCCGCTTCCTGCTGATTACTCTCTCCTTTCCGCTCCCAATCTCGTCCTCACTCCCCACGTAGGCTTTGACACGAAAGAAGCCATGGCCAGAAGAGCGGTCATCGTATTCGATAATCTGGAAAGTTATCTCGCAGGGAATCAGAAGAATGTGATCTGCTAAAAGCAGTCAGCCATTAGCAGTTCGTTTTCTGCAAAAGAAAAACCGCCTCCTCTCGAGACGGTTTTTTGATATGGAAATAGAACTATGCAGCCTATGGCGTATAGCATACGGCTGACAACTAACGACGAATCCCCATCACTTTCCGGAAATCCTCCGGCAGCGGCGCTTCCATCACTTTGCCGGAGAGATTGGAAAGATTCCCTTCCATTTCCGGAAATCCCAGCCGGAAGGCGTGGAGCATCTGCCGCCTGATATGAAGCTTTTCAGAGGCGGAAATGCTTTCTTCACTGCCATATTTCTTTTCCCCCAGCAGGGGATGGCCGGCGGCTTGAAAGTGAACGCGTATCTGATGGGACCTTCCGGTGACGAGAAGGATTTTAACCAGGGAAAACGTAATGCCATTCTTTGTCAAAGTCTTCAGCCGTTCAAATCGCGTTTCTGCGGGAAGACTTCCCCTGACCGGTTTTTCACTAAAGGAGACCTGATTCTTTTCCCGGTCCTTCACCATGTACCCTTTGAAAACGCCTTCCCCGGGAACTTCTCCCAGTACCAGGGCTTCATAGTACTTATGGACGGACCTGGACCGGATCAGGTCATTCAGGACCTGGAGGGCTTCCATATTTTTCCCTGCCAGCAGGAGGCCGCTCGTATTCCGGTCCAGACGGTTGCAGATGGATGGCTTGAAAGCAGGGGTTATGAAATCTTTCAGATACGAAAGGACGCCATCATTGAGGGAAAGGCTCCCCGACGAATCGCCCTGGGAGAGAAGGCCGGCCGGCTTGTTCAGAGCGAGGATATTTTCATCTTCATAGATGATGAAATCCTCAAAATGAGGAAGTCCTTCTGCTTTTGGCTCCACCTTTTCATTTCCCATAAATTTTGACAAAGTTTCATCGGAAAACCAGATGGCAACTTTGTCCCCGGCTTTGAGATGCTCTTTCCCTTCCATTTTCTTCCCGTTCAGGGTGATATTCTTTTTCCGCATACTTTTGCGGATGAGCCCCATGGATGCCGCCGGAAGAGTACGGCACACATATTTCAAACCATTGACTCCTTCCTCTGAAGGAGTCACAATCCAGGATTTCATTTTTATTTCCCTTCATAGAGGAATCCCGCATACCGCAGGGCCTTTTCTATTTCATCCAGCTGATCCTCATTTTCCGCTTCGATGAGATGACTGTGAATGCCGCCGCTGATGGAAGAAAGAAGGGTAAAATGGGTTTCCTTCATCTTTTCCACGAAGAGACGGATGTCCTCTTCATTTTCAATTTCCAGTTCAGCCGTAATGATGCCATACATTTCATGTTCGATGGAAACATTATGGATGATCCCCCCATGGGCCACGATGATTTCCATTTCCCGGACGGCCTGGCGTTTCTGGTGAATGCAGACAAAAGTCCTTTCCGCATGGTTTTTCCGGTTATGTTCCAGATAATAACCCCGGGGCGTGGAAATGACAGGAAGGCCTGAGGCCTTCAAAAGCGCCATATCCCCCACCACGATCTGGCGGCTCACCTGAAACAGGTCAGCCAGATCACTTCCCTTGACTTTTTTATCACTTTGAATCAGTATATCCCTGATTTTTTCCCTTCGTTCCTTTGCATTCATGGCAGCCTCCCACGCAGGAAAAATCATAATACGTTCTATTTTAATTATATACCCATTTTTTGCAAAGACAATGGAGAATTATTTGATAAGGCTTAACAATTTTTTCCTGTCCGTTTTACCGGTGGACGTACGCGGAATGGCAGGTACCTTCACGAAGCGGGATGGGATTTCCCAGGGCTGCAGCTTTTCGGAAAGGAAATGGACCAGCCCCGTCCCATCGGGCACATTTCCCGACAGGAATGCGCAGATGGAATCATCGCCATTTTCTTTCTTAATGGACAAGACTTCTGCCTCCTCGATTCCCGGAATCATGAGGAGGTGGGCCAGCACCTTCTGCCGGGCCACATGATTGCCCTGAATATGGTATATATCCTCCCTTCGCCCCAGAAAATGGAGATGTCCCATCTCATCCATCCTGCCCAGATCATGACAGGTATAGGGCCGATCGATGCCCTCCACCCCGTAAGGCGTATCCACCCATATTTCTTCATTCCTGATGGAAATGGAAATGCCGGGAAAGGGCTTTCCTACGGAATCCGGTGCCTGGAGGATTTCATTTCCTTCGATATAGGAAATATAGCTGAGCTCGGAGGCTCCATAGTAAAGAATAACTTTGGAAAGAGGAAATACCTTTTCCAGACGATGGAAAAGGACTGCCGTCATGAGCTGGGAACCGGTGAGGATATATTTCAGGGATTCTGAAATGCCTTTAACCTTTGACAGAGGGGAAAGCTTCGACGGAATGAGGTACGCATGGGTGATTTCTTCATTTTTTATGGTCTGCAGCCAGGCCTTGGGGAGAAGGCGGCTCGTGCAGTACAAAGATGACCCCTCTGCCAGGAAAGCCATGGCCATGTTCAGGTTTCCCGTAAAGGCGAGAGACCCGTGAAGAAAGAGGCGGGCCTTCCCGTCCACTTCAAAAATTCTATTCTGGAGAGGGAAGAAATCAGACCAGCTCTCCCCCCTGCGGAAGAAAATCTTCGGGATTCCGGTGGAGCCGGACGTGAGGACACCGAAATCGCCGTTCTCCCCATGATTTCCATTTTCACGGACATAGAGAGAATTTTCCTTTTTCATGGAAAGGGAGGGAAATTCTTTTTCGGAAATCAGAAGGTCGATAGGCCTTTCTTTCAGCAGCAGATGGATATCCTCTTCCTTCAGGTATTCGTGGACCAGGACCGGGATACCTCCTGCCGCCTGGACAGAGAGGAAATAAATAAGCTGCTCCGCCGGGTCTGTGAAATAGAGAGCTGTCACTTTTCCCTTAACCTGAATTTTCTTTAAGAAAGAGCTCCTCTTTTTAATTTCTTCCGCTCCTTCTCCGTAGGTCATCTTTCTGTCATCACAGGAAAAGAAGAGAGAATCTCCCTTTTCTTCCGCATACCGGAACACATAGTCAGAAAATTTCATCTCAGACCTCCACGGGAAATGGGATTTCCGTAGCAGATTGGAAAATGGACCGTCCCTTCCAGAGGCTTTCATCCACATGGGATATGAGGATGCTTTCGGCCACCCCACCGGCCGCCGGAATGGAGGCGATTCCATAGCGTCCGTCCTCATGGGAAAGAATAGCCATGAGGTGAATCATGATTTCCGCGCCGCTGGCCCCATAGGGATGACCATAGGCCAGGGCCCCGCCCCAGCGATTGAGCCTTCCTGCCACGTCGGGGTGATTTTTTCTGAAATCCGCAGAAATCACCGCAAACGCTTCATTGTACTCGAAAGCATCGATATCTTTATAAAACAAACCTCGATCGGAAAGGAGGGCGGATACACAGCGGTCTGCCGAAAGGGGCGGTACCAGAGGATCGCTTCCCATCATTTTCATGCTCATGATTTCCGCTGAAGGCATGACCCCATGACGTCTTGCCCACCGTTCTGAAACAAGAATGACAAAAGCCGCCCCGTCATTGATGGTGCAGGTATTGGCAGCCGTCAGGATTCCGTCAGGAAAATCAGTCACCCGCGGCGCCCGGGCCAGAAGCTTTTCGCTCATTCTTTTGCGGATGGCTTCATCCCTCGTGCTTCCATAGAGAGGAAGGATCACGGAATTTAAAAGTCCCGCTTCTTCCACCTGCTTCGCCCGATTCTGGCTTAAAAGAGCTGACTCATCCGCCATTTCCCGGGTAATATGAGCTTCTTTGGCTGCCCGTTCAGCGCCAAGGAGCATGGCATCATCGGAAAATTCCCCCGGTATGAACTGGGCCGCTGTGAATTCGGGATTTCTTTCCTGAGCCCTCTCGTCATTTTCCACGTATATCCGCCTAGGCTGGAGAGAGGCGCTTTCCGCACCTCCTGCAAAGACCACGTCATTTTCTCCTGCCATGATGGAAAGGGCTCCCATATGAATAGCTGCAAGGCCCGAAGCACACTGAAGGTCAATGGTCATGGCCGGTGTCCTTTCCGGAAGTTTTCCTTCCAGCGCCAGGAGACGGCCTATATTTCCTCCCGGTCCCACCGCATTCCCGCAGAAAAGAGCGTCAGGACCTTTGATTTCATATTTCTCACAGAGCGCCCTGACGATTTGACCGCCAAGGACTTCGGGCCTTACTCTTTTGAAAATGCCATTTCTTACACCGATATGGGTCCGAAGGCCGCCCAGTATATTCACCCTGTTCATAATCTCTCCATGGTAAAGCATAAAACATCCGTAAAACCCTGAATCCGTGACCCCTCTTCCCTGAGATAGAGCGGTTCACCGCTGTAAAGGGGATGATGAAAACGAAGCTTTACGCTTTCGGCAGGATAGAGCTTCATCAGCTCTTCCATCAGCTGAAAACCGCTCACCACGGGATGGGAGGTCAGATGGATTTCATTGTGGTCTCCCAGGCCAAGGCTGTACGCATGAACTTCTTCAGGAGTAAAGGTCTTCCAGTACTTGACCTCTGAAGGGGCCGGACTTCCTCCCTGATTTCCTGAAAATGGAAATAAAAGGATGGAAATCCTCTCACCCGTATCCTGATCGGTGACGGAAAGCTTCACGAAACGCCTTTCAGAAAAAGCCTCTTCATAGCGTCCCCGGGAATTTCCATTTCCCCTTTTATATTTCATTTCCCCCATGACCATGCCCTGCCATCCTGGTTTCCACAGGGTGCAGAGCTTTTCAATGATTGTATGCATAAAATGCCTCGAATAAAAAAGGCGGAAAGCAAAGCTTCCCGTCTTGAAAGTCTTAGAAATCTCCCAGCAGTCTCCTGCGATACTTGCTGACCAGGAAGGACGCAAGAAGGATTTTTGCAAAATCCCCGGGGAGGAATGGGAACATGCACATCACCATAGCCGGCCAGATACCGGTCCCGGTGAGGAACATAAACCAGCCGATTCCCAGGATGTAGCATACAGCCGTCCCGGCAAGGGTCGCCAGAAACATGTTTTTAAACGTATGCCCCAGTTTTTCAGATACCAGACCTACCGCAAAAGCCATGGGTGCAAAGCCGATGATGAAACCACCGGAAGGGCCAGCCAGTACCGAAATACCGGCACGCATCATGGAAAAGACAGGAACTCCTGCTGCTCCCAGAAGAAGATAAATGACGATAGCAAGGAAACCGTACCGTTTCCCCAGAAAACCCCCTGCCATGAGTACTGCAAAAGTACCAAGGGTAATCGGCACCGGCTGGATTGGAATCGTCAGCTGGGAACAAACTGCCGTGACGGCAGCAAAAAGGGCACATAAAACCTGCATTCGAATGGTATGATTGTTATTCATAAATGAAATCCGCCTCCTGTATGGATTTCATTATAAAGTGAGCTCTTTGATTTGTCAACTGAATAAATTTATGCGTTGACAAATTTCAAAAGCCCGCCGGTCTGCTTTCTTTAATAGAGGACCGGAATCCAGTAGGCCTCGTTGCCCGCAATCTTTTCTTCGCTGAACCGCGCATAGAGGGCAGACGGTTTTTCTCCCAGCATGAAGCAGGAAAGGGTAATGTATCCTTCCAGGATGCCCACGTCCGTTTTCGTCACGATTTTCGGCTGATTCACGAAACGCTGGACCAGATTGGACCCGCTGTCCCGGCAGATCACGTCTTCCGGCTCCTCCACTTTTTTCCGGTAAATCACCTGTCCCCTGCCATTGATGATTTCGATTCCCTTTCCCTCGCGGCCCCAGATGGGTTTTCGAATCCACTCCGAATCTTCCGGCATATCTCCCAGCCGGAAATCCCTCTGGAAATAACTTTCCGGAATGTATTTCCGGATAATTTCCTTTTCCCTGCCATTGAAAAAGCCGCCTTCCTCCATGAGGGCATAGAGAAGGGCCTGGAAACCTTTCGACTGCATAATGATGCATTCAGGAGGATTCATCATCTTGAATTTCCCCGCCTTATAACCGTCCATCATGAGTTCGCCCAGGGAGGAGCCATCCTGGTCCGCCGTTTCCTCAATGAGGATTTCCATGGGATGCATACGATAGAGGAAGGAAACCGTCCTGCCGTCTGGAAGGGCCAGAGAGCCGTCGGGCATGATGGCCAGATTGTAAAAAGATTCGAAAAGGATATGATCCCGCACATCCGGAGGCACCGCTTCCTTCATGGCATTCATGAGGAAAAGGGTGGTCCCGTAGTCTTCGATATAATCGTCAAAACAGCTGAAAAGGATGGGATGGGCAGAAAGGTCTGAAGAGCTCATATTTCCGCAGCAGCGAAGGTATACATCCATCATGAAACTTCTAAGGCCGTTCATTTCAAAGGAATTGGGATTGTCCTTTTGGAAATACTTCGCAGCCACTCCGTTGGCATAGTAAGCCTCGATTTCCGCGCAGGGCGTGTCCGCATTTATTTCTACCATCTGTATGCGGCCCGACTTTTCATCAATCACAAAATCAAAACGGGAAAGCCAGGTGGGAAGGTCCTTCAATGAATTTCCGGAATGGAGATAATGCTTCATCCTCTGGGGCATATCCATGGCATCAAAGAAATCATCGCTCATTTCCTGAAACCGGCGGACCGCCTTCACGAAAACCTGAAAAAGCTCGCCGCTCACCCGCCGTATTTCCTCCACCTGTTTCCGTTCCATAATGAGGGGCAGGTGCGTGGGATAACGGAAAGGATAGCCCGGGTACTCCACGTAAGGAAATATTTCACGGTCTATATCATCCATAAATGTCTTTTCCATCAGGACGCTCCCCCTCTCACGCCGGCCCCGCCAAAACCGGTCTTGCCGCCGGATGGAGCTTTCACCGTAGATTTATTGGAAGAAGTACCGGACTTATAGGAAGGACTTGCCTGCTTTGCCCCATTGGACCCATACTGCGGATTCTTCTGCTGCGTATAGGCAGGACGGTCATTGATGACGGTGCCCGAATTCCTGTCATAATGGCCTGACCAGCCGCCCATGCCATGAAACATGAAATAACTCATCATCATGAGGGGAAGCAGATTGGACATGCCGGAAATATAATGAAGATTATCATTCTCATCCCGCCGGAACGTCACTTCCTCCCCATTCTCATACCGGGCCGTCTCCGTACCGTCCGGATTTTTAATAAGGTAATAGGTCCTGCCGTTTTCATCGGTCAGCTTCTCCCCCTGCACCTGCTTCTCCTGCCCGCAGCCCACAATCAGAGCTGCCGTTCCGTTCAAAGCCATAAATGCCGCAAGGATGGCTGCGGTCTTTGCGCTTCTGTGTATCATAAGAGTCTCCTTGTGAACGTACTCCTGCCTATAGAGTCGGGAGCTTCCTGCTTCTCTGAGAACAGCATCGTAATTCCTGATAATTCCGTCGTCTTACACTCTCTCCACAGGCGTAAATTTCCGTGGGTCCCACGGTATTTTATTCATTATGCCATTCAGGCAAGGCTGATGCGTCTGGCTTCTTCCCGGATATTTATGGCCGCATTTTTATCACGGTTATGATGCATGCCGCATACTGGACAGGTCCATTCCC
>DKQZ01000001.1:2908-3766 GCA_002471975.1 Dialister sp. UBA7295 | reverse complement strand
CTTTGAATCGATCGGGACTCGGGAAACGGGATTCGGGGTGGTGGCGCGGCACAAATTATATAGCCGCGCCCTTTTATATTTTCTGCACTACAGATGCAAGGCACATTTGAGGAAAACGCAAAGCATGCTGCAGGGCCCCACCTTTCCAAGCTTGGAAAGGTGGCTGCGGAGCAGCCGGAAAGGTTGTTCAATCATACAAGGCACAAACAGGGCTGACTGACGAAACAAACCTGAAGAAAATGAGATAAAAGGTCCGCGAAAAGGCTCCCCTCCAGGCCCCCCCGAAGTTCGGGGGGCTCTTTCTTACCGATAGAGTCAATTGTCCCAAGTTCCTTTGGTCAGTTAGTCCCACATGTGCCTCAAAACGCAGGCGATAAGGCTTCCCCTCGGGGAAGCTGGCCCAAAGGGCCTGAAAGGGCAGGAGATGGGATCCCGGCGGCCTCCGGCCGCCAGATGGTCAGCCTTCCCCAGATGGGGAAGGTGCCCCGAAGGGGCGGATGGGATGATGGACGTTTGTTTGCTCATGCATCTCTATCCGTATCAGCAATAATATCAACTTTCTCTCCTATCTTCGCCCCCCTGTCAAAGGAGGATTTTCAGCCAGCTAATTTTACCGTCGCTCCTGCCATGAAACATTTCGACAGGTTCGTGCCCCCACCGCTTCGCGGAGCCCCCTTCTCGAAGGGGGCCCGCATTATGCCGATTGAGTCAATTGTCCCAAGTTCCTTTGGTCAGTTAGTCCCACATGTGCCTCAAAACGTACATGGGTAGGCTTCCCCTCGGGGAAGCTGGCCCGAAGGGCCTGAAAGGGCAGGGATGGAATCCCGGCGGCCACAGGCCGCCTTTTGGTCAGCCTTC
>DKQZ01000001.1:0-2790 GCA_002471975.1 Dialister sp. UBA7295 | reverse complement strand
CCGCTGTCGCGGTGTTCCCGAGAGAGAGCCTTCCGGACTACCGTTTTCCTCATTTTTTCCAAGTACCTTTCGTCAGTCAGTCTCGTATGTGCCAGCTACGATAGTACAGCCCCCTGCTCGCCTTGCTCGCTGCCCCCCTGGCCAGGAGGGCAGGTGATTTTTCGACACATACGGGCTTTTCATACTCGTCTATGCAAAATCCCCATAAATAATCATCGATGCATCAGCATCGACACCTTCCCGCACCCCGCTCCCCGCATCCCGCACCCCGTTATTTTTCCTCGCCTGTGTACATTTCCCATAAAAACTCGTGCCGCCTCAGCGGCACACCTTCCCGAAGTCCCAAATCCGAAATCCGAAGTCCGTTCTCCCCCGCCTGCCTACATTCCCCATATATATTCTGCGCTGCATCAGCAGCGCCACCTTCCCGATAGCCTCGATAGTCCCGAGATTCCCGACATCCCCGATTCAAAAGTCATTCGGTCATATAGTTTCCTTTCAAAAATAAGTCCAACTTCAATACTCGCGGCCATCAGGCCGTCACCTTCCCGACAACCCCGATATCCCCGATTCAAAAGTTTCACTTATAAAAAGTTTCACATACAAATCCATCCCCAAAGATTTATAATAAATACATATTTCCAAAGATTCCCCAAGGAGTCCCTATGAACTACTTTTCCATCGTCCTCTCGCAGCTCGAAATTTTTGCGGTTTACATGATCATCGGCATGGCAGCCGTGAAAATGCACATCCTGGACCGCGGAAAACTTTCCGTCCTCTCCGGCATTGTGACGAAAATCCTCCTGCCCCTCCTCATTTTTACAAATACCATCCACGGCCCCACGCGGGAAGAATTTCTTTCCTCCACCGTCATCATCGCCATCGGGATCCTCCTTTTCCTTTCCCTCTACCTCCTTTCCATTCTCCTTTCGAAAGCAGCGTCCCTCAAAGGAAACCGGAGCAAAGTATACCGGGCCTGCACCATGTTTGGAAACTGCGGCTTCATGGGAATTCCCGTGATCCTCGCTCTCTATCCCGATCAGGGCGGCCTTTACATGGGCATGTATACCGTGGCGGACCAGCTCATGCTCTGGACCCTGGGCGTGTACCTGGCAAGTCCCGTAGAAGCGAACCTTTCCATTTCCGGAAACCTTCGGAAAATGGTCAATCCTGCTACCATGGCCGTCCTACTCTCCGTATTTTTCGTCCTCACCGGCCTCAGACTCCCGGATTTCCTCTCCGATGCCCTCACGAAAACAGGCTCCGCTGCCCCGCCCCTTTCCATGATTTACCTGGGCGGCGCCTTCTGCTATATTTCCATCAGGGACTATCTGAAAAAGTTGGAAATATACCTCACCATCCTCGTGAAAATGCTCCTTGCCCCCCTGGCCGTCTACTTCATTCTCACCCATATCCCGGGCCTTCCGCAAAGTATCGCCGTCACCATCAGCGTCATCTGCGGACTCCCCAGCATGTCGTCCATCGCCATGATTGCAGAAACCCAGCATTCTGACAGCGACTATGCGGCCGGCATGATATTCCTCACTACTATTTCCACCATCATTACCCTTCCCATCGTCTGTGCGCTTCTATAAGGAGGACCTATGAAACCACTCAAACTGCTCCACATCGGCCGGGCCGAGGCCTTTGAAAGAAATACGGAAAAGTCCGCTTTCACGGAATCCGTCGAAAAAGTGAGCCTTCCCTGCGGACTTCCCCCGTCGAACTACATCAAAGCCATGCCAAATGCCGATATCATCATAGCCGATGCCATTGCAGATGTGCCGCGGGACCTCATTTCCGGCCTGCCTCACCTGAAAATGATTCACTCCGAAGGCGTCGCCTTCAACCGGTTTGACCTGAAAGCAGCCGACGAAAAAGGAGTCTACGTCTGCAACTCTGCCGGAATGAACGCCTCCGCCGTAGCCGAACAAACCTTACTCCTCATGCTGGGCGTCCTGAAAGATGCCATCAATAACGACCGGGCAGTCCGCGAAGGACGTCAGATCCAGGTGAAAGAAGGCTATATGGCGAGAGGAGACCTCATCGATCTTTCCGACTGCAAAGTGAGCCTCATCGGCTTTGGAAATATAGGAAAATGCACCGCCGCCCTCCTCAAAGCCTTCCATGTAAAAACCTTCTACACCCAGCGCCATCGGGCGGACGAAGAAACAGAAAAGACCTACGGAGTCACCTTCCTCCCCACACAGGACGAACTTCTCCAAAAATCCGATATCGTCAGTCTCCATCTCCCCGTCACTCCCGAAACCACAGGCATGTGCGATGAGAAATTCTTCTCCAAAATGAAAAAAGGCTCCTACTTCATCAATACCTCCCGCGGAGAACTGGTCAATGACGAAGCCCTGATCAATGCCCTCAAATCCGGTCACCTCAAAATGGCAGGCCTGGACACCCTGGACCACGAACCGGTTCAGAAAAATCACATCCTACTGAACCAGCCCCCGGAAATCGCATCCAAAATCATCTTCTCCCCCCATATCGGAGGCATCACAGGCTCCTCCTTCAAAAGAAGCTACCGGATGATCTGGGAAAACGTGAGAAGGATCGCCGAAGGGAAAGTGCCGGTGAGAGTCGTCAATCATGTGGGGAAGTAGTTAGCCGTTAGCAGTTAGTAGTTAGTTTTTAATAAAGGTGGCCGTCCTATTGACGGCCATTTTTATATTTGGGCCCCATGGAAGTTTCCGGTTCCCAGTGGTCCCATCAGGGCTGAGTTCTTCGCAGCTTTGAATTTTCAGTTGTCTTCGAAGCTTTGAATCGATCGGGACTCGG
>DKQZ01000103.1 GCA_002471975.1 Dialister sp. UBA7295 | reverse complement strand
TCCCGAGGGAGAGCCTTCCGGACTACCGTTTTCCTCATTTTTTCCAAGTACCTTTCGTCAGTCAGTCTCGTATGTGCCAGCTACGATAGTACAGCTCCCTGCTCGCTTCGCTCGCTGCCCCCGGACTCGGGGGCAGGTGGGTTTTCGACTCATACGGGCTTTTCATATTCGTCTATGCAAAATCCCCATAAATATTCGTCGATGCATCAGCATCGACACCTTCCCGCACCCCGCTCCCCGCATCCCGCACCCCGTTATTTCTCCCCGTCTGAGCACATTCCCCATATATAATTCGTGCCGCATCAGCGGCACACCTTCCCGACGTCCCAAATCCGAAATCCCAAATCCGTTTTCTCCCCTGCCTGTGTACAGTCTCCATAAAAAAAAGCCGGCACATCAGTGCCGACACCTTCCCGCACCCCGAAATCTCGAGATGGGGATGGAGTGGCCAGCCGCGGTGAGGCTAAGTCCCGGAAACCGCAGCTGACTCAGGTCATCTGACAATTATCTCTAATGATCCTCATACACTCTCACCCGGAGCGTGAGTCCTCTATCTTCGCAAATCTTCCTGCATTTCCTGATTTCTTCGCTGTCCTCCACATGATCCACCACGGTCAAAACCACATGGGGCACGTATTTTTTGCAGCGGACTGCAAAGTCCAGCATGGCGTCAAAAGAGCGGAGTCCGAAGGAGCTTCTCGTCAGGGCGAGGTACCGTTCCGCATTGGAAGCATTGAGGGAAATGGAAATGGTATCAAGGATGCCTGCAAAGTCCGGAGCGGTGTCCCTTTTGTACTGAAGGTCCGAGAGACCATTCGTATTGAGCCTCGTGGGGACGGAGGGATGGTTCTCTTTCACCCATTTCAGGAGGGTTTTCAAATCTTCCAGCCGGCAGGTGGGTTCGCCGAATCCGCAGAATACGATTTCACTCACCTTATCCCAGGGAAGGGCGGAGAGTTCCTGCTCCACTTCAGAGACTGTCGGTTCTTTCCTGAGCCAGAGGGAAGAGTCTTCCCGCATCTGTTTCATGCTCCGAAGGCAGAAAGTACAGTTACAGGTGCAGCGATTGGTGAGATTCACATAAAATCCCCGTTTCCCTTCAGGCTGGCGGGCAAGGCTGTCCGCCACATTCACATAGACGCCGGAGAAATAACTGTATACGATCATGGTTCCTCCTTATTTCAAATCAGTCAGAAATTCTTCAAAGGCCAGGCCCCAGTTCCGGGGGAGGTCCAGTTCTTCCGTATAAGTCATGCAGCGGCTCACAAAAGAGGCGGCAGATTTTACGGCATTTTCGAGGCTTTCACCCCGCACGATTTTCGCTGCCACTACGGCTGAATACACGTCTCCGGTGCCCGAGCGGTCACTCCCTATCTTCTTCACCGGATGGATGGAAAACCCTTTTCCTCTTTCGTACATGAAATTCATGAGGTCCTCCCCTTCCGGAAGTCCCGTGATCACGACCCCCGAAGGCCCCTTCTCCGAAAGAGCGCAGGCCATATTTCCAAGAATTTCCCTGGAAAAAGTGCCCTCTTCCGGATAAGGCCGGTCAAGGAGCTCGCAGGCCTCGGTGAGATTGGGCGTAATTACGTCCGACAGGGCGAGGAGCTCCCGCATCCGCCGGCACAGCTCCTCCGTATAGGAAGGATACAATTTCCCATTGTCTCCCATGACGGGATCCATGATGACCTTCGTTCCCCCTTTTTTGAAATCCCTGATGAAATCCATCACGATTTCCACCTGGGAAACAGACCCCAGAAAACCCGTGAGAATGCCGTCAAAGGCAAGGTGATTTTTCCTCCAGCTTTCCATGTAGGGCTGCATACGGTCCGTATAATCATCAATGAAGAAATCAGGAAATCCCGTATGCACCGAAAGGATGGCCGTAGGAAAAAGGCAGCCCTGGATCTTCAGGGCGGAAATAATGGGCAGCTGCACCGCCGTGGAGCAGCGCCCAAAACCGGTCATATCATTCACGATGGCAATTCGTTTCTGGCACATGGAATCACATCCTTTATTTTTACTATTATATAAAGAAACTTTAAGCCCGAATACCCCTTGAATCAGGGATATCGGGAATCTCGGGAATGTCGGGGTTGTCGGGAAGGATATGGTTTCCCCGGGGGAACCAGTCTTTTATAGCGCCCTTCGGCGCGCATTTTCGATGAAATGGGGAAATCAAAATTTCCCCACCTGCGTACGCCCCCTCTTTCGTATTTCCCTATTATAAATTCAAAACAGGACGCTGTGAACGAAAGAGACCAATCTTTACAAAAAATTTACCTTGGCCGGCAATCAGCCATTAGCAGAATCATCAGGCCCCTCCGCCCGGGAAAATTTCATCCCTTCCCTGTGCCAAAACCTGCAGATTTGCACAAATAAGTCCAGGCGAAAGAGCCAATTGTGCAAAAAATTGAAAATTTGCACAATTGGCTCTTGCTATTTTCCGATGAGAGGGCAAATCGATTCGAAGAATCGATAATCACGAACATCCATCAGGGACTGAAAGAGTAGAAACTTTAAAGGAATAGCCTTTTTCAATGACCTTGTATCGATCGGGACTCGGGAAACGGGACTCGGGGCGGTGGCGCTGCACAATTCATAAAGCAGCGCCATTTTTATATTTCCCGCATAGAAATTCCGGGTTTTCATCAGGCAGCCTCTGGCCGCCATTTCTCATCCCTCCCCCCTCTGACGCCTTCGGCGCCAGCTCCCCCCAGGGGGAGCCTGACCAAAGGGCGGCCTTCGGCCGTCTGAGATCATCATCCTGCACTATCCCTTCAAGGCACATATGAGGCTGATTGACGAAAGGTACCCGGGAAAAATGACTATACCGTTAAGCAAGTGCTTCCCCTC
>DKQZ01000082.1 GCA_002471975.1 Dialister sp. UBA7295 | reverse complement strand
AAGCATCCATCATCCCATCCGTCAGCTTCGCTGACACCTTCCCCATCTGGGGAAGGCTGACCAAAAGGCGGCCGGAGGCCGCCGGGATTTCATCCCTTGCCCTTCCAGGCCCTTCGGGCTTACCAAGCCCCCTGGTCAGGGGGCAGCCGAACGAAGTGAGGCAGGGGGTCGTACTATCGTACCTGTCGAAAATGTACTAATCGAAAAGCATGACTTCCCCGAGGGGAAGCTTTTTTCGCGTGGGTTTTATCTCCATTTCTCTTTTACGGGCTTTACACGCTCTCCTGTACACATTCCCCATATTTATTTCGCGCTGCATCAGCAGCGCCACCTTTCCTAACCCCCAATTCCTAACCCCCAATTCCTCTCTGCCATCCGGTCTTTTCCCCCGTCTGTGTACATTCCCCATATAAATTNNCCCGCACCCCGCACCCCGCATCCCGATTCCAAGGTCCGGGGTATTTTTATTTTCCCGGGGCAATTAAAAAAATTACCTCCCCCTTTACATTTCGTGTCGTCAAAACCTACCAGTCGTGACAGGTTTCGGATTTTTCTCCGAAACCTTTTTTATAATGTAGGGGAGAGAAGGTCTCTTTATTTCCTGGAATGGAGGGGAGTCTTATGATGAAGTTCAAGCACAGCCGTCTGATCCTGATGACGGTGGTCCTGATCATTGTCAGCTTTTTACTGACCACGGCTCTTTCCGTCCATTCGCTCCATACGGTGATCAAGGGGAATAATGAGGAACTCTCGAAGGTGCTGGCGGCGCAGATTTATGATTCCATCAATAACCGCCTGTCGGAGCCTATTGCTGTCGCCCAGACCATGGCTTCGGACCATTTCCTCATGGAATCCATGGAGAATGAGGACTTCCCGAATGAAGAAGAGGCAAAGCAGGTGGTTTCCTACCTGTCGAAGCTTTCCACCCGGATGAATTACAGTTCCGCTTTCATTATTTCCCAGAAAAGTGGGAAATATTATTCCCAGAGCGGGTTCAATAAGATTGTGGACCCTCTCCATGATGCCCATGACGTGTGGTACTCCACTTTTATTTCCACCGGCCGCATGGTGGATTTGGACCTGGATACGGATCAGGCCCATGGGGATAAGTGGACTGTCTTCGTGAATGCACGGATCGTGAATGAGAAAGGCGAACTCCTCGGTGTCTGCGGGGTGAGTGTGGAAGTCTCGGACCTTCAGGAAATCCTGAGCGGTTTCGTGAATGAATACAATGTCCACATCAATCTGATCAATGATGAGGATGCCATCCGGATCAATGAAGGCCAGGCGTCCATCGATCAGACAGTCCTCACCAGTACGAAGCTGAAAGAGTATGCGGGGATGAAAGATTACCTCTATGAGGAGCTGCCCGATGGGGGCTACATTGTCCGGAAATACATGGACAATATGGACTGGCTTCTGGAAATAGAGGATGACAATGAGTATGAAAATTCCCTCTTTGCCTCCCTGATTTATAGAAATACCTTCCTCTTTGTGCTCATCATGATCATTCTCATCATCATCGTTTCCCGAAGTATCGCCGAAGACCGGAGGCGCTCCGACGCCTATACGAAGGAAATAGAGAAATTCGCGGAGGCCCAGGAAATACTGAAGGCAAAAGCCGAGACTGCCAATAGGGCAAAGGGGGACTTCGTGGCCCATATGTCCCATGAAATCCGGACGCCTATCAATGCGATCCTTGGCTTCGATGAAATGATCATCCGTGAGGCTCAGGACCCCGACATCCGCGAATATGCGGCCAGGATCCGGGCGAGCGGGCGGAATCTTCTCTCCCTCATCAATGACGTCCTAGATTTCTCCCGTATCGAATCAGGGAAAATGGATATCGTCCCCGTTTCCTACAGTACCGTTTCCTTCCTGTCCGATCTCATCGTCATGATTGGTCCCAGGGCAGAGGCAAAGGGACTCATCATCCATAAGGAAATAGATCCGAATCTCCCGCAGAAGCTCTATGGCGATGACGTACGGCTCCGCCAGGTCATTACGAACCTCCTCATCAATGCGGTGAAATATACGGAAAAAGGGTCCATCACCTTCTCCGTGAAGGTCAGCCCCATGACCGATCAGAAAATCCTCCTCCACGTGTCCGTGAAAGATACGGGGATCGGCATCCGGGACGAAGAAAAGGACAAACTTTTCGAATCCTTCCGAAGAGTGGATGAATCCAGAAATAGAAATATCGAAGGCAGCGGCCTTGGCCTTTCCATCGCGTCGAAGACCCTTTCCCTCATGGACAGCCGTCTGGAACTGGAAAGCACCTATGGCAAAGGATCCGATTTCCACTTTGACCTGAAACAGGGCATCATGGATCCCACGCCGGTGGGGGATTTCGAAAAAGCCTTCAATGACCGCCTCTCCCTGGTGGAAGACTATCACGAATCCTTCGAAGCACCGTCAGCGAGAATCCTGGTAGTGGACGATATCGATATGAATCTCCTCCTCTTCCGGGGACTCCTGAAGAAAACGGCCATGACAATCGATACCGCTATGAGTGGGAAAGAAGCCATGGAAAAAATCCGTAAAACCCGGTATGATCTCATCTTCCTGGATGACCTCATGCCCATCATGGCCGGCGTGGAAACCCTGGAAAAAATGAAAAAAGAAATGCCCCATGCCATCCGGGATATTCCGATCATCGTCCTTACCGCCAATGCCATCAGCGGAGCCCGGGAAGCCTACCTCTCCGAAGGTTTCTGGGATTACCTCTCCAAACCCATCGAAGGCAAAGTCCTCGAAAGAATGTGTATGAAATGGCTGCCGAAAGAAAAAGTCATCAAAGCTTCCGGGAAAGACAAAGCTCCCATGGCGGAGAAAAAAGAACCGGAAACCCTGATCGATGAAAAACTGGGCCTCTCCTACTGTATGGACAGCAGGGACTTCTATAAAGAAATGATCGGCTCCTTCCTCGAAGCCGGCCATATGGAAAAACTTAAGAAACTTTTCGAAGCCGAAGACTGGCATAACTACCAGATTGCCGTCCATGGCCTCAAATCCTCCTCCCTCGCCCTGGGAGCAAAGAAACTCTCAGACCTCGCCAAAGCCTGCGAACTGTCGCTGAAGAACGGCGAAGGCCCGGGGTTTGTGAAAGAACATCAGGAAGAGCTATCGAAACTGTATGACGAGACGTTGGCGGAGCTGAGAAAAATACTGGAAAGCAGTTAGCAGTCAGCCGTTAGCAGTTAGTCATAGCTCATGAGGTGGATTGCCCTGAGAGTCATTCGGACAGAAAAACTGTACATAAGGGTTAATCAGTTAACGGCGTCCGTGCGAGCGGGGGCTAACCCATTAACCCCAATGTACAGCTTCCCGGCAAGCATGGGATTCCAGCCGGTAACCCTGAACCCCATTAACCCCAATGTACAGTTTCTGAAAAATAATATTTCCCAAAGTTACTCGGACGATAACCCATTACCCATTACCCATTACCCGATACATATCCGGGACAAATCCCGTTTATATAGAGATGAGAAAGAGAGGGAACTACATGCTCGTAGCCATTTGCGATGATATGCAGGATCAGGTGAGACTCACCCATTTCGCTGCGAAAAAATATTTCGAAAATAAAAAGATTGACGTGAAATTCAATCTCTATACCGACGCCTACAAATTCCTGAACGACGTAGAAGAACGGACCCCCTTTGACGTGGTCCTTCTCGATATCTGCATGCCAGGCATCATGGGTACCGACATCGCCGCCCAGCTTAGGAAAGAAAAAGTGCCCGCAGAAATCGTATTTCTCACAGGAAGCGACGAATATGCCGTCGAAGCCTTCACCATCGGCGCTGCCCATTACCTCCTGAAACCCTTCACCATGGAACAATTCAACGAAGCCATGGACCGGGTCATGGATAATATCCGACTCCGTCACAGCCGGCGTATGATATTCAAAGTAGAAGGAGGCATACGGGTCATCGAAATCGATCATATCCAGTACGTTGAAACCGATGGCCATATCCTCACCCTCCATCTCTCCGGTGGAGATACCCTGCAGACCCGGCTTACCCTCACCAGCCTCAAAGACAGCCTGGATACCATGTCCCCCGGCCAGTTTGCCAGCCCATCCAAAGGCTACCTCGTCAACAGAAAAGCCATCCGGGCCATCAAGACAGGGACCATAGAAATAGGCGGTGCCGTCATTCCCATCTCCAGGGGAGGAACCAAGAAATTCCAGGAAGAGTATTTCGAATATATATTCTCAGTATAGGCAACGGTTTGAGTCAGAAACGGTATTCGTGAGTCAGCCTCATCACGGCGAGCCCCTGTAGAGACACTTTCGAAAATTCGTGATTCGTTCTTCGTGATTCGTGAAGGTGGGCGCCTTAAAGTTATATAGGCGCCCATTTTTTATTGGGAAACTTTCTTCTTCGATGACTTTTGTGTCGGGGCTGTCGGGGGTATCGGGAGTCTCGGGAGTATCGGGAAGGTGTCGGTGCTCTCCGCCGACGAATTTATATGGGGAATGTACACAGGCGGGTATGAAAAGCTCGTACAAGTCGAAACGTTCAAGGCTCCCCAGGCTTGGGGAGCTGTCTGCG
>DKQZ01000101.1 GCA_002471975.1 Dialister sp. UBA7295 | reverse complement strand
ATTTGACAAAGGGTAAGATTCAAAGGAATAGTAAAATTTTATTTGCCCATCCAGCTTTCCGGATACTCTCCCCGATACTCCACCACTTCTTCCAGCGGCTTTCTCGGCATGGGACGGATTTCCTTATCCGTATACCCGAAGGCGATGGCAGCTGCCATTTCTCCTTCCGCGCCGAGCCATTCTTTCAGTTCGTCATAAGCGAAGAAGACGTTGCAGGTCCAGAGGCTTCCGATATTTCTGGCTGTCGCTTCGAGGCACATATTCTGGATGGCGGCGGCTACGGACTGGATGTCGGAGAGTTCCATCATGTGTTCCGGGATGGAAAGAGTTTTCCTGTAGGAAATGCCTTTCGTATTGATGACGAATACGATGACCGGCGCCTGTTCCAGGACCCGGGCTGTATAGATGGCGGAGGGAATGAATTTGGCATATTCCTTGCCAAACATGGCATTTTCAGCGCCTTCCCGGTTCTTCTGGATTCCTTCCTTCAGCTTTTTCACCATGGCTTTCCGTTCATCACCGCGGATGACGATGAATTTCCAGGGCTGCTGATTCTTTTCCGACGGTGCCCAGCAGCCGGCTTTCAGGATTTCTTCCAGGTCTTCGGCGGGGATGGCCTTCTGGAGGAAATGACGGATACTTCTTCTTTTATAAATGGCTTCAATCATTTGGAAATCCTTTCTCTATGGCAGTTTTCAGAGTACTTGTTTCGTGAATAACATGTCAATTATAGTGCTTTTTAGACCGGGAGTCAATGAGGTTTTGCGGTAACTGTAAGAAATAAGGGAAATTGAAGGATGATACAACTTTTGAATCGGGGAGCGGGGTGCGGGGTGCGGGGTGCGGGAAGGTGGCGCCCTTTGGGCGCGGTTTTATATATAGGCCTTCGGCTCTCAACTGGCATGAATATGGGCAGCGCGGGAGGAATTGGGAATTGGGGATTAGGGGTTAGGGAAGGTGGCGTCCTTTCGGACGCGAGTTTTTAATTTGGCCTTTGGCCCTCAATTGGGGTGGCATACTTTATCTTCCATTTCGAGTAATTGTCCAACATATTGCCGGGTGCCGTTTGTACACCCCTTCACCCGCTTCGCGGGAGCTTCCCCTCAAGGGGACGCTTGGGGATATTGCGTACCCTGGTTAGTGCCATTCACCGATTAACTCATTAACCCTTATGTACAGTTTCGCGGACGAAATGGTCATTCAGCTTTCCAACTGCTAATGGCTAACGGCTCCCCCCCGCACCTAAACCTTTTTTCATCTCGTTATAAACTAATTTTTTAATGAAATTTATTCTGTTAAAGAGATGGGGAATGGGGGAAATGATATAATTTATTATAGATACATATTGGTATAGGGGATTCATTTTTCTCATGATGAGAAGGTGAAAGATATGGATGACAGAGAGTTTCACTGCCCTTCCTGCGGGGAAATAGTGGAGGAGGGCGAAAAGTTCTGCTCCCATTGCGGGGAGAAGCTGGACTGGGAGGAAATAAAAAGGGAAATATGCCCGAACTGCGGCAAACCTTATGAAGCAGGTTCAAAGTTCTGCCCGAACTGCGGGGCTTCCCTGACGGGAGAATCTTCTGAAATGAAAGAATCCGAAGAAATTCCGGCGACGGAAGAGATTTCCAAAGAACCGGAAGAAGAGAAGAAGACCATCTTTGGGACCACTCCTTCGCCCGTGCCCTTTGAAACAGAAGAAAAAGAGCCGGATTTCCCGAAGGAAGAAGCGCATCAGGAACAGAATGCCTATCGCGATACGTCTTCCGGAGGCGATTACCGGACTTACGGCGAGGAAAGTCTCTCCGACAAACTGGACCATATCCTGGAAGGCTGGAGTCCGAGGAATTCCGACGGCTTTTCGGATACCTCCTTCCGAGGGCGGTTTTTCAATTTCGTGGGCCGTCTGAACCGGTGGCGGTATTTCACCTGGGGCATATTGCTTACCATTATTTTCTTCATCGTTTATTCGGTCATCGTGGTGGGCCTGGCAGGATCCCTTTTGGCCGGCGAAGGACTGGCTTTCCTGGTGGGCTGTCTTCTTTACCTGGTCTTCCAGCTGCCTTTCTATCTGGGGGCCCTGTCCCTTTCCATCCGAAGGGCCCATGATATGGGAAAGAGCACCCTCTTTGGCTGCCTTTATCTTCTGAATCTACCCCTGATGCCCATTCTGGAAGCGGCGGACAGCCATTTCCTCTCCTTCATCGTGGCGGCCGCTTTCTTCGTATACGGTATGTGCCTCCTCTTTGTCCGGGGCACCCAGGGACCGAATAAATACGGCGCCGATCCCCTGGGTCATTGAGTTTGGATGAGAATGACCTGATTAGAAATATAAAAATGCGGTGCTCATGACTTTGCGCCGCACCATCCCGACCACCCCGATAATCCCGACAACCCCGATATTCCCGAAACAAAAGTTATTAAAAAAGAAAGTTTTTATTTCCACAAAATAGTCATACGAAACAGCTCTTATTTCCATTGCGGATATTATATTCAAGGAGGTCTTATTATGGAAATCAAAAAAATTCTTGTCCCTGTGGATGGTTCGAAGCCTTCGGGGCGCGCCTTTGACTGTGCCTGCGCCATGGCCAAAGGGATGGGGGCAAAGCTCGTTCTCCTCAATATCGTCATCATTCCTGGCTTCCGGGTAGAAGTGAAGCCGGAAGATATCGAATATGTGACGAAAAAAGGCCGGGCTATAGTCGACGATTTTGCGGGAAAAGCTCCGGAAGGGCTGGAAATCGAGAAAAAAGTGGAAATCGGCCTTCCTACGAATGATCTTGTCCGTATTGCGGAAGAGGAAAAAGTGGATCTCATCGTTATGGGCAACAGCGGCAAAGGTGCTCTTTCTTCCTTTGTCATCGGCAGTGTCAGTCATTATGCCCTGCAGCATGTAAACTGCCCGGTGGTCATTGTGAAATAAAAATAGTTATCAGTTATCAGTTATCAGTTTTTAGTGCTGGTGCGGCGCAGAATCATAGGCGCCGCACTTTTTACATGTTTATCCTGTTCAATGCATTCAGGCTGGTTTATTCTATATTTCCTCATATAAAAAGCCCGCTTCCTGATTTGAGGCGGGCTATCCTTTACTGAGAACTAAGAACTGATAACTGATAACTTTGTAAACCAGGCAGCTCAATCCATAGAGTCATTATTGTACATTGCCATGTATTACTTTTTCTTCCATTTCCTATTCAAAAGCCTTATTTCTAAATGTATTTCTAATGTTATATAATAAGGATGAAGGAAATATTTCAAAGGAGGTCCTGTCTATGGAAATCAAAAAGATTCTTGTCCCCATTGATGGTTCCGATGCGTCGGAACGGGCTTTTTCCCAGGCCTGCATGCTGGCGGAAAAATCGGGAGCAAAAGTCACCATGATTTATGTGGTGGATGCAGATGTACTCATGTTTCCTGTATACAAAGTAAATCTGGCAGCTACGGATACGGGTTCCATCAAGGCAAAGGGAAGGGAAGTGCTGGACCTCTATGCCCATGATGGGCCGGAAAATCTGGAAATCGGTCAAATCGTGGAAATCGGCGTGCCCGGGTCCTGTATTATCCGGGCGGCAGAAGAGGAAAAAGCAGACCTCATCGTCATGGGAAACAGCGGCAAAGGTTCTGTTTCCTCCTTTGTCATGGGAAGCGTGAGCCATTATGTGGTCCGTCATTCTTCCTGCCCCGTCCTCATCGTGAAATAAGTCTGTTCATTCAGAGGGAATCGCGGTGCCCTCTATACATTTTTACTTTGAATGGAGGAGATCTTATTATGGAAATCAAAAAAATTCTTGTCCCCATCGATGGTTCTGACCCGTCGGAACGGGCTTTCCAGGAAGCCTGCTTCCTGGCAGAAAAAACGGATGCAGAAATCACCATGCTTTACGTCATGGACCCGGAAACCCTGATTCCTGCCTACAAGGAACTCCCGGAACATCCGGAAGATCCATTCATTAAGAAAGGCGAAGCCATTCTTGACATCTATCTGGCCGATGCGCCGAAAAATGTGAAAGCGGAAAAGAAAGTGGTCTTCGGCATGCCAGGCAATTCCATTGTCAGTGAAGCGGAAGATATGGATCTCATCGTCATGGGTAACAGCGGGAAAGGTTCCGTTTCCTCCTTTGTCATGGGGAGCGTGAGCCATTATGTGGTCCATCATTCCGAATGCCCCGTACTTATCGTGAAATAAGGAAAGAGGAAATTTATGAATAAAAAGGAAGTCAAAAAAATCCTGGTTCCCGTAGACAATACGAAAGCTTCTGCCCGGGCCTTTGATTATGCCCTGGGTCTGGCCAAACTTTTTGATGCGGAAATCCATCTTCTCTACGTGGCTCCCATTGCAGGCATCACTTCTTCTGATTACACCATCCATATGACGAAAAAGCCGGACGATTCCAGTCCTTTGATATTAAAGGGCTCTGCCGTGCTGGCCGGACTTATTCAGAATCTTCCGGCGGGAGCCAGGGTAAAGACCGATATCCTCATGGGGGTTCCGGAAGTCATGATCACCCTGACGGCCAAAGATGATGAATCGGATATGATCATCATGGGGACCAGCGGTAAGGGAGCCATTTCCTCCATGATTTCGGGGAGCGTCAGCTACTATACCATCCATCATGTGGAATGCCCGGTGCTGGTGGTGAAATAATGATTTGAGTCAATTGTCATATACCGTGACCTGAGACGGTTACGGTTTTCGGGATTTAGCTTAACCACGGCGTGCCGCTTTTCCTCCAATTTCGAGATTTCGGGGAGCGGGGCGCGGGGTGCGGGAAGGTGGCGGCGCTGATGCGCCGCCAATTTTTTATGGAGATTTTGCACCGGCGGGGTTGAATCCTGTATCGTTTGTGATCAAGTGACACTAAGGCTGGGCATGCGAATGGGAAAGGCTCCCCTCACAGGCCCCCGAAGTTCGGGGGCTGTCGCCGAAGGCAACATATAAAACTGCGCCCGAAGGGCGCCACCTTCCCGATACCCCCGATACCCCCGAGACTCCCGATTCAAAAGTTTTTTTAATTTTTATTCATACTGCTTTTCTCACGTACTCTATAAATTTCCCAAGCGCCGGAGAAATGACTTCGGGCACGGCCATGCCCAGTTCGATATACTGGGGCGGATTGAGGGGAAGAACTTTGACCTTTCCCTGCCAGGTGGCAGTCATGAGACGGTTATTGAGAGTGATACCAAGGCCGGCTTCCACCATTTTGTAGGCGGCATAATTGTCAATGGAAGTGAAGGCTATGTTCAGGTGGAGATTTTCTTTCCGGGAGAGCCACCAGATATCCGTTTCTTCTCCGGGGAGCTCGTCGATGAAAGGTTCCTTTTCCAGCTGCTTTAAAGGGAAAGCAGGAAGGGAGGAAAGGGGATGGTTTTCCGGGAGCCAGACCATGAGTTCATCCCGGAGAAGGGGAATCCAGGGGCCCTCATAAGACTGGCGGCTGATGATGGCGGCATCCAGTTCATGACCGGCAAACCGTTCCCGGAGTTCTTTATTGCCTGCCTGCACCAGGTTGATACGGATTCCGGGATATTTTTTCCTGAAATCCGAAAGGATGGGAGGCATCAGGTTGGCGGCCACACTGAAGAAAGTGCCGATATTGAGTTCCCCCGTCACGAGACCCCGAAGGTCTGCGCTCATTTCTTTGATGAACTGCTCCTGATGGAGGATTTCCTTCAGGGCAGGAAGGATTTTTTCTCCCTCCTTCGTCACCGTTACGCCCCGGGGCGTGCGGAGGAGAAGGGGAAGGCCGACGTCTTCTTCCAGACTTTTGATGGCGCGGAGAATCCCCGACGGCGTGTAGCCCAGGATTTCCGCGGCTTTTGACATGCTCCCCGCTTTCAGGGTGGTGAGGAGGATCCTGCATTTTTCCGTATCCATAGAGGTTCCTTTGAATTTTTATCACATCTATTATGAAATACTCGCTATTCCGTCACAGCTGACTCTATAGTACCATGGGTGTAGTAAAAATTCCATGTTTCCGAAAGGAGCCCGTCATGAATACCCGTCAGGCTGAAATCCTTCTCTTCTCCGTCATTGCGGCGCGGAGCACTTCTTATACATTTTCCAAAATTTCCATCCATGCCCTGCCGCCCCTGGAGCTCCTGGGTATCCGTTTCCTCCTTTCCTCCCTCGTCCTCTGTCTCCTGTTTCACAGGAAACTCTCCCAAATCGGCCGGGAAGAAATCAAAGGAGGCTTCCTTACGGGTCTCGCCCTTTTCTCCTGTATGGCCTGTGAGCTCATCAGTCTCACCATGATTCCTGCTTCATCCGCAGCCTTCCTTGAAAATACGGCGGTCCTCTGGGTGGTCCTCATCGGTTCATTCCTGAAACGAAAATTTCCCGGTCCCAAAACCATTCTGTCCATGATTCTCATCCTCACAGGGATTGCCTGCCTGACCCTGAAAGGAAATGAAATTTCCTTTTCTCTCGGGGAACTCATCTGCCTCACGGGCTCTGTCTTTTATGCCATCTGGATCCGGCTTACCGGCCATTTTGCCAAATCGGCCGAACCCATTTCCGTAGGTCTGCTCCAGATGGGGGTCATGGGGGCGCTGGGTCTCGTTTCTTCTTTCCTTTTTGAAATTCCTTCCGTTCCCACGGACTCTTCCACCTGGCTCGCCCTTTCGGGACTTATCCTGCTCTGCTCTGTTTTCGGCTTTACTTTCCAGACGGTGGCCCAGAAGTATGCATCTCCTGAAATGGCAGGATTTTTTGCCGCTGCCGCGCCCATGATGGCCGCCTTTTTCTCCTGGATTATTCTGGGAGAAGCCATGACCCTCATCCAGATGGCAGGAGCCGGACTCATCACGGTGAGCCTCATCCTCATGCAGCTGGGGGAAAATAAGAATAGCAAAGAAAAGTCTCCTGCCCTGCGCTCTGCGGAATGCGCGGGAAAAGCGTAATTCATGGTCCGTCTCTCATCAGCTTGGAGGGCAGGCCATTTTTGCAGAAAGCAGGTATTCCCTTTAAGTTTCACTGTCAACTGATAACTGCGAACTGATAACCAATCTCGCAGAATGCAGGAAAGGCCTTCCATGAGTGCAGGCAGCCATTGCCCATGGAAGGCCTCTTTCATGCTATAATTAAATTGTAATTTCATGAGAATCTACTTTTATTTCCATAAAGGAGTCACTATGTTCATCATCGGCTGTCATTTATCAGTGACCAACGGGTACCTGGCCATGGGGAAAGAGGCCACAAAGCTCGGGGGAAATACATTTCAGTTTTTCCCGAGAAATCCCCGGGGCGGGGCGTCAAAGCCATTGGTGGAGGAAGATGTGGAAGGTCTTCGCCAGTGGATGAAAGATCATGATTTCGGACCCATCCTCTGTCATGGGGCCTATACCATGAACGGGGCATCCACGAAGGAAAGCGTCCGCGATTTTGCCCGCAGGGCGATTCGGGAAGACCTGGCGAAAACGGCCCATTTGCCTGATTGCATGTACAATTTCCACCCCGGCGCCCATTTGAAACAGGGAGTGGATGTGGCTGTGGGCCTCATTTCGGATATGCTGAACTATGCCATGGATCAGGAAGAACTTCCGAAAGTGGTGTGTCTGGAAACGATGGCGGGAAAAGGCACCGAAGTGGGCCGCACTTTTGAAGAACTGGCGGCCATCATCGAAAAAGTGGAGCGGAAAGACCGCATGGGTATCTGTATGGATACCTGCCATATTTATGATGGGGGCTATGATATCGTGAATGATCTGGACGGAGTGCTGAAGGAATTTGATGAAATCATCGGCCTTCCAAGGCTTCACGCCATTCATCTGAACGATGACAAGAATCCCTTCGCCAGCCATAAGGACCGGCACGAAAAAATCGGACAGGGGTCCCTGGGCATCGAAACCATCATGAAAGTCATCAACCATCCAAAGCTCAGGAATCTTCCTTTCTACCTGGAAACGCCCAATGAACTGCCCGGTTATGCAAAGGAAATTGCTTTACTGAAAAGTTTACGAAAAGAGGAAAATCTATGAAATTCATTCATACTGCCGACTGGCATCTGGGAAAGCTCCTGAAGGAGCGTTCCTTGACGGAAGACCAGGAATGGCTCCTGGAGAATCAGTTCCTTCCCCTGATTGATGAGGAAAAACCGGACGTCATCCTCCTCTCGGGAGACGTCTATGACCGTTCCTATCCGCCTGAAGAAGCGGTGGAGCTTTTTGACCGGATGACCGAGGAAATTGTGGGGAAACGGAAAATTCCCTTCCTCATCATCAGTGGCAATCATGACAGTGCGGAGCGTCTGGCCGTGGCCAGCCGCCTTCTCACCCATCAGGGACTCTATATCTTCGGGCCTCTGGAAAGAGTGAAACCGGTCATCCTGTCCGATACATACGGAAAAGTGGCCTTCCTCCCCATGCCCTATGCGGACCCGGCGAGGGTCAGGGTCATGATGAATGACCTTGGCATCGAGGGAGCGGAATCGGTGCGGACTTTCGAAGCGGCCCAGAAGGCCCTTTCGGACCATCTTCTTTCGATGCTGCCGGAGGGGGGCAAGGGAATGAGGAAAATCGCCCTGGCCCACGTCTTTGCGGCCGGCGGAACATCTTCTGAATCGGAAAGGCCCCTTTCGATTGGAGGCTATGACCAGATTCCCGACGATCTTTTTGCCCCCTATGACTATGCGGCCCTGGGCCATCTCCACGGGCCCCAGAAGACAAAGTCCGATTCCGAAAGGATTCAGTACTCCGGGAGCCTTATGCGGTACTCTTTCAATGAAGTGTACCAGAAGAAGGGCGTGATTATAGGAAATATGGATGGAGAGGGAAATATTTCCACTTCCTTCCATGAGCTCACGCCCCTCCGCCAGCTTAGGGAACTGAAAGGGACTTTTGAAGAACTCATGGCTCCCGAAACAGACCCATCCGAAGATTACCTCCAGATCACCCTCACCAATGAATCGCCGGTCATCGATGCCATGCCGAAGCTCCGGGCGAAATTCCCGAACTGCCTGGGCGTGGAGCAGGACATGGGCTTCAAAGATGATGAAGGGACGCGAGACCTTCATCTGGAGCAGATGAGCGACGAAGAAATTTTAAAGAGATTCGTGAAACAGTTCCGGGAAACGGAACTCACGGAAGACGAAGAAAAACTGGCCCTTTCCATCTGGGAAAAGGTCTATGCAGGGGAGGCGGAAAAATGAAACCATTGAAACTTACCATGCGCGCCTTCGGGCCCTATGCGGGAGAAACGGTCATTGATTTCGACAAACTGGAAGGCCGCCATCTTTTCCTCATCTGCGGACCCACGGGAGCGGGGAAGACGACCATTCTCGATGCCATGTGCTATGCCCTTTACGGCAGGACCAGCGGAGACCGGACGGGAAGCCATATGCGGAGCGACTATGCCACGGGCGCCCAGAAGACGGAAGTCATTTTTGACTTTGAAATCGGGGGGAAGACCTATCGCGCCTCCCGGAGCCCGGAACAGATGCTGAACAAAATCCGGGGCGAAGGCCTCAAAAAAGTGACCATGCAGGCTTCTCTCTCCGAGCTGGAAGAGGGGAAGGAAATCCGGACCGTCACGAAAAATGTGGAGGAAGCTTCCTCGAAGCTGCTCGGTCTCAATGCGAACCAGTTCTGTCAGGTCATTCTCCTGCCCCAGGGCGATTTCCGGAAACTCCTCGTGGCCAAGGCAGAAGAGCGGGAAGCCATCCTGAAACAGCTCTTCAAGACCGGCCGGTTCTCCGATTTCCAGAATGAACTCTTTGCCCACCTGAAAATTCTCCAGAGCCGGCAGAAGAATGAAGAAACGGAACTCTCTGCCACCCTCCGCATGGCAGGAGCCGAGAATGAAGAAAATCTGGAAAATCAGATTTCTGAAATCGGGAAACAGATCGCCGAGGCGGAAGCAGGAAAGAACCGGGCGGAAAAGGATTACGACGATTTCCGGAATCGATACCAGAAGGCAGCCCTCCTTCACAGCCATTTCATGAATCTGGACAAGGCAGAAAACGAAAAGGCCCTCCTTCTCCGGGACAAAGAACAGATTGAAAGAGCAAAAGAAGACCTTTCCCGCATCCGGAGCGCCAAAGAGCTGGCGGCCTATTTCGAAAATCTGGAAAAAATCAGAAACGACGGTCTGACCGTGCGCCGCCAGCTGGACGATGCGGCAGGACGGAGAGATCGGGCAGAGAAAGAAAAAGCAGCCCTTGCGTCCAAAGCGGAAGGTTTGGAAAAAGAGGCCGATGAAATCGGAAAGTTCCGGGTCCGTATGGCAGAACTCATCAGCTGGGAGCCGAAGGCCAAAGCCTATGGGGCTACGAAACGGGAAGTGGACCGGCTTTCCATCAAATTCAATGAAGCGGTAGAAGAGATGGCAAATCTGGAAAAATCGGCCAAAGAATGTATGACCCAAAGGGACCGGACCCGGGAGGATTATGAAAAAATCCGTCAGACCTACTACTCCGGCCAGGCCGCCATCCTGGCAGGAGCGCTTAAAGAAGGCCTGCCCTGCCCCGTGTGCGGTGCCATCCATCATCCGTCCCCGGCACAGCGGGATAAGCACCTTCCTACGGAAGCCATGGTGAAAGGGGCGGAAAAAAAGGCAAGAAAAGCGGCCCTGGACTACGATAATGCCAACTACCTTTATCAGCAGTACCAGGCCAGCGCCTATGTGGGGGCCATTACGGAGCTCGGGAATGCGCAGACAAAGATGAGGACTCTGGAAGATATTCCGGAAGAATATAGAAATACCGATGCCATTCAGAAAGAGGTGGCCAGGATCAACCATCTCATTCAGGACTGGGAGAAAGCGACGAAAGAAACGTCCCGGAAAAAAGAAAAGGCTTCCGCCGATTTTTCCGCTGCCGACGCGGAATACAGGACCTATGAAGGCCAGCGGGAAAAGCTGGCGAAGGACTATAAGGAATGGGAAGGGAAACTGACGGAAAAATCCCTGGCCGCCGGCTTTAAAGACCTTCCCGAATGCCGGTCCTGGTATGGAAGGGCGAATGAAGAAGATTCTATTTCCAGAACCATCGAGACCTGGCAGAGCCGGCTGAAGGCGGCGGAAAAAATCATTACCGATGAAAAACTGGCTTTGGGAAACGAAGAAAGACCGGATATGGTTCTGCTTGGAAATGAAGGAAATGGCCTGCAGGCAGCCATCAAGAGCGCCGTGCGGATTATTTCCGACAGCGAAAACAGGAAGAAAGTCCTGAAAGAGGCAGAAGGAAAAGTCAGGGAAATCGCAAAACGCCATGAAGAAACCCTGAAAGAGGCAGGCCTTGCGGCAGGCCTTTACAGCCTTGTCCGGGGCGATAAGACGAGAGTCACCCTGGAAAGGTATGTATTGGGAGCCCTCCTCGATGAAGTAACCCGGGCGGCCAACCTCCGTCTTCTCGATATGAGCCATCATAGATACAGCCTTCACAGAATGGCCGACGGCTCCACCGATGCCAAAGGGGGTCTCACCCTGGAAGTCTCGGACAGCTATACGGGAAGGTCCCGCCCCGCCAATACCCTCTCCGGCGGCGAAACATTCCTGGCTTCCCTCTCATTGGCATTGGGTCTTGCCGACGTGGTCCAGGCCCGGCAGGGAGGAGTAAGGCTCGATACCATGTTCATCGATGAAGGTTTCGGCACCCTTGACCCCGAAGCGCTGAACAGCGCCATGAATACCCTGATCGACCTCCAGAATACGGGACGCCTCGTAGGCATCATCTCCCATGTACCGGAACTGGAAGAACGGATCGATGCCAGACTCCGCATCATGCCGGCAGAAAAGGGGAGCAAAGCGGTCTTTGAGATGGATTGAGCTGACTGAGTCTTTTGTCAGATACCATGACCCGAGTCTTTCACGGTATTCGGGGTTTAGCCTCACGGGGGGCACGCCTCGGCGGAGTCAATTCCGAGAGTTCGGGGCGCGGGGTGCGGGATTCGGGGTGGTGGCGCCCTTTGGGCGCAAATTATATGGGGCCTTTGGCTCCCATTCTGACACGGAATATTTTTTCCGCATCTGTGCAGTTCTCTCTCGTTGGCCGCACCGGAGTTCCCCTGCCTTCGGGAGTCTTCTCATTCGCATCTTCTGACTTGGTGTCACCTGAAAATGAATAATCCGGGCTTTTCAACTCCGCCTGTGCAAAGTCCCCATAAAAAAGGTGCCGCATCAGCGGCACACCTTCCCGAAGTCCGAAATCCGAAGTCCGAAATCCGTTTCCCCTCGCCTGTGAACAATCCCCATAAGAATCGACGGCGCATCAGCGCCGTCACCTTCCCGCACCCCGCACCCCGCATCCCGCATCCCGCACCCCGAAATTTCGAGACTGTCTCAACGGGGGCGCCGTGATGAGGCTGACGCCCGAATACCGATACTGACTCTATCCGTAAAACAACGAATTGTAAAATATTTCTTTACTCCGTTGACATGACAAAAAAAGAAATGTATAATGGGTTCAATCAAAGAATGACAGATTAACGAAGTTGATCTGAATGACGCAACGAGGCATCGGCATATGCCCCCGTTGCGTTTTTTTATTTCCGGGGGAGAAATAGAGGGGGATTGTATGAGGAACTATATCATTAAGCGTCTGCTCATCGCCATACCGGTATTATTTCTCATATCGGTCGGGGCATTTCTTCTGGTGCACCTGACTCCGGGGGATCCGGCGGATATGTATATTTCCCCGGATATGACGAAGGATCAGATCGAACTCACCCGTATTTCCCTGGGGCTCGACAAGCCCCTTGTGGTTCAGTATGTAGACTGGATTAAAAATTTAATGTCCGGCAATCTCGGCTTTTCCTTTGCGAACCGCCAGCCGGTGACGGAAATCATTGACCAGAGGCTGGGGCCCACCATTCTCCTCATGAGTGTAAGCCTCCTCGTGGCCTATGCTTCTGCCATCCCGCTCGGCATTTTTGCGGCGCTTCACAAGGATACCATCCTCGATCGGGTCGTGATTGGCTGGACGTTTTTCAATGTTTCTTTCCCGCCTTTCTTCCTGGGCCTCGGCCTCATCTATATTTTCGCCGTGGAACTGGATTTACTCCCCACGGGAGGCATGGAAGTGCTGGGGGAGGAAAATGATATTTTCGACCTCATTGAACATCTGGTATTGCCGGTCATCGTCATGGCTTCCCAGTTCTGCGCGAATATGATCCGGTATGTCCGGGCCAGCGTGCTGGAAGTCCTTTCCCAGAATTACATCCGTACGGCGGAAGCCAAGGGCCTCAATAATCATGAAGTCCTTCTCCACCATGTCATCCGGAATTCCCTCATTCCTATCGTCACTGTCATCGGGACGGATCTTCCGGCCATTATCGGCGGGGCCGTCATAACGGAGCAGATTTTCCAGTGGCCCGGGCTTGGATCCCTCACGGTGGCCTCCATCAATTCCCGTGATTATCCGATTCTCATGGCGATCGTCATCCTTTCCGCTATTTCCGTACTGGCAGCCAATCTTCTCGTAGATATCGCGTATGCCATCATTGATCCGCGGATCAAGTACAGCAAGTAAGGAGGAGCTTATGGAAAAAGTCAGTGAACCAAACCGGTTTGAGCTGCTCCACGCGAACAGTATAGGCGCAGCCTTCGGTCTCAATCATGAGGCGGACCGGAAAGCGGATCAGGCATCGGAACCCATCGAATCCTGGGGGAAAATCACCTGGCGCCGGTTCTGTAAAAACAAAGTGGCCGTAGCCAGCCTCATCGTTTTCGCCCTGATTATCCTCATCGCCATTCTGGCACCCATTATTTCCCCATACAGTCCGGTAGAATCGGTGGGATCCTTCGATGCTCCTCCCGATGCGTCCCATATGCTGGGGACTGATGACGTAGGGCGGGACAATCTGACCCGTCTCATCTGGGGCTCCCGGGTTTCCCTTTTCGTGGGGGTGGGCTCCGTCATCATTTATGCCATCATCGGCATTACTCTTGGCCTTGTTTCCGGTTTCTTCGGCGGCTGGATCGATATGGTCATCATGAGGATTACCGAAGTGTTCATGTCTTATCCCCGGTTCATGATCATCCTCGTTATCGTCAGCCTGATCGGACCGAATATGTTCACCGTCATGCTGGTTATGGGATTCATGGGCTGGCCGCCCATCTGCCGTCTGGTCAGGGGCCAGGTGCTTTCCATCAAGACCCAGGATTATATCGCGGCGGCCATCGTCACCGGTTATTCACCGCTCACCATCGTATTCAAGCATATCCTGCCGAATACGGTTTCTCCTATCCTCGTCAACTGCACCTTCGGGATTGCCCAGGCCATCCTGATGGAAGCAGCCCTTTCCTTCCTGGGCATGGGCGTACAGCCTCCGGCTTCCAGCTGGGGAAATATGCTCACCGCTGCCCAGTCCATCATGATTCTTTCTGAAGAACCCTGGAGATGGATTCCTCCGGGACTTGCGATCCTTCTTGCCGTGCTGACCATCAATTTCCTCGGTGACGGCCTGAACGAAGCCATTCAGGGAGACAATCACTAGTATGCATCGCCCGCGGGGCGCAGCATAAATTTGGAAATAAGGGATTTCCAAAAAAGGAGAGCGGAAGGGCCGCCTCCGGAAGTAACAGACTTATGAAGTCAGAAAAGAGGGGTTTATTATGGGTCTGGTATCATTCAGCAATCACAAAAAAGCATTGGCTTTAGCAGCAGCTTTGGCAGCAGGAGCATTACTCCTCGGAGGCTGCGGAGGAAAGAAGAGCGGAAGCGCCCAGGCAGCGGCAGGGGGCAAGAAAGATTCCCTGGCCGTCGGCATGTTCAATGCGCCGGACTCCTTCAACCCGCTGTTCAACCCGGGTATTGCAGGTCAGTTCACCATTCGTTTCATGTATGATACCCTTCTGGGCATGCCGGAAATCAATAACTTCACGCCGCACCTGGCAAAGAGCTTTGAGACCACGGATAACCAGAATTACACCATCAAGCTGGATGAAAAAGCCAAATGGACCGATGGAAAGCCGATTACGGCAGACGACGTCATTTTCACCCTGAACATGATCGCCAACCCGAAAGTACAGACCACCAAGGGCACCTATATCAATATGCTTGATGGCACCAGTACGGTAGGCAAAGTGGCAGAAGGGCAGACCATTCCGAACCTGGTCAAAGTCGATGACCATACCATCACTTTCAAGACAAAGGCCCCCATGGATCAGAACATGGTCAAATCCATGCTGGGCTTCGAAGTATACATCGTTCCGAAGCACATTTTCGAAAAACTTGACCCTGCCACTATTGCCAACAGTGAAGCGGCTACAAAACCGACAGTCACTTCCGGCGCTTATAAATTCAAGGAATACAAGACCGGCGATCATGTAGAACTGGAAGCCAATGATCAGTATTTCCGCGGTTCCCCGAAGATCAGGAAAGTCTTCCTTCGTATCATGAATGGTACCAGCCTTGTCACCGAACTGAAATCCGGCAACGTCCACATGGCTGCATCCGGCGGTATCGGAGCCGTACCGGTCAAGGATCTGGACATCCTGAAACAGGACTCCAAGCTTTCCGTCAAAGCCGTACCGTCCCTGAACACCCAGTACCTGGAAGTCAATAACCAGGTTCCGGAGTTCAACGTGAAATTCCGCCGTGCCGTTACCATGGCTATCGACCGTGAGAAACTGTGCAAAGACCTTTACAAGGGCACGGCCCATGTAGTCCCGACCATTTATACCAAAGTTTCCAAAGTCTATGACGAAAGCGTCAAACCGCTGCCCTATGATCCCGAAGCAGCCAAGAAGGAACTGGCAGAATCCGGGTTCGATACCTCCAAAGAAATCGTCCTTCAGGTACCGCTTGGAAATATCCAGCGTGAACAGTCGGCCGATATCATTCAGCAGAACCTCCAGGCAATCGGTCTGAAGATCAAACTCCAGAAGTACGACTTCCCGACAGTCCTCTCGAACTGCAAGAAAGGCGATTACCAGATGCTTCTCCTGGGCTATGCACTGACCCCGGACCCGGACTATCGCGATTACTTCGTACCCGGCGGCGGTTCCAACTTCGCTCATACCGACGATCCGAAGCTGACGGAAATGATGACCCAGGCCGCTTCGGTACCGACTTTTGAAGAAAGAAAGAAACTGTACAAAGACATCCAGATCTACATGAGAGATAACCAGTTCGTCACCTCCCTCTATGAAAATGATATGTTCATCGTACAGGACAAGACCCTGAAAGGCGGCATCAAAGACTTCTGGGAAGGTTCCCTGGACGATCTCCAGAACTGGCACTTCGAATAATTTCTTATTTCTATCCCCAAAACCGGAATGTTCTGGGAGAAAGGATATTTCATGGAAACAAAAGACACCGGTCCGATTCTTCGGATCAATGATCTTCACATCTCCTTTCAGACCCTGGAAGGCAGGGTGGCTGCGGTACGAGGGGTAACCCTGGACCTCAAACATGGCGAAACTCTGGCCATCGTAGGGGAATCGGGTTCCGGCAAATCCGTATCCATGAAAGCCGTCAACCGGGTGCTCCCGAAGAATACGATTTTCGAAAAGGGAGAAATCTGGTACGAAGGCAGAAACCTTCTCACCCTGTCAGAAAAGGAAATGGAAGAGATCCGGGGCCGGAAGATTGCCATGATTTTCCAGGACCCCATGACTTCCCTGAATCCCACCATGACCGTGGGCCGGCAGATTGCCGAATCCATCCTCGTCCATGAAGATACGACGAAGGAAAAAGCCCTGGAAGAAGCCATCGAACTGATGAAACTGGTAGGAATCCGGGAACCGGAGAAGAGCAGCCATAATTATCCCCATCAATTTTCCGGCGGCATGAGACAGCGTGTCATGATCGCGCTGTCCCTGGCCTGCCGGCCTGATATCCTGATTGCCGATGAACCGACTACGGCATTGGACGTGACCATCCAGGCACAAATCCTCGACCTCATCGATGAATTGAAGGAAAAACTCCATATGTCCGTCATCTTCATTACCCATGATTTGGGAGTAGTAGCTCATGTAGCAGACAGGGTAGCTGTCATGTATGCGGGACGGATTGTGGAATACGGGAAGGCAGAGGAAATATTCTATAATCCCCAGCACCCTTACACCTGGGGACTCATCTGCTCCATGCCGACCCTGGATACGAAGGATGAATATCTGTACAGTATCCCCGGCTCCCCGCCGAACCTCCTTCACGTACCGAAAGGCGATGCCTTTGCGCCGAGGAATGCCTATGCCATGGCCATCGATTTCGAAGAGCAGCCGCCCTTCTTCCAAGTGAGCGACACCCATTACGCGGCCACCTGGCTCCTCGATCCCAGAGCGCCGAAAGTGGAGCCGCCGAAGGAAATCAAGCGGCGTCAGGAAATATTCCGTACACAGATCGATACCGAAGAAGGGAGGAAAGCCTATGCTCACAGCATCTGAAACTCCCATCCTCGAAGTCCGTCATTTATACAAAACCTTCAACAAGGGCAAAGCCAATGAAGTCCACGCCGTGGAAGACGTGAGTTTCAACATTTACCCCGGCGAAACTTTCGGTCTCGTAGGGGAATCGGGCTCCGGGAAATCCACCACCGGCCGGACCCTCATCAAGCTGGAAGAACCGACTTCAGGCACCATCATTTACAAAGGGGAAGACGTGACCCATATCAGGAAGGGCGCGGACCTCCTCAAATTCCGGAAATCCATGCAGATGATTTTCCAGGACCCCTTTGCATCGCTGAATCCCAGGATCCCCATCAAAAGGATTCTGGGCGATGCCCTGGCCCTTCACGGCATCTGCAAAACGAAAGAAGACATCAGCCGGAAAGTGAATGAACTCCTGGACACCGTAGGCATCAGCCGATCCTATGCAAACCGCTATCCCACCGAATTCTCCGGCGGCCAGTGTCAGCGTGTAGGCATCGCGCGGGCCCTCTGCGTGCAGCCGGATTTCATCATAGCCGACGAATGCCTCTCGGCCCTGGACGTTTCCATTCAGGCCCAGATCGTGAATCTGCTCATCGATTTGCGGAAAACGAGAAATATGACCTACCTCTTCATTGCCCATGACCTGGCCATGGTGAAATATATTTCCGACCGCATAGGCGTCATGAAGAACGGGAAAATCCTGGAAACCGCAGAGACCGATGAGCTCTACAACCATCCCCTTCATCCCTATACGGTATCCCTCCTTTCCGCATCTCCGGTGACAGACCTGGAAATGGAAAGAAAGAGGAAACGGATCGATTACGACCCCTCCATCCAGGAATACGGGGAAGGAGAAGTGGCAGGGCTTCAGGAAATCGTTCCGGGACACTACGTATACTGCTCCATTCCCGAAGCAGAAGAGTACAGGAAGAAACGGGGAAATCTCCCCTGAGCAGCAGGAAAAGAGGTCATCATGGACAAAAAAAGAAAAACCCTGATCTCCGCCATGGCTCTATCTCTTGCGGCGGCCCTGACTCTGGGAGGCTGCGGGGGTGGAAATAAACCGGCAGGAAGCGCTTCCAAAAATCCGAAAGATACCCTGGTCATCGGCATGTTCAATGCGCCGGAGACCCTGAATCCATTGAACAACCCCGGCATTGCGGGCCAGTATACCCTCCGTTTCATGTATGATACCCTTCTGGGCATGCCGAAGGTGAACAGCTTCACGCCCCACCTGGCCGATTCCATCGATACCACGGACAACCGGGCCTATACCATTCACCTCAATAAGGATGCGAAATGGAGCGATGGGAAACCGGTCACGGCGGACGACGTCATTTTCACCCTGAATACCATTGCCAACCCGAAAGTGGAAACGTCCAAAGGCATCGATATTTCCATGCTCGAAGGCGTGAGCGGCTCCGGCAAGCTGGAACGGGGCGAAATGATCCCCCTCCTTTCCAAAGTGGATGACAAAACCGTCACCTTCTACACGAAACGGCCGGTGGATCCTTACTACGTGAAAAGCAGGCTGGGTTTTGAAGTCTTCATCCTTCCCAAGCACGTTTTCGAGAAAATCCCTCCGGAAAAGGTAGGACTTCCCGATACGGAAATGAAAGCCGAAGTCACCAGCGGCCCTTATCTTTTCAGGGAATACAAGCTGGGAGACCATGTGGAACTCTCGGCCAACGAACATTATTATCGCGGCAGCCCGAAGCTGAAGAAAATATTCCTCCGTATTACCGGGGGCAATCAGATCGTGGCGGAGCTGAAATCCGGGTCTATCCAGATGGCCGCATCCGGAGGCATCGGAAATGTGCCCCTGAAAGAATTGGACATCCTGAAACAGGATGAAAAGCTCTCCGTGAAAACGATGCCATCCCTTTCCGCCCAGTTCCTCCAGATGAACAATGAAGACCCTGCCTTCAACGTCCATTTCCGAAGGGCCGTCACCATGGCCATCAATCGCCGGCGTATGGTGGATGAACTGTACAAGGGAACGGCTAAAATCATCCCCACCCTCTATACCATGGGGAGTCCGGTATACAATTCCTTCGTATCGCCCCTTCCCTATGATCTGGAAAAGGCAAAGAATGAGCTCAAGGAATCGGGCTTCGACACGTCAAGAGAACTCACCATCCAGGTTCCTCTGGGCAATGTGCAGCGTGAACAGAGCGCAGACTTCATCCAGCAGAACCTGACGGAACTTGGCCTCAAAGTGAAACTGGAAAAGATGGACTTCACCAAAGTCCTCTCCAATGCAAAGAAAGGAAGCTACGAACTCCTCCTCCTGGGCTATGCATTGACCCCGGATCCGGATTACCGCATTTACTTCGCCCCGGGAAGCGCCAGCAACTTCGGGAAAGTCAATGACAAAGAGCTCCTTTCCATGATGGACAAAGCGGCCAATATGACGAAATTTGACGACCGCCGCAAAGCCTATGGAAAAATCCAGACCTATCTCCGGGACAACCAGTTCATGACCACCCTTTACGAAGCAGACCAGATCATGGTCCAGAACAAAGACCTCGAAGGAGGCACCAAAGACTTTTGGGAAGGGTCGCTCGACGACGTACATCTCTGGCATTTCAAGTAAATCATTTTGTCATGGTAAAGACGCTGTGAAATATCACGGCGTCTTTTGCTTTGTGTGAATGTTTCAAGGCTTTATGATGAAAGGGAAGCCTTAAGATGGGCAGCTTTTGAATCGGGAGACTCGGGACTGTCGGGATTGTCGGGACTGTCGGGGCGGTGGGCCTGCACAATTCATATAGCAGGCCCGTAGTATGTATGCGGAATTCCGAATGCATCCCTGAGATTTCGATATCCCTTAACCAAAAGCCTTCCAGCCTGTGGTTTCCCTTTCATCCAAAAGTCAGGAAAATGAAAAATTCCATATAAAACTGCGCCCAAAGGGCGCCACCTTCCCGAGACTCCCGAAATCATCCCCGAGAATCCCGATATCCCCGATTCAAAAGCCTTTCATCCTAAAGCTTCCCTTTCTCATTAGTTTCCTTTTCATTCATCCGTCATCAAAGAAGGCAATTATGACTCCACACCGTCAATCTCTTCTCGATCGTTTCCTCCGTTACCAGGCCATCCCTACGGAAAGTATCAGCAATGGGGGAAAGGCTGTCCCCTCGAGCCGGGGGCAGTGGAATCTCGCCCTCCTTCTGGAGGAAGAGCTGAGGCCTCTGGGCCTTACGGATATCCATCTGGATGATCACTGCTGTCTCACGGCCTGCCTTCCGCAGCGGGGAGAGGGGGATTTTCCCTCCATCGGTTTCTGCTGCCATCTGGATACGGCATCCATTGGTGGAAATCCGGCGCCCCATCCCCGGCTCATCCATTATGAAGGTGGAAATATAGTCCTGAATAAGGGAAAGGAAATCCTCATGAAAGCGGCGGACCATCCGGAGCTTTCGCCCTATGTGGGAGAAGATATTCTTTTCACCGACGGCTCGGGCGTCCTGGGAGCTGACGACAAAGCGGGAATTACGGCGGTCATGGACAGTATTTCCCATTTCGCCAGGACCACCCATCCCCATGGATCTGTATTTCTGGCCTTTGTGCCGGATGAAGAAGTGGGGCTCCGGGGTTCCAAATGTCTCGACCTTTCCCGTTTTCATCCGGATTTTGCCTATACCCTGGACTGCTGCGCCATGGGGGAATGCACCTGGGAGACTTTCTATGCGGGCACGGTGACCGTCACTTTCACGGGAGTCCCTGCCCATCCCATGAACGGCAAAGGGCGCCTCGTGAATCCCCTCCTTCCGGCCTGCGAACTGGTCCATGCCTTCGATCCGAAAGAGACGCCGGAATGGACGGAAGGGAAGGAAGGCTATATCTGGTGCCGGGAGCTCCAGGCCACGCAGGAAAAAGCCATCCTTACCATCCAGGTCCGGGACCATGACAAAGCCCATTATGAAGAAAAGAAATGGCGCATCGCCGAGTCGGTCTGGAAAATGGCCGCGGTCTATCCGAAAGTGAACGTCACCTGTTCCATGGAAGACAGTTATGGAAATATAGCAGACGCCATGACAGAGGACAATGGAAAAGCCCTGGACTTCCTCTATGAAGCTTTTGCAGAAGCGGACCTGACGCCCCGGCCCTTTGCCATGCGGGGAGGCACCGACGGGTCCTACCTTTCCACGAAAGGCATTTTCACGCCCAACTATTTCACGGGAGCCCTCAATTTCCATTCCATCTACGAATTCCTGCCCCTTTCCGGCCTTGAAAAAGCGGCAGAAGTGACGAGAAACCTGATTCTTCTTACAGGAAAGAGGAAATCGTGAAGGAAACCGGGGATATGAAATGGCTATTTAAAAAAGTTATCAGTTAACAGTTATCAGTTCTCAGGGTTCATTCGTTTTCGACCACTTTATATCGAAGGCAGGAAACACTGGAAAGAGGTATTCTCGCCGGACAAGACCGGATTGCGTGGTAATCATATTCCCCGGGAAATTCAAGTGATGGATTCTATCTCTGATAACTGAGAACTTTTCCGTATTTTTACACTGTGGTTACCAGTATCGGATGGCAGTTTCTGATAACTAAGAACTGAGAACTGATAACTCGAAAGGAACGTGATCCATTTGGACGAAAAGATATTTCTACAGGACTTAAAAACCATAGTCAATATGGAATCGGGATCTTCCATTCCCGGGGGCACCGCGAAAGTGGCTGCCTGGCTCAAAGGGGAATTTGAAAAATCCTCTTTATGGCATACCGAATATATCGACGTGGGCGCTCCGGGCGGGCCCTGTCTCAAGGTGACGGGAGGAAAAGGGGAGAAATACAGGCTCCTTCTCATGGCCCACATGGATACGGTTTTTCCCGAAGGCACCCTGAAAGAGCGGCCCTTCCGGCGGGAGGGAGACTTTTACTATGGCCCCGGCTGCCATGATATGAAAGGGGGAGATATCTTTGCCCTTCATCTGGCAAGGTGGCTGGAGACAAAGCCGCATCTTCTGGAGAATCATGCCATCTGTTTCCTTTTCAATCCCGATGAAGAACTGAGTTCCATCTACTCCCGCCCCGTCATTGAAGAACTGGCAAAGAAATCGGACTATGCCTTCGTCCTGGAACCCTCCATGGAAGAAAATACCCTCGTCAAAGGACGGCGGGGCGTGGCGAGATTCTACCTTGATTTCCACGGCATCGCCTCCCATGCAGGATCGGCGCCCGAGAAAGGGGCCAGCGCCATTCATGAATTCATCCGCTGGGGAGAAATCCTCCTCAAAGAAAACAAACCCTGTGAAGGGACGAATCTCAATATCGGCATGGTGAGCGGCGGGACGGCGGCCAATATCATTGCCGATCACTGCAGCTGTTCCGTGGATATGCGGATGACGGACATCCGCAAAGGAGAACATTTGGAAGAGCTCCTTCATGACCTGGCTTCCCGGCCCTTTGACCTTCGGGTCCTCACCACCATCAAAGGGGGCATTACCCGTCCGCCCTATGGAAATCCGGACATGGAAGAACTCCTTGCCCGGGAGGTCACGGCGTACTTTGCCCTGAAAGGAAAGGAAATCCACTGGAAAACCGTGGGCAGCGCCAGCGATGGAAATTTCACCTCTGCCCTGGGAGTTCCCACCATCGATGCCCTGGGCCCCATGGGAGGAGGCGCCCATACCCCGGGCGAATATGGAGTGGTCCATGATATCCTGCCGAAGTTTGAAATCCTCACGGAACTCACGGCATATGTGCTGGGAAAATAACAGGGCTGTGCGGAACAGGGGCATTCCCATTTGAATCCGTCGTTCTTCGTTAAGGTGGGCCGGATTTATGGGACGGCCGCTTTTTACCGGCATAGCGCAGGCTGATCCGGTCAGGCATTCAGGACTGTGCGATGACAGTAGAAATACCCTCGCTCCTTCAAAAATGCAGATTTAATGAAAAATTAATGATACAAAACCGTCTTTTTTTCTACTATATATATAGAACAAAGAAATTCACCCGCAGTCTTCTGCTACGGCCAATCTCAGAGAAAGCGGAAGGGGAGAAGGATTTGCTCTGAAAATCATGGTACCATGGAAAACAAAGGAAACTGAAATCATCGAGGAGCCCGGAAACGGGCAGATGCCCCAAAAGCAGCGGGAATTTCGCGCCCCGCTGTCTTTTGGGGCATCTTTTTTTGCTCCGCCTGCATGAAAGGGCCGGCATAAAAATATCATTTTATTCGGAACAGGTACTGCGGGTCACGATTTCCTCAATTGACCCTGAAGGTATGAATGCTGTCAAAGACGATGAAACTGAAAAAATTCTATACCACCCGGGAGGTTTAAATAAGGAAGACGCCCCGGCAAATTCTCCCGGACTGTTTATAGTAATATAAAAATACCCAGAATGTTCATTAAAAATTCCCCACCCTGATTGTTAATGAGGACCTATGTTTTCCACAAGAATAGAGCATCTTGAACAGGTCCCCTCTATTATGTATCCTTTATCTTGTAATTGCCCAATTACAGGTAAAGGAGGAAAGGACATGCTCAATATGCTCCAAGTCAATTATATCAAAGAATTGTATTCTCAAGGCCAGTCAATTTCCCAAATTTCCGCCCGAAGAACGAAGAACGAAGAACGAAGAACGATTCCCCCATTGACTCTAAAAGGATGAATGTTTCCCATGACGATCCATCTGAAAAAATTCTATACCACGCAATAGATATATAAGAGGGCCGCCCTGCAAAATTGGCCTGCAATCCCGACAATCCCGATATTCCCGACACTCCCGAATTCCCCGATTCAAAAGTTCTTTACCCTGTAGTTTCCATCTCATTTACCCCATGACTCGAAATTTCATGTATAATAGAAGTAATCATTTCTTATCAAAATTCAGCGGGGAGGAATTCTTTTGGCTGATTTCAACAATACCTACGACAAAGACCGGAAGGATTTTCGTTCCGACCGGAAAGAATGGAAAAAACAGGACACCGATACCCAGATTATTTCCCGGGTGCCGCCCCAGAATATCGATGCGGAAAAAGCAGTTTTAGGAGCCATGCTCCTGGACAAGGATGCCATCCTCACCGTGGAAGACATGATGATCTCGGCTCCCGATTTTTATCGGGAAGCCAATGCCATCATTTTCCAGGCCATCATGAACCTTTCCCATCGGGGAGTGGAGGCCGATATCCTGACGGTCATGGAAGAATTGAAAAAGATGGGCCGTCTGGATGACGTGGGAGGCCTTCTCTACGTCAATGAACTTCCCACTTCTGTCGTCAGCACGAAATCCGTAGGCCGTTATGCGCAAATCGTGGCAGACAAGGCCAAACTCCGCCGTCTGATCGATGCCGCCGGGACGATTGCCGACGAAGCTTACTCGGAGCGCCAGGACGTGGCAGATATTACGGATGATTCGGAAAAGCTCATCCTCTCCGTCACCAGGGATGAAAGAAAAAGTGATTTCACCTCCATTGGCGAAGCGGTGCAGCAGGAACTGCAGAGCATTACGGAGAAATTTAAAAATAAAGAATCCATCACCGGCCTGGCCAGCGGATTCCCGTCGCTGGATGCCCTGACCACCGGTTTCCAGAAAGGGGACTTCATCATCGTCGCTGCCCGCCCGTCCATGGGCAAGACCGCTTTTGTCCTCAACATGGCAAAAAACATGTCTATTTCCTCGGCCCATCGCCGTGTGGCTTTCTTCTCTCTCGAAATGTCAAGAGAGCAGCTGGTCCAGAGACTTCTCTGCTCCACGGCCCTGGTAGACAGCTCGAAACTCCGCACCGGCCGTATTTCCACCCAGAAAGAATGGGAACAGCTGGCCAATGCGGCTTCCGTCCTCATGGATGCGCCCCTTTTCATCGATGATACGCCGGGCATTTCAGTTTCGGAAATCCGCTCCAAATGCCGGAGGCTCAAGGCAGAGCAGGGTCTCGATATCATCATGATCGACTATCTCCAGCTCATGCAGGCCAAGAATACGTCCAGAAACGGGGACAACCGGCAGCAGGAAATCTCTGAAATTTCAAGATCCCTCAAGAGCCTTGCCCGCGAACTGAATGTACCGGTCATCGCCCTTTCCCAGCTCTCCCGAAGCGTCGAAGCCCGTCAGGACCACCGGCCCTTCCTTTCCGACCTTCGTGAATCGGGGTCTCTGGAACAGGATGCGGACCTGGTCAGCTTCCTGTATCGCGAAGCTTACTATAATCGGGAAATCGAAGACGACGATCCGAAGAAGAATGAAACGGAAATCATCGTGGCCAAGAATAGAAACGGCCCGGTGGACACGGTGAAGCTCCACTTTGCCGGCCAGTTCACCCTTTTCTATGAAATGACCAATCAGGAACCGCCGCCGGATATGCAGTAAGAGGTGAATGATGGATTTATTCGGACATGAAGATCCCGAAGAATACGCCGAAAGGCGGCATCGGGAAATGATGGGGCCCCGGCAGGAAGAGCCTCATTTTGCCAATCATCAAGAAATAGAAAAGGCCATCAGGACCTGCACGGCCTGTCCCCTTCGGAAAGAAGGGGGCCTGGGACCCGTTCTTTCCTCGGGACCTGCCGATTCGCCCATGATGATCGTAGGCGAAGGCCCGGGAGGCGTCGAAGATGATTACGGGGCGCCCCTCATCGGTCCCTCGGGACAGCTTCTCGACAAAGCCTTATTTTCCGTGGGAATCACGAGAGACCACGTCTATGTGACAAATATCGTCAAGTGCAGGCCCCATGGAAACAGGACACCCACCATCCAGGAAGGCAGCTTTTGCGGCTCCATCTGGCTGGTCAGGGAAATAGAACTGGTGAAGCCAAAGGTCATCGTAGGCCTGGGGAAAGTGGCTTTACGTTTCTTCCTCGGACGGGACGCAGGCATTATCCGCTCCAGGGGACACTGGATCAATTATCACGGCATTCCCGTCATGCCCACCTTCCATCCCGCCTACCTCTTAAGGCAGAGCGGACGGGAACTGGTGAACGCCAAATGGCAGGTCTACTATGATTTGCTTGCCGCCAAAGAAATGGCCCAGAAAGCGGCGCCCGACTGGGTATGGAAGAGCGAGACGCCGCCGAATCTGCTCGAATCCTTGGACGAAGAAAGAAAACGCCGTCACAGCGGCCCGGCCTTCTGACTTCCGGAAACAAAGGGGGGATAAAAGCGTCCCCCGCGGGGGAAGCTCCGCGAAGCGGAGAAGGGGGCCAATCGATGCGAAGCATCGATTGCTGCATAATTAACAGCATGCCAATTGTGGAAATCCGTCAGCATGCCAGCGTTTCAGCCCTCCCAGGTTTGGGAGGGTGGCGCCGAAGGCGACGGGTGGGTCGTGCCCACGTTTAGAATGACAATGTTTGCAAAAAAATTATTTCCATATGAATTTCATGTTTTTACATACAGGGGATAGGGGAAATACCATTGATTAAAAAATTTTTATTAGTAACCGCCATTGCACTTTCTATTGCGGGAACAGCTGTCGGAAATGTTCATGCCAAAGGCTATTATGGAAATGGTTCCACTGAAATGACAGTGACCAAGAATAAAGATACAAAAGTGATTGCGCCGGTAAAGGACGCAAAAAAAGCGCCTCCCTTCGAAGCCGTTTTAGAAGACAAAACACCGGCAGAAGAAGAAGGGCCGAAGAAGCCTCGGTTTGAGGACAAACGGATCGAAGTCAATCTGGCCAGCCGTCTCCTGACGCTCTATCAGGGGGACGTAGGCATTCGTATGTATCCCGTTGCCCCGGGGAGGCCCGGCGAGGATACGGAGACGCCTCTCGGCCGAAGAAAAGTGGTGGCCATGATTGAAAATCCGGAATGGGTAGACCCGGATGATGAGGAACATCCCGTACCTTCGGGCCCGGAAAATCCGCTGGGCTACCGATGGATCGGGATTGGTGGAAATTATGGCATCCATGGGACCAACAACCCGAACTCCATCGGAAATTATGCGTCCCACGGGTGCGTGCGCATGTATGAAAAAGACGTGGAAGACCTCTTTGCCCATATCGTGAAGGGCATTCCCGTAGATATCATTTATGAACGGGTGGTGGTCCAGGAAGAAACGGACCATACCGTGGTGTACTATATTTATCCCGACGGATACAACCGTCAGCCCCTGGATGCCAAAGCAGTCCGTGAAAAACTCCGCCCCTTCGGTGTAGCCGGATTCCCGACAGATGGCGAACTGGAAAATGCCATCTATGCCTCCGACGGAAATCCCCACTATGTAGCCAAAGTCTATGACCTCTACGTCAAAGGGAAGAAACTGGAAACAAGAGCTTACGGCAAAGACGGCCATATCTATATCCCCGTATTCCCCGTGGCCCGGGCAGCAGGAATCCGGGCAGAATGGTCCCCGAATTTCCAGATGCTCACCACCCCTTACGGAAAAGCACCGGGCATTCAGAAATGGCATGCCCTTTACATCGATGCCAATGACGCACCGGCCCTGCTGCATTTGAATGCAGTTTTGGATGAAAATTATAATGTGGAACTGAATTGAAAAGTTATCAGTTATCAGTTCTTAGTGATCAGTGAAGGAAGGCCCGCCTCAAATGATGAAGCGGGCCATTTTTATATGGTCGATTCAGCAGTCCACACCTGCGAGACGAATTGCCTTTGACCAGCAGTATGCTATCGTTTCAGGCTCCCCAAGTTTGGGGAGCTGGCCGCGAAGCGGACTGAGGGGTTGTACTATCCGTTCCCGGGACTATTGAAACCAATAAACTTATGTGGAAACTGCCGTTACTCTCACGAAGAATGTTCCCGGAAATGGGGCAGAATAAAAAGACTGCTAAATGCAGTCTTTTATTTCTATACTTTATTTCCTCCAGTCATCCCATGTATCCGGAAATATGAATCCCAGCACTGTTCCGCCCACGAGGATGGCATACTTGATGCCGGCGGGCATGAAAAGGTCGGAAATGACGTACATGAGGATCACCACGATACAGAGTTCCGTGCCCCGGGGATAGACCCGGTACCGCTGCAGCCAGGAAACGCCCAGGAGGACGTTGGCCGCTATCGTGAGCAGGGACTGAAGCGTCCCGATGAGGAGGATACTTGTGGTCGGGCCGATGAATTTTGAGAAAACAATGACGACGGTCATGAGAATGATGGGAAGAAGGACGGCAAGGATGACAAAGGGGAGGCGTTTGGCAAAAGTCTTCCGGGAGATGATTCTCCGTGCGTCAAAAGACGTCTTCTTCCAGGTGAGAAAGACGATTATTACCGCTGAAAGGACGTATTCAGCGATAAAAAGCAGATTGGACTGGTACGGTGTCATAGGTCTCCTTATTCGATAGCAGCATTATCATCGTGTTCCGCAAAAATCAGATCTTCCGCGATATTTCCACGATTTTCATTCTGGCTGATATACCGGGCGATTTCGATGAGATTCCCATCGGGGTCCCGAAGGTACAGGGACTTCATGGGGCCCCGTGCCCCATGCCGGTCCACGATGCCCGTGATGAGGGGCGCCTTCTTCTCCTTCATCTCCCTTTCCACCTCTTCCAGTGGGGTCTCCGTGATGATGCAGAGATCGATACTGCCTTCCTTCGGATTCAGGGCCGCCGGCTGGAACTCCCCCGGCCGCTGATGGATATTGATCTTGCAGTTTCCGAAAAGAAAAGCATACCGCCCCTGGGCTTCGGTCAGGGTCATGCCCAGGACATCCCGGTAAAAATGGATGCATCCTTCCGGATTTCTCGTGGTCAGCACGATATGGTCAAAATTGATGAGTTTCATGATAGCTCTCCTTGATAAAGGGTACTTACCCATTTTAACCATTTTCAGGGAAAAGTGCAAAGGGGAGGGAAGGCGGATTTCGGATTTGGGATTGCGGATTGCGGGAAGGTGGGCAGCAAATCAGGAAGCAGTCAATTTTATGTGGGAAATTTCAGGTGAAACGACTTTTGAATCGGGAGTATCGGGACTGTCGGGGGTATCGGGGTTGTCGGGAAGGACCCGAGACAGAAGAAAGGACCACGTATCTTTTTTGAAAATAGGGAATGACCCTGTTGACCAGGGAAAAACAGGCCGGGCTGGAAGAAAAACTGACTTATTTCGCCTGCCATTGATTAGACGCAGGAGTACTGCGTGATATTTGGAATCTCAGATTAGATTTCATATTCAGTCATAGGGTCTGCCAGACAGGGAAGAATTCCAGTGACATGGCATAATGCTCACTGCGTTATAATGTCAACATTACGGCTGCTGTAATGCCCGACACTTATCATTTGATCGTATCAAATATGGAAAAGTCGAAATAATCGAGGCTTTCAGCTTCATATCAGTAAGGGAAATATGGCCACATTATGTGACATTACAAAATATCGTAATGTCTTGTAATGTGCTGTAATGTTTGTTATACTTCGGTCAGATGATTGCCGGAGGTTGAAGTATGAAAATTACAGAACTTTATTCAGATGTTATCACTGAAGATATGCGGTATGAATATAAAACAAAACTGAATCCGGAAAATCCGGTCAAGTGGGCAAAAACCATAGTGGGGTTTGCAAATGGGGATGGCGGTCTTCTATTTGTTGGCGTTTCTAATAACAGGGAGGCCTTTGGTCTGGACTTGTCTGAGATTGACCAGACTAAAAATTTGATTTCCATCGTAAATGACCGGCATATATTTCCACATGTAAAAATCAGCTATATGCTTCGCAGTGTAGACGAAGATGCTGAAAAATTTATTCTTGCGGTCAAAGTGACGCCTTCTCATTCGGTGGTAAGGTACAGAGAAGGTGATTTCAATGAGACTGTATATATCAAAGGGGACGGCAACTCCACGCCGGCAACGCCTGAACAAATCATTTCTCTTGGTAAACGTAAATTTGGTGTCGACAATGAGGTTAGTGAAATCAAGTATGCCAAAACTGCCTGGACTGAATATATTAATCTATGCAGACAATATAGAGAAGATGGATCAATTCCGTCACTGAAAGAGCTGCAGAGTGAAGAAGTGGTTTCTAAAGATGGATATGCAAAATCCGGATTTCTCATGTTCAAAGATGATTATGACGGAGATGATTCCCTGATCAGCTGCCGGCTCTGGAAAGGTAAAAATAAAACAGGACCAGTTTTAGACAGTGGAAGATATAAGGGTTCCATCGCCAAAGTATTCAAATCAGCACTTTTATTTATAGAACGAAATACCAGGATGGGCTGGAAGAAAACAAGTAAAGGCGGTCGGCTTAAACTTTGGGCTTACCCGATGGAGGCCGTCAGAGAAGCACTTGTGAATGCCATTGCCCATCGCGACTATTCTATTTCCGGGACACAAATCGATATAGATATATATGATGATAGAATTGATATTGTTTCACCGGGATCCTGGCTGCTGCCCAGAAAATATGAAGAGTATCCGTTGGGTTCCATACCATCAATCAGGAGAAATACGATTATTGCAGCCTGCCTGGATGTGGCAAACCTGATGGAACGAGGTGGGACAGGCTTTCAGACAATGATAGAAAGCTATAAAAACAGCCCGAAAGATAAACAACCGGGAGTCCTTATTTATCCGGGGTTTCTGGATTTAAGACTGTTTGACAGACTGTACGAAACTGTATCAGACGAAATTGCAGATCCTCTTGAGTATACCGTCTCAGATAAAGAAAAAGTGATTCGACTATTAAAACGGAATGGGCCAATGCCTGTCAGAGAACTTCAGGCTCTATTGAATTACCGGAATAGAGGAGTCTTTCTGGATAAAATAATTAATCCTTTGATTAATGAGGGAATTATATATCGTGATGGAAGTCCTAAATCCCCCAGAACTTTGATTACTCTTACATAGTGCTCTAAAAGAGTTACGAACCTGTTACTTCTTTAGTTTTTATGGAAGAATTTTAAATGAAAAAGAAACTTTACATCCTCATCGGAGGCCTGATCGTCCTTGGCGTCATTGGAGGCGTACTCATCCATACGTCCACCTTTTTCAGCGGCCGGGTGTCCATGACCTTTGACCGGAAGCCGGCCGAAGCGTCAGCAACGGACAGCCTGGGCCATCCCAAAGCGAAAAACGGGAAGAAGGTCCTCGTAGCCTATTTCTCCTGGGGCGGCAACACGAGAAAGGTGGCCAGGCACATCCATGACAGGATTGGCGGGGACATCTATGAAATTCGCACGGTGAAGACCTATCCTGATGATTACAAAGCCTGCGTGGAAGATGCGAAAATGGAAATAGAAACCAACGCCCGCCCGGAACTCTCGGGAAATCTGCCGGACCTTAAAAATTATGATACCCTCTTCCTGGGTTACCCCGTCTGGTGGTACGCCGCCCCGAGGCCTGTCATGACCTTCATCGATCATTATAATTTTGACGGGAAAGAGGTCATCCTCTTCTGCACTTCCGGTGGCAGCAGCCTTTCGGAAACGGACAGGGAAATCATGGAATACCCCGCCATGCAAGGAGCCAATTTTGGGGAAGGTCTCACGGCAAATATAGAGGGCGATATAGACCCGTGGCTTGCGAGAGCGGGATTCTGAGATTTCCGGGGAAGCAGTTTATTTCTCCATAATGATTGATGACTCGATGCAGGGGAAAAGATGGTCATTTCAAGATCTTTTATTTTAAAACAATTTAAAGAGTACATACGCCGCTTTGACGGAGAGGACCCTCGGGTTGCCTTGAAGTCCCTTCATTCGGGGAAGGTGGCTTCCGATGCGGAAATCATAGCCAAAGGTCTGGGGCTGCCGGATTCGGATGTAAATCTGGCCTGGGCGCTGGGGATGCTGCACGACATCGGACGGTTCGAGCAGATTGCCCGGTACCATACCTTTTCCGACGGGAAGTCCATGAATCATGCGGCTTTCGGGGCGAAATATCTGTTTCAGGAGGGCCATATCCGGGATTTCATAAAGAATGCAGCAGAAGATACCCTTATGGAGAAAGCCATCGCCCTCCACAGCGTCTATGAGCTGCCATCCGGACTCACCAAAAGAGAGCTTCTCTTCTGCCGGCTCCTCCGGGATGCGGATAAGACGGACATCTTCCGCGTCTATGCCGCTTACTCGAGCCATCCGGAAATCATCTGGAACGTGGAAAGGGAAAAATTTGAAAAGTCAAAGCTGACGGATGAAGTCTACGAGATGGCTCTCACAAAGAAATCCATTCCCACGTCCATCAAAAAAGAACCCCTCGATTTCTACGTGGGGGGACTGGCCATGTACTTTGACGTGAATTTCGAAGTCACCAGGGAACTCATCCGTGAGCAGGGACACCTTGCCGAATTTATAAATTTCCACAGCTCCGATGAGGAAACGGAAAAACGACTGACCGAAGTGAAAAAATTGATATACTGACAGGAAACAGCTCTCACAGGTGAGGGCTGTTTTATTTTGCCCTGCAGCGGGAGAGCCATTTCCTCATTGCGGTACGCAGGGAAACTTTTGAGTCAACCGGCATTCTTACGATAGATAGCCCCCTTCACCCGCTTCGCGGGAGCTTCCCCAACAGTATGAACTTTAGTA
>DKQZ01000019.1 GCA_002471975.1 Dialister sp. UBA7295 | reverse complement strand
ATAACTATTTCCCCTAAAGTTTTTAATTAATGATTTTTATTTTTGTACACCCCCTTTTTTATTTCTTCGCCGCTTCCAGCACTCCTGTCCCGTCGAAGGCGGGGATGAAGTTCGCATTGGACGATGCTTTCTGCTGCACGTAGCCATCTTCGATGCCGAGAGCTTCCATATAGCTTTCGCATTCTTCATATTCTTCGTCCGTGATGGGCCTGTTGATTTCAGGAAATTCCGAAGCCCTGCCCCAGGGGGTGTACTGGCGCATAAGACTGAAAAGAACGTCTCCCGGTTCGAAAGTTTCTGCCACGTATTCCAGCACCCGTTTCGTATTTTCCACCTGTCCCGGCAGGATCAGGTGGCGGATGAGGACCCCTTTCTGAAGGATTCCCTCCGAGTCCAGCTGGTAGGGGCCTGTCTGGCGGAACATCTGCTCAATGGCCGCCGTGGCCACTTCGAAATAGTCCGGCGCATTGCTGTAGCGGGCCGCCGCTTTGGCATCCGCATATTTCAGGTCCGGCAGCCAGCACTGGACCTTCTTTCGCAGAAAAGCTACGGTGTGCACGCTTTCATAGCCTCCGCAGTTATAGACCACCGGCACCGGCAGCGGTTCCCGGAGGCTCTGGAAAATAGCGTGGGTGTACTGGGTGGGCGTGACGAGATCGATATTGTGGGCCCCTTGGGCTATGAGTTCGAAATAGATTTCCCGGAGTCTTTCTACCGATACTTCGATGCCCTTTCTCATTTCCGATATTTCATAATTCTGGCAGTACACACAGGAGAGGTTGCAGCCCGCAAAGAAGACCGTCCCAGCTCCCCGCGTTCCCGCGATGCAGGGCTCCTCCCAGTGATGAAGCGCGGCCCGCGAAATGACCGGCAGCATCCCGCACCGGCAGTACCCCAGCTTCCCCTCATCCTTTATGGAAATCTTCCGCTCCACCTTGCACTTCCTGGGGCAGATGTTGCATATCGACATAATAACTTTCCTCTCAATAAAATCATAACCACTTTTGAATCGGGAATGTCGAGGCTGACGGGAATCATTTCGGGACTATCGGGAAGGATATGGTTTCCTGCGGAAACCAATTTTATATAGTGTGCTCCGCACACGGTCTTCGACTCTCAAGGAAACGGAATTGGCCGTGTCTGTGCACATCCCCCTTATAAACTCGCGCCGCCGATGCGGCGCCACCTTCCCGATCACCCCGATACGCCCGATATTCCCGAGACCCCCGATTCAAAAGTTTCTACACCCTATAGTTTCATTTCCATGCTCTATAGTACCATTCCTATTATAATTACTACTTATTCTACCACACAAATCCTCTATAAAAATTCATTGATTCAACGAAATAAAAATCATATAATGATAATATAATTCATTTTATTTCTACCCGGTAGAAAAGAGAGAGGAAGGGTATTATGGAAAACGAATCAGGTCTTCTCGAGAGGATTTTCCACCTCAAAGAGAATGGCACTACGGCGAAAACGGAAATCATGGCCGGTATCACCACCTTTATGACCATGGCTTATATCCTGGCCGTCAACCCCAGTATTATGAGCATCACCGGTATGGATAAGGGCGCAGTCCTGACAGCTACGGCTCTGGCCGGTTTCATCGGCACCATGTGCATGGCCATCATGGCCAACTACCCCTTTGCCCTGGCACCGGGCATGGGCCTCAACGCATTCTTCGCCTTTACCGTTGTAAAACAGATGGGTTACTCCTGGCAGATGGCCCTGGCTGCCGTCTTTGTGGAAGGTCTCATCTTCATCGTACTGTCCCTCACCAACGTCCGTGAAGCCATTTTCAATGCCATTCCGGTGAACCTGAAAAAAGCAGTATCCGCCGGCATCGGTCTCTTCATTGCCTTCATCGGTCTTGGTTCCGCATCCATCATCGTAGCCAATCCGGCCACAAAGATTTCCCTCTTCTCCTTCAAAGGAGCCCTGACGGCAGGCACCTTTGCCACCACCGGCACTCCTGTAGTTTTAGCCCTGATCGGTGTCATTTTCACAGCCATCCTGATGGTGAAGAAAGTGAAAGGCAATATCCTCTGGGGCATCCTTTTCACCTGGCTCCTCGGCATCCTCTGCGAACTCACCGGTCTTTATGTGCCGAATCCGAAACTGGGCGCCTTCAGCACCCTGCCGAATCTTTCCGCAGGCATTGCTGCCTTTGCTCCCCAGAGCATTTCTCCCCTTCTCTTCGAACTGGATTTCTCCCAGATTGCCACCTTCAATTTCGTAGTCGTCCTCCTGTCCTTCCTCTTCGTCGATATTTTTGATACCATCGGTACCCTGGTGGGCGTTTCTTCCAAAGCCAATATGCTGGATGAAAATAATAAACTCCCCCACATCAAAGGCGCCCTCATGGCCGATGCAGTCGCTACTTCCGTAGGTGCACTGATCGGTGTATCCACCACCACCACTTACGTAGAAAGCGCATCCGGCGTATCCGAAGGCGGCCGTACCGGATTAACTGCCACCACCACCGCCATTCTTTTCCTCCTCTCCATTTTCCTTTCCCCGATTTTCATGGCCATTCCTGCCTTTGCGACCGCGCCTGCCCTGATCACCGTAGGCTTCCTCATGTTCACCGCAGTCACCGGAATCGAATTCAATGACCTTACCGAAGCCATCCCCTGCTACTTTGCCATCATCGCCATGCCCTTTGCCTACTCCATCGCAGAAGGCATCTCCTTCGGCATCATCACCTACACCCTGATCAATATCCTCACAGGACACAAAGACAAAGTCAGCGTCCTCATGATGGTTCTCACAGTCGTCTTCATACTGAAGTACATACTCCTTTAAGAAATAAAACCCAAAAGAGGGCCCGTCAGGGTCCTCTTTTATTTGGGAAATATGGAAATAGAATCTCTTTTCCGTTCTTCCGTCTTATGTTATAATCTGACCGAAATAGTCAGGTAAAAGGCTTCCCTCTTCGGAGGGGGTGATCATATGAGTACTTACGAAGTGCTTACGCTGCTGATACCATTCGGCATACTGATCGCCACAATGATGAAAAAGTAATTTTTCTCCATTGAAAAAAGCCTTCCCGTAAGGCTGCGGAGGCTTTCTTCAACTTCTACTATATTTGAGGGAGCCAATCCTCTTGCCTGGGGAATATTACCGGCTATCCCTTTCTATTTGATAGTGTACCACATTTATTCAAAAGTAACAGAAAAATTTCCATTGCACAGCTTCATCTTAAGCTGTGCTTTTCTTTTTATTGCCCTGTCCGCCGGTCCCGACAGTATGCCGGCAATGGCTATTTTTTCAAAGCAAATCCATAATCCAGCAATTGTGCCGCTTCTTTAAATCTTGTCTCCCCATCTCTGGAGTGCATGATGATAACGATCAGTTCTTTATTATCACGAACCGCCGAAGCGGCCAGGCACCCTGCGGCAGCCCGGGTATAGCCTGTCTTGATGCCGGTAGCTCCCTTATAGGAATAGAGCAGTTCGTTACTGTTCATGAAGGAGTAATTTTTCCGGGGATATTCATAGTGAACGGTCTTTGACCGGGTACCCACGATGCGGCGGAAAATCCTGTTTTCCATGGCATAACGAGCCAGGCGCGCCATGTCCTCAGCCGTAGAGTAATGGTTTTCATCAGGCATCCCATTGGCATTAGTGAAGTGAGTACCTGTCATGCCGAGAGTTTTCGCTTTTTCATTCATCATATCCGTAAAAGCGGAGAGACTTCCGGAAATATTTTCCGCAATGGCTGTGGCGGCTCCGTTATCGGAGATGAGCATAAGCTGGTTCTGCAGATTATCCAGGGTGATCCATTCTCCGCCGGAAAGCCAGGTAGATTCCACATCCGCCGCATTTCGGCTGACTTTGATGGTTTTATAGGGATTTGCCTTTTCAATGGAAAGGATACAGGTCATCATCTTCGTCATGGAAGCCGGATATTCCTTTTTACTGCCGTTTTTTTCATAAAGGATTTTACCGCTTGCTGCATCCATGATAACTGCCGAATCAGCTGTAATTTCCGGAGCTTTCGGCCCCGCCGCAAAAGCAGGCATAGCAGAAACGGTGATAAGGATGACCAGAGTGAGTGATTTGAATTTCATTTTATTTCCTTGTTTTTATAAGACGGATTGGGGATTGCGGATTGGGGATTGCGGGAAGGATATGGTTTCCTGCGGAAACCAATCTTTTTATATAGCGGCCTTCGGCCGCTTCATCAGGCGCACACAATTCATATAGTGCGCCTTTTTAATTATCCTTACCGCTAAAATTCTCCATACTCTGTTTGATTTTTCTTTTTTAACGATGATATTAACGAATTAAGCATACGTCTAATTCTACCACATAATTCGAGTGGTTTTTCTACCTGTTCTTTTGTAAAATATCCAAGCCTTACTCCAAGAAGTAATTGTGTGTGAATTTCAGAATTGGAGCCTTTGGCAAAACTCAGAAAGCGTATATAATCTCCAGTAGCCGAACGGCTCTGCCCCTCCGCAATATTCGATGGAATAGAAACAGCAGCCCGTCTCATCTGGTCTCCCAATGCGAATTTTTCTTCAGATGGAAGCTTTCTGGTCAGTATATAGACCATCTCTGCCAAATCCATGGATAGATGCCATACGTCCAGATCTTCATAAGTACGAACAGTTCCCATTGTATTTCCTCCTCTGTACCACATCATAAATTATGATTTCATTATACTCAAAGGCTCTGGTTAATTAAAGCTTTCTTTCACACACGATCAGAATCCACAAGCCTGTGCATAAGCCCCATATATACTTCGTTGCCGCATCAGCGGCAACACCTTCCCCCAATCCGCAATCCCCAATCCCCAATCCGCCCATCAAAAAACTGCCCCGCACTACATGCAGGACAGTTTTTATTATTCAGCAAATCTCACGCCAGCTCGTAATCATAATCCTCTTTCAGTATCTGAATCGCCCCGGGATCCCCTTTCATAGCTGCCCTTATGAGGAGGTTCATGGCTGCTTTTTCGTCTTTTTCTCCACCTTCACCGGCGGCCAGTGCGCAGGCGTAGTGGGTCATGGCGAAGGGGATGCCTCCATCGGAGGCTTTTTTATAGAGCCTTACGGCTTCTTCGATGTTTTCATCCACCCCGATGCCTGCTTCGTAGCAGAGGCCCAGATGGGCGGCTGCCACGAGGGAGCCGTTGCCGACTGCCCTTTTGAAGGCTTCGAAGGATTTTACATCATGATCTTTGAGATTTGTCGCATGACTGTAGGCAATTCCCAGCCGGAGGAAGACTTCTTTATCTCCCAGGGCTTCTGCTTCTTCCGCCATGCTCCAGGCCTTGCCGGGATCCACTCTTCCGGCTTCGCCGGTGATGTATTCGCTGCAGGCCACTGCCAGGAATACGCGGAGCGTCGTATCTCCGTCAGGGTCTCCCGCTTCCCGGCCTTTCCGGATCCACATTTCTGCGGCGGTCAGATCCTTACGGGCACTTTCACCCTGGGCGTAGAACATGCCTGTCATGAGCATGGCACTGCTGTCTCCCCGCTCGGCAGCCAGGAGATAGTAGTTGAAAGCCCGGTCCGGATTGACCTTGCCCATGATTCCTTCATCATACATTTTTCCAAGGAGAGACGCTGCTTCCGCGCTTCCTTCATCGGAAGCGTTTTCCAGTGCCCTCCTGGCTTTTCTCGGATTCGGTCTTGCGCCGTTGATACCCCGGAGGTAGAGCTTTCCAAGCGAAAGACTGGCTTCGGGGATTTCATATTCCACCCCGATTTTGTAGCAGTTCTCCGCTTTCTCCTCACTCTTCTCTACACCGTCGCCGGCTTCCCACTGCTGACCCAGTGAGTAGATTTCCAGCGCTGCTTCATAGGCACCCATATTGGCTGCTTTTTTGAAATAGGTGACTGCATTCTCCGGATCATCCATCCGGAGGCAGTCCTGTCCCATGGAGTAGTAATATTCCATCATTCTGTCAGATGCCATAATAGTCCTGCTCCTTTTGGGCGGATTTCGCCCGAATGGCTTTGTGCTTCCGGTTTCCCTTCCCCGCAAGCGGTCAAAGCATTATCTGAATTCTTTGCACAGAGAGTCAAAGAGTTCTGCAGTCGGTTTCTGTACGTATTCCGTGAGGTTGATATCCTTGGACGGTACGATTTCACCGAATGGAATTGCATCCTTTTCTTCATAGATGACGCCGGTTACAAGGCTGTCGGTCTCAGCGAGGAGGTGCATAGCCTGGGCCTTGCTGGACGGATCATAGTCTTCACCGCGGACGTCGGAAAGCTTCTTCAGATGTTCGTTGTACCACTGAACGGTATTGAAGTGGTTGAAAGTTACGCAGGGAGTGAAAATATTCACATAAGAGAATCCCTTGTGTTCCACGGCCTTCTGGATGATATCCACCAGATTCTTTCCGTCGATAGCATACGCCTGGGCCACGAAAGTAGCGCCGGCTGCGATAGCCATGGAAGGAGCATCGAGCGGAGTCATGGGGTTTCCGTCCGGAGTGGTCTTCGTTACGAAACCCTTGGAGGAAGCCGGGGAAGTCTGGCCCTTGGTCAGGCCGTATACCTGGTTATCGAAAACGAGGTAAGTGATATCCATATTTCTCTTCATCGCATGCATGGCATGACCCAGGCCGATGGCATAGGAGTCACCATCGCCGGAGCAGACGATCATATGGGTATCTTTATTGGCACATTTGATACCCTGGGCAAAAGGCAGAGCTCTGCCGTGGGTGGTATGAGCGCCGTAGCAGTACTGATAGCCGCCGATACGGGAAGAACAGCCGATACCGGAAATCAGGGTGATGGATTCATTGGGCCAGCCCATTTTTGCGCAGACAGCGGAAATAGCATTCTGGATACCATAGTCGCCGCAGCCGGGGCACCAGTTCGGAACAATCGTATTTTTATAATCTCTCGGTGAAGCCATTTCAGAAGACCTCCTTAGCTTTGTTCACGATAGTTGAGGTAGTAAACGGAGTGCCGTCGTACTGAAGGAGGGACAGCAGTTTGTCATGGCAGTCAAAGTGAATCGCAAAGAGTTCACGAAGCTGCGCGGTGAGATCTTCTTCTACAATGAGGACCTTCTTCGCCCCTTCGATGTAAGGACGGAGAGCTTCGGTCGGGAATGGAGAAAGCAGGCGGAGCTGGAGATGGTTGACTTTCTTTCCTTCTGCTTCCAGTTCTTCTCTGGCTTCTTCCAGTGCGCCATTGGTGGAAGTCACGCCGATCATGAGGAGATCCGTATCGGTTTCTTCATGAGCCACAGTGAACGGCTGGATGGCGGAAGGAACACCGGCGAATTTTCTGTGACGTTTTTCCATTTCCATCACACGGTCGCCCTGGCCTTCAGCCGGTTTGCCGAATACATTGTGCTCCAGGCCCGTGGAGAGGAACATACCATTCTTCACACCCGGGATGGTTCTCGGGGAAATACCGTCTGCCACATCTTCGAAACGGTGGAAATAAGCCTTCTTCTTCGTATCCAGTTCCGGCAGACCTTCGGTGACCAGCTTGCCGCGGTTGATACCGATCCGGTTCAGGTCGAAAGCCGGTACAGACTGTTTGCACATACCAAACTGCAGGTCGGAAAGAACGATGACCGGAGTCTGGAATTCTTCAGCCAGGTTGAAAGCTTCCTGGACGATATAGTAGCAGTCTTCGATAGAAGAAGCTGCGAGGACGATCTTCTCAGCATCGCCATGGCCGGAACCGATGGCATAACGGATATCACTCTGTTCCACCTTCGTAGCCATACCGGTAGAAGGACCTGCACGCATCACATCGATGATGACTACCGGAATTTCTGCCATAGCTGCCATGGAAATGGATTCAGCCATCAGGGAAAGCCCGGGGCCGGAAGTAGCGGTGAATGCGCGGACACCGGCATAGCCTGCGCCCATAGCCATCATGCAGGAAGAAAGTTCATCTTCCGTCTGCACTACAGTCCCATGAATCTTATGAACCACCTTGATCATATATTCCATGATTTCAGAAGCCGGAGTGATGGGGTAAGAAGCCATGAAACGGGAACCTGCGGAAATGGCGCCCAGAGCAGCCGCTTCATTACCGAGGAGGTACAGCTGATCCTTCTTCGGAGGAGTAGCCAGTTTGCCCAGTTCCACACCATGCATGGCAGAAATGGCCGTATCATAGCCATCCTTGAAAATCTGCTTGTTCTTGGAAATAATTTCCTCGCCCTTCTTGGCAAAACGGTCAGCGATGAACCCATAGAAAGGAGCTTCCGGGAAACCCAAAACGCCCGCACTCATACCGAGAGCTGCGATATTCTTCATCTGCAGGCTGCCGTACTTCTTTGCCATTTCCGTAATCGGCAGAGCCAGCACCATACGGCCCGTATGCGCCTCAAACTTCGGATGGAACGCATCATCAGCGATGATGACGCCCCCCTCCGGCACTTCCTTGCCGTGAAGATCGATCGTTTCCTGATCCAGAGCCACCAGGCAGTCTACATGTTCACCAATGGTTGCTACTTCCTTCGTCGCAATCCGCAAAGCAATGGTCGTATGACCCCCCTTGATGCGGGATGCGAAAAGGCGCTGGCTGAAAAGGGAATACCCCTCCTGCGCCAGTACGCGGCCCAGAATTTCACCGCAGGACTCAACGCCCTGCCCCTGCTGGCCGCCCATCTTCCAGATAAAATCACGTTTTGTTTCCACTTCATCTGCCTCCTTGCTGCGATGAAAAAGGGAATAAAATATATGTGGTGAATCATTAAAAGACACACTTACACATTGATTATTATAACATAAGCAGGTTGCCCATAGTAATAATTATTTCTGATTGAGCTAGAAATATTACGCATGTGCGTTAGAGGAGTAAAGGAAATAAAGGCTTTTAATCCAAAAGGAAACCATAAGATGAAAAGCCTTTGTTTCGGGATTGTCGGGGTTCATTTCGGGAATCTCGGGGATGTCGGGAAGGTGCGGCGCAAATTCATGGGCGCCGCAAGTATAAATATTTAACTGGAAAATATGGTATCAACACATATAAGGCTAACTGCCAAACCATCAGCATGCTATCTCTCTATCGGAAAATGGGGCCTCCCCGAAGTGCGGGGAGATGGCCCAAAGGGCCGGAGGGGATGTCAGGCAGGCACATGTCGGAAATGACGGAAATGGTACAAGCGCAGGGTTCGCTGCAAGGCACATATGAGGCTAATTGATAAAAGATACTGGTGACAAAAGACTCTATCGGAAAACACCAGTCCCTCCTCGAACACAGCTCCGCGAATGCGGCTGGGAGGACGAACCTGTCGGAATGCCGGCCTTCTCTCGTCATCAATCATAAAGCATGAAAAATCTGTCAGAGGCACAGGCAGAATGATTACCGTTCTACCGGAAGATGGACTCTGCTGTCAGGATTTCACATGCCCTGGACATCATGAAGAAATAGAAGCCATCCCACGCAGGAATCACATCACCACTCTTCCCTGAATTCATTCGTACAAATTCATAAATAGCAAAAACCACGGATGGCGCTCCGTGGTTTTTTCGTGTCAGCTATAGACCTTCTTTATTTGCGTTATTCAACCGTGTAAGCAGATATTGACTGATACGTTGACTCAATTGTTCCGCCCGGGTATATTGTTCTTGCGCCTCTTCTCTTGAAACAATAAAAAAATCAGAATAGTCCGTATTATTCCGTATCTGAAATGCCTGACTCAAGTATTTCGAATACTCCTTTTCAAAAACACCGGATTTAATATAGGTTCTTTGGAAATAAGAAATCACTCCGGCGTGTTTTTTAAAATCAACTCCGTCCAAAGCAAGGATGGCACGTACAGCGGTGAACATGGCATAATATGACCGGCTCACAGAATCCTTATAGATTCCATTATCTAATAAAATCCGGGCAGAACGAAGTTTTTCATCTGCCATGGACAAGCGATATTTCATCAGTTCAATCCTGTGATCAAGCAACAATCGTCACCCCTTCTCGATCTATATTCCGATAATAGGGCAGATCATCTTTGAATTTCACATATTCCTCATAGGGAATGACGGTCGGAGAAATGATGATGCCATAGTCGACTTCCAGATCTGAAGAAAAGTCCCAGACTTCTTTCAATTTTTCCTGCAAATCCGCCCGCTCGCCATGAACGATGGCAGCGATATCAATATCCGAATCTTCCGTATGATCACCACGGGCAAAGGAACCATACAGTATGATCTGGACGATGGACTTGCCATAGACCTTCTTATATATCGAGACGATCTGCTGCAGAATCTGATGGAATTCAGCTGTATCACACATATGGCTCACGCTCCTTTCAATCGACCGGTTACCTATATTATAGCATGGGAATCATAAAAAATAGTGGTAAGTGATAAGTGGCGGGCATACTTTACTTAATATAATCCGTTACACTTTCAAGGTCATTCTTTTTCAATGACCATAAGCGGTTCGTGATTATCGTGACTCTCGTGACTATCGTGGCGGTGGCGCGCATCAACATTGGAAAGCGCGCCCTTTTTATATGGTTGTCCCAGTCATGTTACCCATCATATATAAGGGGCCGCTTCATGAATTTGTCGCGGCCCACCTTCACGACAGCCACGAGCCACGGCAGCCACGAAACGCTTACAGTCAGTTCATCATAATGGCCGGAAAGTCTTTCGGGATTTTTTACATGGATGTCCCTGCAGCAGGACTCACATTACTTAATCTAATCCAATAAACTCTCAAGGTCATTCTTTTTCAATGACCATAAGCGGTTCGTGATTATCGTGACTTTCGTGGCTATCGTGGCGGTGGCGCGCATCAACATTGGAAGCGCGCCCTTATATATTTTATTTCTCATATTATTGCTCTTTTCAACATTCACGTTTTTCATTAGAATAAAAGTAAATAGTTCTGTACAGTCTATAGAAAGGAGCCTGCTTATGAACCCTATCCGATCATATTTAGATCTTGACGTATATAACGTTGCCATGCTTGAGGCAAAAGTCGTTTATAAGCTTATCGATAATCTCCCCTCCAGGGAGAGAAACAACCTGGTGGATCAATTAATGAGAGCAGTCACTTCTATTCCATCCAATATTTCCGAGGGCCAAAGCAGAGCTTCTACCAAAGAATTTCTATATTTCCTGTCTATTGCCAAAGGCTCTAATTCCGAAGTACAGACACAAGTAACTTTAGGGGCCAGACTTGGATATTTCCCAATGGAAGACGTTCATACCGCTCTTACCTTAAATAAACGAGTAGGTCAAATGCTGAATGCTCTCATGAAGAAATTAGAGTGGAAGCAGCAGATGGAAGGCAAAAATTAGTAAATCCGGTTTCTGTGATAATTGAATAAAATTATAAAAGGGGGCCGCTTCATGAATTTGTCGCGGCCCACCTTCACGACAGCCACGAGCCACGGCAGCCACGAAACGCTTACAGTCAGTTCATCAGAATAGCCCGAAAAGTCTACCGGGATATTCTTTTGCCCGAACGTCTTTCCTCGCACCATGTTCGCATCGGCCCCATACATACTCGCGCCGCATCAGCGGTGCCTCCTTCCCGCACCCCGCATCCCGTTTTCAAAATTCCACAAAACGTTCCCCGCACCATGTTCGCATGGGCCCCATAAAAACTCATTGCCGCCTCAACGGCAATACCTTCCCGATAACCCCGATCATCCCCGAGATTCCCGACCATTCCCGAAACAAAAGCTTATCGTCCTTCTATAAATCCCGGTTTAACAAAAGAGACAAAAAAAGAAGCCCCTCATACGAGGAGCTTCTTCATTGTTTATGAAACTGGTGGATTCTAACTTAGAAATTAGAATTTGTAGTTCAGGGAAACGGTCCAGGAGTCATTTGCATCCTTGTCATCCAGTTCGGTGTCGAATGCATATTCAGCATGGAGCTGAACGTTCTTCTGGAGGGTTACGTTAGCAAGAGCGTTCCAGAAGGTTGCGTCCTGAGTCTTGGACAGAGCGCTGGTCTGGAGGCCGGAGCCGCCGAAGTATACGTTCTTTTCAACATCGTTGTAGTATACACCGAGATCCCAGGTGCCCGGTTTCTTCCAGTTAGCTTTGCCATATGCAAGGCCTGCGTTCCAAGCGGTATCGGAGCCATCAGCAACGGTGTTCTTGTAGTAGTCGCCAAGAACGGTAAGTTTCTTAGCTACTGGAATAGCGAGGTTAGCGCCGAGGAGTTCAACTTCGTCGCCTTCCTTGGTTGCGAGGTAATCAACACCGAGTTTAGCGAAGTCGAAGTCGTAAGCGCCCTGAGCGAACAGAACGTCTGCATCTTCTGCTTCTTTAGCATCTTTTTTAAGTGCAAATACACTGGTATTAACTTTACCAAAGCCTACTTTAGCAGCGAAAGCATCTTTAGCATAGGAGAGCTGAGCTCCATCATAGCCATCATGTGGGTTCAGCAGCCAGCCACCCTGGTTACCAAAGGACAGAGGCTGTTTACCAAGGCGAACCTGGAAATCACCAAATGCATGGTTTACAAACAGCTGATCCATGGAGGTGTTAGCTTCGTCTGCTTTGTTGGTCTTGAAGTTCATTTCAGTCAGCAGACGGCCCTGAACGTAGGTGGAGTCATTAACCTGGCCTTTAACGTTGATTCTGATACGGCCATCAAATGCGCTCTTGCCATGTTCAGCATCTTTATAACGCATACGAGCATCGCCGGACCAGTAAACGTTGCCGACTTTCTTTTCCAGGTTGGATACGCGAACGCCCAGGTTAGCGAGTTCGTCAGCATATTCACCAGCGAGTTTGTCGAGGGTTGCTCTCTGTTCAGCGTTCAGCTGATCTTCTTTAGCCATGAGACGAGCGATGATCTGAGCCAGTTCATATCTGGTCATGTTGCGTTCGCCTTTGAAGGTGCCGTCCGGATAGCCTTCTACAACGCCCTGGTCGGAGAGGTCGGAAACAGCCTGGTAAGCCCAGTCATCCGGGGTTACATCAGAGAACGGATTTGCAGCGTATGCGGATACGCCAGCGGTGAGTGCTGCAACGGCAGCGATTGCGAGGATTTTTTTCATACTAAGTATCTCCTTCTATGAAAAAAATAAAGAAATGTGTGCCTCTATTTTTCCGGAAGGATTTCAGTTTCAGAACGATTTGCTCGAGTGACCGTGTTTCCTCTGCGTGTCCTTACTTCCTACTTTCCCAGACTATCGTCCCGAGGCCGGGACCTTTCGTCTAGTGAGATAGTAACACAAATGCTTCTGAAAAATCAAGATTGTCGGCTGTCAGTCAAAACTCCGTCACGAAATCTCCCGATTGTCAAGACTAAGAAAAAAATATTTACTTTTAATCCGGAATTTTGTCAAAGTCTCATTTTATCAGTAATTATCAAATAAATTACCACTTGTACAACAATTTTAATTTTCTAATAAAATTGTCCATAAAAAATTTAATTTCATATTGACTATAAAAATATTCTATCACTGTATTTTGCTAAAGAGCACGCTTTTTCAGTCTGAAAGGAAAGCCCCCTGGCCGAAATCTTTTGTCTCGGGAATACCGGGATTCACTTCGGGGTTAACGGGACTGTCGGGAAGGTGCGGCGCGACAGTATGCAGGCGCCGCAGAGATTACTATTCTAACTCAAAAATCAGTTATCGCGAAAGTTACAATATAAAAAAATGGCGGGCTTCCTGATTTTTATGGCCGCCACCGCCCCGACATCCCCGTTCATCCCCGAGATTCCCGACAATTCCCGATTCAAAGGTTGCCACACTTTCAGTTCCCTTTATAATCTACACTCTTAGCAGGCAGAAACTCCCCCGCCTGTGTACATTCCCCATATATACTCATTGCCGCATCAGCGGCAACACCTTCCCGACCACCCCGATTGCCCCGACCACCCCGATTCAAAGTTATTGTTCTTTTCAATAACTCAATGTGCATAAGGAAGCTATACGTTCAAAAGCCTTTTTCTCGGGAATATCGGGATTCACTTCGGGCTTATCGGGACTATCAGGAAGGTGCGGCGCATCAGTAAATGGGCGCCGCAAAATTTTATATATTAACTCAAAAGTCGGTTATCACAGATGAAAGTTACAATATAAAAAATGGCGGGCTTTATAATTTTTATGCCCGCCACCACCCCGACATCCCCGTTCATCCCCGAGATTCCCGACAATTCCCGATTCAAAGGTTGCCACACTTTCAGTTTCCTTTATCATCTACTCTTTCAGCAGGCAGAAATTCCCCCGCCTGTGCACATTCC
>DKQZ01000017.1 GCA_002471975.1 Dialister sp. UBA7295 | reverse complement strand
CTAAGCAGGTGCATGATTGTGGTTATCAGTTCACAGTTCATAGTGAATGTGGGCCTGCATCAGATTGTGAAGCAGGCCCTTTTTGTATGATTTGTAATCAAAGCAGCATATTTTCGGGAAATTGTGCATTGGGGTTAATGGTTAATGAGAATAACCGTAAACAGCACGATCCTCCAAGCGTCCCCTTGAGGGGAAGCTCCCGCGAAGCGGGTGAAGGGGTGTACTACAGGTACAAGGCAGTATGTGAGAAGATAATCACAAATTAGAGCGAAATCATATCCATGCGGAATGAGCGCCGAAGGCCCATATTAAATTGCGCCCGCAGGGCGCCACCTTCCCTAATCCCCAATCCCCAAATCCCAATTCCTCCTGCACTATCTGAGCCATGCCAAATGAGCGCCGAAGGCCCCCATATAAACTTGCGCCCGCAGGGCACCACCTTCCCTAATCCCCAATCCCTAAATCCCAATTCCTCCTGCACTATCTGGGCCATGCCAATTGAGAGCCAAAGGCAAATCAAAAACTGTGGCCAAAGTCCGCCACCTTCCCGATAGCCCCGAAATGACTCCCGATAGTCCCGATATTCCCGAAACAAAAGCGTTTCCTATAAAATGAGTTATAATCATTATCATAAGTTGTTATGCCAAAATTGCAAACATGTCGCAATCCTATTGACAAAACAATGTCCATCCTGTATCATGACAGTCACATCAAACAAGTACATGCTGTGAACGAGAAGGAAACAGATGGGATGCTCCAGAGAGCCGGCGTATGGTGAAAGCCGGTGCGGAAAATCTGCGGACTATCACTCGCGAGCTTCCTGATTGAACTTTAGTAAATCAGGACGGAAGTCACCGTTACTGGACCATGCCTTCAGAGTATAATGCAGGGTGGTACCGCGAATTCGCCCCTGTCCCATAGTGGACAGGGGCTTTTATATGATCCGGTATCCGCATAGATTCTGGCGGCGGGAGTGATAAACCGGAGTGGTACCGCGCACTGCGCCTCTGTCTGCAATTGCAGGCAGAGGCTTTTTTATACCCCGGCAGAGTGAAGATTGCACATGTGCTATTTCATCAAAGGAGAAATCAATATGAAAAACTGGAAAAAATTACTGAAACTGGCAGGCGTCGGCTTTATGATGACAGCAGCATGTGCGGGTCTTGCAGGCTGCGGCGGGGGAAATAAATCTTCTGCGCCCGCAGGAGACAAAGTGGCCAAAGTCGGCTTCATCAATGGCGTCACTGGCGGGGTCGCCTCCTATGGCATCGCAGAAAAAGAAGGTCTCGATTTGGCTGTCGAAGAAATCAATAAAGAAGGCAAAGTCAAAATGGATGTGGAAATGGTGGATACCAAGGGAAATGTCCAGCAGGCTGTGGCAGCTGCTCAGAAAATGATTGCTGCCAAAAAAGTCCTGGTCGTAGGACCTTTGATTTCCGGCGAATATAAAGCCATCGGACCCCTCTTCCAGCAGGCAAAGATTCCGCTCCTGGGCTCTGCGACCACGGCAGAAGGACTCATCGAAATCGGAGATTACATGTTCAGAAACTGCGTACCCGAATCCCAGAATATCCCCCAGACCGTCAAGAAAACCCATAAACTTCTGGGCTACAAGAAAGTAGCGGTCCTCTACTCTCATAACAATGAACATCAGGTTTCCGCCTACAAGACTTTCAAGAAAGCCCTCGAAGATGAAGGTGTGGAAATCGTAGGAACCGAAACCTTTGCTGATAAGGATACGGACTTCTCTGCCCAGCTCACCAAGATTCATAACCTGAACCCCGATGTAGTCGTAGTGGCAGGGTATTATCAGGAAGGCGGACTCATCCTGAAAAAGATGAGAGATATGGGCATGAACCAGCCGGTCCTGGGCGATAACGGATTCGTTTCCCCGGAACTGGTGAAGATTGCAGGCCCTGCTTCCGATAACGTCTACGTTTCCTCCATGTGGTCCCCGGACAGAGATTCCAAAGCCACCAAAGAATTCATCAAGAATTTCAAGGCAAAGTACAACCATGATCCGGACAACTTCGCTGCCTGCGCCTACGTTTCCGCAAAACTGGCAGCCAAAGCCATGGAAAATGCAGGCACCGTCACCGATTCGAAGAAAGTCCGCGACGCTCTTGCCAATATCAAGAATTTCGAAAGTGCCGTGGGCCCCATGACCTTCAAGAATACCGGTGATCCCGAAGTGGACCTGGTCCTCCTCAAAGTACAGGGAGGGAAATATACGGCAGTGAAAGTGTGAGTCATTTCTTCGATGATTGATTGAGTCAATATCGTTTGTCGTGATTCGTGGTCCGTGGTCCGTGATCCGTGAAGGCGCCCCGCTTTTTCCGGCGTCCAGGGGCGGGGGAAGCTCCGCCGAAACGGGTGTTGAGGGGATGGGGCTCCAAGGGAGTTCCATGCAAAAGGCCTGTTCATTTTAACGAATGAGACTTATAAATCAGAAAATATATGCTTTCAATTTCCACCTTCGGGCGGAATTTGAAATAGATGGAGTATGGCAGGTTTTATGGAAGGATGGGAGCGCATGCAGGCTGGTAGGATGGTTTGCAGGATGGGACCGTCATATTGAGCAGAGGAGAATAGAAGGACAGAAAAGGCAAAAATGGGAATGCCTTCGGGCAGACTGGCTGAAAAGCCTGGCAGGATAGGAAATAAAAAGACTGTGGAGCGCTTGCTTCACAGTCTTTTTATTATATACATATATATTATAACTGTACGTCTACCAGAGCATCCGATCCGATCGCTTCGCCATCCGGGTTCTGTGCCGGGGTGAAGGTCCATTTCTTTACGCAGTCTTCCGCATATTTCCCAAGGATTTTGAAATCGGAAGAAGAAATCCTGTTTCCTTCCGGCTTCACCGCTTCCGGCTTGCCTTCCATTTTTCCTTCCCCATTGATGTATGCTTTCACCTGAATGACGGGATGGCCATTTCTTTCGGAAGCAGCTCGTACATCCTCATTCCTATCCTTCATCAACGGATTGACCGGGGCGGCAGGGATGGAAACCATGGCGGAAATAAAGTGTATCGGTACGGCAGCCCGGGAAACCACTGCTTTTTCGCCCCGCATGGCCGGCTTGAAAGACCAGGTTTCTACGGAAGAAGCGGCATACTGGTCCAGAATGAGAGAAGTGGAGCTTTCAATCAGTTCCGTGTGAGTGACGGCTCCATCTTCATTGATGGTGAGCTGTAATACCGTATCCGAAGAGTGGGAGAGCATTTTCAGCGCTTCATGGACATTGGCATCCTCGGGAAGCATTTTTGACTTTACCAGCTGCGGAGGCTGCTCCTGCTCTGCGGTCACGAGAGATCCGTCTTTATTGAGCCAGGTCCCCTCTTCCGGAAGGGGAGCGGCCAGGGCTGTATTTCCTAAAGCAAGAAGAAGGGTGAGAGAAGCAATCAGTTTTTTCATGGTATTTCCTTTCTGATTTTCACTATTTATATTTTATTTTAATTGAAACTCAATGAAACATCAATGGTCGTGACGAAGAAATTACAGTACTTTCAGCAGGCTCGTGGTACAATAGGAAAAAAGGAGGGTCTATGGTAACGGAAGAAAACTGGAAACTTCTGGAAGAACTGGCTTTGTCATCCGGCGCATCCGCTGTGAAGCGGGTGGATGTGACGAAAGTAAAGAGAGGCCAGTGGCCCCGAATGAAGTGTCAGTACGGCTGCGCCCAGTATGGAAACAGTCTCTGCTGTCCGCCTTACACGCCCACACTTTCAGAAATGAACCGTTTCCTTGATGAATACAAGGACGGCCTTCTGGTGCAGTACTCCATGCCATACCCGAAGGAAAAAGGCCTGGACTGGCAGCAGTTCGATATAGATATCACCAATGGTCTCCATCAGGTCCTGCTGAAAGTCGAAAAAGCGGCCATGATGAAGAATTATTACAAAGCCTTCGCCCTGAAAGCAGGAAGATGCCGGCTCTGCAAAGTATGCAATCTCAAAAAATGCATCCATCCCGAAGAAGCAAGGCCGTCCCTCGAAGCCTGCGGCATCGACGTCTTCGCCCTGGCAAAAGACAATGGTTTCGATGCCGGCATATTTACGGGAATCGTGGACAAAGTGTCTGTCTATGGGATGGTGCTGATCGAATAGATCTGCTTTATATAGCTAAGGCAGACTCTATCATAAAAACTGTAAAAGTGATCAGTTCTCAGTTCATAGTTATCAGTGAAATAGGCCCCCATCTTTCGATGGCGGGCCTTTTAGCATGCTCCGTATGTCATCGGCTTCAAAAGTCACATGGCACATACGAGATCAACTGACGAAACGTACCTGTGCCAGATGACTCTATCGGTGAGAAAGAGCCCCCCGAAGTGCGGGAGGATGTCAAGCCGGTTCAAGTCGAAAATGAGCAAAGAGATACATGCGCAGGGTTCGGCAGCCGGCACAGATGAGACTAATTGATAAAAGGTACTCGGGGCAGATGAGAATATCGGTAAGCAGGAAGGCTCTCCCGCGGGAAAGCTCCGACGAAGTCGGTGGGAGGGCAGGTAAAGAATGGCGGCCAAAGGCAGCCGGGAATTTCATCCCTTGCCCTTTCAGTCTGCTTCGCAGCCAGCTTCCCCGAGGGGAAGCCTGCTCGCGGGACTTTTGAGACATTTACGATGAAGACGGTACGGTAATTCGCTCCGATATTTACATGGCACATAGGAGGCTGATTGACGAAACTTACTCGTGCTAAGTGACTCTATCGGTAAATGCGCGGCCCCCTTCTCGAAGGGGTGGGGGCACGAACAAGTCGAAAAGCTTCCTGGCTGTATCAGCAGTAAAATTTCCTGGTCGATATCCACTTATGGCTCATTAACGAAACGAAAAAGAGGAGCTCCGGGAAGGACTCCAGACGGGCCGTCGGCGCGCTTACATATGAGACGGTTCAGGACAAATTCCCTATATCTTTTTCCTTCCCATCCCGGGATAAAATTTTTATGATCTCAGTTGTGAAAAAGTAAATAAGCCTTCAAAGAGAGAAACTCACTGACAATCCATCGCAGCTTCAATCCTTCTACCCATGACCAAAAGCACCGCTTAGCGGTTCCCTGCTCTCGCTGACAGAGAAGGGCGATCTCCTGCCTTGCCAAAGATTTCTCATCGGAGAAGGCTTTTTGTCGTGGTCCCTCACCTCGTCCCCTGAATGGGGATCTTTTTTTAATAACGTGAAAAAGGTTCCAATAAAATTATTGGTGTTAAAGAATTTTCGTCCCCATGATTGGGGATCTTTTTCTATGGCAAAAAAACTCATTTTAAAAGCGGAGAAGATAAGTTTTCGTCCCCATGATTGGGGATCTTTTTTAATTTGCATAACGATGACGGTGCTGGTATCATGTACCAGCTTTCGCCCCCAAGTTTGGGAATCTTTCTAACGGCTAACCACTAACGGCTAACGGCTAATTTTTCCCATGATTGGGGATCTTTTTTTAATAAGGTTTACACGGGGATTCGTGACGATGACGTGTTTTCGTCCCCATGATTGGGGATCTTTTTTTAATAGAGACTACACCTACCAGTAGACACTCTGGTTGCTAGTTTTCGTCCCCATGGTTGGGGATTTTTTTTATGAGAAGCATCCAAGGTAATGGGGACTCATTCGTCGTTTTCGTCCCCATGATTGGGGATCTTTTTTTAATAAGGAAAAAATCATCAGTGAAATCAAGGCAAGCAAGTTTTCGTCCCCATGATGGGGATCTTTTTTTAATAATGCGTAACGTGAGGCGAGTTGCCCACGAGAAAGGAGTTTTCGTCCCCATGATGGGGATCTTTTTTTAATGGGGTATACTTTGTCAAGAAGGAAGACTCTCATGAAGTTTTCGTCCCCATGATGGGGGATCTTTTTTTAATCCTATGTCCGGGAAGCCCGATGGAACCTGGGCCGGCAGTAAGATTTGCGGCGCAGATTGGATTTCGGCTGGATTTTTCCCGGATGCAGGTGTTTCATAGGTAGTTTCCTCAGAGTTTATCGGCATCGGCGCAGATTTGGCCGCGCTGTGCCTTTTCTATCTGTCTCATTTGAGTATATCATGGTTTTCAGTAAATAATTACATCATTATCACTGTCTTTGACTTCACCCCGGCCCCATGAAAGGACGCGGGTATGGTCGTATAGGATGTAGATGCGGAAGGAGTCTGTTTTTTCATCGATGATTTTGCTGCCTATCGCAGCCATTTCATCGAGCTGACGGGGTGTCAGGAGTCCTTCGAAGGCGGATTTCTGTACGCGCAGGGCATATTGTTCCAGGAAGCGGACCATCTGGGTCCTTTTTTTGTTATCCGTGATGTCATAGATGGCAAGGACGATGTACCGGTTATCGTCGGTGGGGCGTATTTTCCATTCTTTTTCTTCCATTATCGGATCACCATGGGTTTCAGGTCGTCCATATTTCCTGAGTGAAGGGCCTGGTTATAGGATCTGCATTCCATTTCAATGGTATGCCTCCAGGAGTAACCGCCGTCGAAGTAGTGATTGACGGATCGCATTTTCTTTTCATAGGCCTGGATGAAGATTCTCCGGCCCACTCTGTCCAGGTAGATGCCCTCATTTTCTCCTTTTTGGAAATGTTCCTTTTTGATTTCGTGCTTTGTGACGAGAGACAGGCATAGGGCATCCACGATGGCGGGCCGCCAGGGTTCCATGAGGTCCGAGGCCAGGGCAGGATGTCCGTTTTTCAGGGTATGCAGAAATCCCATGTAAGGATGAAGGCCGCAGTTTGTGATGGCGGTATAGAAGTCATACAGAAGAAGGGTATATCCGAAACTGAGAAGGGAATTGAATGGGTCTTTTGGCGGCCGGCGTGTCCTTTTTTCAAAATGGAAATCTTCATTGACGATGAGCCCCATGGCCTGGAAATAGATCCTTGCCATAGCCCCTTCATAGCCCATGACTCCTTCCACCGAATCCGCTGTATGGAGCTTATCCGCAAGGATTCGTATATCCGCGATGGCTTTTTCTATTTTTTTATTTTGAATGCGCCTGTTGTAGCTGCGGAGGATGGTTCTCTGGTTGTAAATTTTACAGAAGATGATTCTTTTGGCCAGGGCCATCTGGAAATCCTTGTCTTCCAGCCGCCGGAACTGTTCCTGCTGTTTCATCACATTCCAGTTCGAGGTGGATTCCAAACGGCCAAAGAAGCGGCCGCTTGAGGAAATCCAGGTGACCGGGATGCCTCTTTCCAGGAAATCCACCATGGCAGAAGAGGAAACCTGGATGGAATCAATGAGGGTGACTCCTTCGAGTACGGCTGCCGGTACTTCACAGAGGGTTTCATTTTCCCGGCTGATTACATATTGTCCGCCTCTTTTTGAAAGGCGGGAACCGGGTTCTGTCATATACAGCCAGCTCATAAAGGCCTCCTTTGTGAAATGGAAATAAGCAGGCGGAAGTTCCGCTTTCCGGGGGGAAAGCTTATTTTTTATCGGAATGGGAATCTATTTCCACTTTTTCCCCACAATCCGCACTTCAGCTCTCCGGATTTTCGGAAAGACTTTCCCGGATGAATCCATTCAGGCGGTCATAGGACCAGGAGATTTCTTTCCCCCGGACGAGAAAGGCAGCCCGGCGGAGGAGGCGAAGGATTTCGGCAGAATTCATACCGGTCTCTTTTTTCAGCTGTTCTTCGGTGAGGTTCGTGATGGTGTGGGCTACGGAATTTCTGGCGTTTTTTTCTACCTTACGGAGAGGGACGAAGATGTCTGTCAGTTCCAGGTGCTTTTTATTATTGCTGAGGGGACCATTCTTCAGCCATTTACAGATGTAGACCATGATATCGAAATAAAGGGGACCGTCTTTTAAAGAGCCCTTCAGTTTAGTTTCTTCACTTTCCAGAAAGGTCAGGAGACCCGGATAGGCCCGTTTTGTTTCTTCCCGGCCGATTTTGAATTCTTTGGTTTGTTTTTTTCCCCATCGATCCTCTTCTCTGCAGCGTTCCAGGTGGAAGCAGGAAAGTTCCTGCAGGTATTTAATGCCCAGGGCTGTCAGAATGGGAGAAAGTTTGACGATGAATTCAGGGAGCTGTTTTTTCCGCTGCCTGAGTTCCATGACCTGGAAATATTCGGTAAAGTCATCAGGACTCTGGAGCAGGATGTTTCCTTTCCAGGAGGTCATGACCTGATTGGCCTTTTTCCACTGCAGGTTTTCTCTATATACGGCGTGGGTGAGAAGTTTTTCCGTATCTTTTGTGAAAAGGGAACGGTTCTGTCTGACCAGATGAAGGGCGGCTTCGTATTCGAAGCTGCCCACGAGGGAGGTGATCTGAAGGATGAGTCCGTGTTTCTTCAAAAGAGACAGGTCCGGCTCGCTGCAGCGATTCGGGCTTTCGGGATCATTGTCTTCGTTTTCTCCCAGCATTTCGATGAGGTCTTTTGTTTCTTCGGGATGGTTTCTTTTATTGGAGCCTTTCTCCGGGGTCGCTACCTGGATGGTATGGGCCTTTGGGTAATCCATGCCGAGAAGGGTCATGACGGTTTTGATCTGGGGCGTGCCGGAGCTGATATTCAGGTACCATTCGGCATCCGGATATTCTGCATAAGCTTTGTAGAAAGCATCCTGCAGGGCCGTGAGGGTTTCATATTTCTGGGGCTCTTCGATGCCGCTGGCAAGGAGATGAATGTCACAACCTGGACTTAGCTGCAGGATGCCCCGGGTATAGCAGTGTTCTTCCTTTTCTTTTTCTTCCATCTGTTTCGTAAGGAAGAGGTAGACTTTCTCCATAGGTCCATAATGGCGGAGAATATGGAGAATGGCCCCGTCACGGAAGCCTCGTACCGGGTCCGTATCTCCGGCGGGAGTGAAAAGTATTTTCATGGGTTATTCCTTTCTATACCGGGAAATTTCCACCGTGGTCCCTCCCATACCCATGGCGGTTTTCATGCCGGTCCCTGCAAATTCGGCAAAGGAGGAGAGCATGGATGCCATGCGGGGCGTCACGTCATTTTTGAAAAGACCGAGGCGGATAGAGCCCCGGAAGGCACGAATCCGCCGCCCTTCCAGGGAGTAGGGATGGGTATGGAGGCGGTAATCGGTGATTTCCATACATTCTGCCAGGTGTTCTCCCATATGCGCTTCTCCAAGGACACTGCTGTCGGAGTATGCATTCCATTTGCGGATGAGGGTATTGAAAAGGAGCACCGGTTCCGGGAAGATGGCATAGGTGCCATGGGTTTTGAAAGAGGTGGAGGTGAGGAAATTCATTTCGATGTGATGGATTTTTTCCGAATTTCCCCAGAATTGCCCTTCCAGTTCTTTGAAGGTTCCCGTCTTCAGGATATGGAAATTGGACAGGGAAATATCGCAATTTCTCTGTTCCAGGTGAAGAGAGGAAAGTTTCATCACCGGCACCATGATGTGGTCGAAGGCATCTTCTGTGAGGACTGCAATCCGCCAGAGCGGTTTTCCGTCCTCTACGGTGAGGTACTGGCTGTAGGGACGGACTTTCTGTTCATGCATGGAGGAGGCCCATTCGGGAGAAATTTCCCGAATCAGGGCTCCCTGGAAGACAGAGCCCAGGGACTGGTTCAAAATCTGCCCTTCCGGCAGTTTCACTTCGATTTCTGCTAAAGTCATCATTTGACGGACGCCTTCAATTCTTCTATCACTTTGACTGTCGCCATGCCCATGATGGCATCTCTGTCTTCCAGATAGGCCAGTTTCAGGGTGTGGGGAGAAATATTCCGGTCTCTTTCATGTTTCCCTTTCCTGAATTCCTGCTGCATCAGTTCTTTGACGACCTGGATTCCTTCTCTTTTGGAGGGGGCCAGGGCATAGGTGAGGGTCTTGCTCAGATAGCCGGCACCGCCTCCCAGGAAAAGGTCCGCATCATACATACGGTCATAATCGTTTCCCCATATGGGACCCATAAGGCTGCACTGAAAAGAAGCAAATTCTTTCAAAACGCTGACGACATCGGAGGCCTTGTGGATTCCCATATTTCCCATGAGAGATTCATCGATGCCCAAAGTAAAGGTGACGGATTGATCCGGCATGATGCATTCTCTCCAGATCGGGATGGTGCGAATGTCGGAATCCGGTCTTTCACCCAGATCTTCTTTGATGACGATGCCAGGCGGTGTGCTGCAGGGGGTGGAGTCACTGACCGTAAGGCCCCGGAAGAAACTATTCACCATATCCAGGCGTCCTTCTTTGTCCGGAGCGATGGTCATTTCTTTTTCCATCTGATCGATGACAGAGCCCATGGAGGACTTGATTTTTTCATGTTTCCGGGAGTCATTATCTTTCCTGCGGAAACGATTTTCCTCGCGGGCATCATCCACGGCTTTCTGAATCTTATCCCAGTATTTCCTGTATTTCCCCGGATTTTTTCGAATAAGGTGGACAAGGATGGCTGTACGGATGGCGCCTTTCAGGGAAGAACCGGGGATATAGGCCCGGCCTTCACTGTTTTTTATGTGGAGGGAGATATCATTCAGCGCATTGGTGCGGTCCTGCTTCTCTGCAGCTTCTGCTTTTTCTGCGGGCTCGAGGACCCCTTCTTTGACCAGTCTTTCCAGGTATTCATGAAAGGCATGGTCGGCATAGTGGTTTTTTAAAAAAGTAAAAAGAGAGAGGCGCTGGGGGTCCTTCATGGTTTCATCGATGAAATCACGGAGGAATTTCTGCTGTCCCAGCCAGATGGCCCATTTCGTCTCATTCAGGAAATAGACGAGGGAATCCTCATGCTTGTTCCCTTTTTCATAGACGTACTGATTTTTGCCAAGCTTTTCCCCGGAGCCGATATGGACGGGAGAAAGGCAGGTGAGTTCCAATTTCCAGTATTTCATCATAGTTTCAGCCCCACAAATAATCCTTTACCATATTTATAGACGGGATGCGGCGCGGAACCGTTATTGACGTCTGCCAGTCTTCCTTCCATCCTTTGCGGGAAACAGGAGCCGGCAGCCATCATATAAATGGAATTTGTCTTCACCGGCTGTTCCATATCCCGGGACCAGGCAAATCCGCCCCGGCGGATCAGCCGGCCGGTGCCTCTGGAGGCGGAAGAAATTTCATTTCCCTCGGGAATGAAAGAGGAAATAGTCATCTGGTGCGGCGCTTTTTCATCGGTGAGGAGGCGGTACAGGGCGGCATCATCTTCCCCGTAAATTTCATCACCGGAAAGTTGAAGGGGATCATCTTCAAATTCATAGTGTCCAAATCCGCTGGACCTCTTGCCGCCGATCCCGGAAAGGCCCAGGAGGCGGATGAGATTTTCCATTTTGTGAAGGTCCTCTTCTTCTGCAGAAAGGATGACGTAGAGTCCCGCATGGTCAGAAAAGTGCCAGGTGCCCACATCATAGGGGAGCTTCAACCGGCCGTTGAAACGGGTGCGGAGTTCTTCTTCTCCGAAGGAGGGTTCTCCGGAAAGGGAAAGATTTCCCGTCTTAAGACCTTTCAGGAAATGATCCATTTCCCCGGCACGGATGAAGGACCGTTTTTTCATGGCCTTACGGGTTTTGGAGTTTTCTTTTTCCTCGGTAAAGGAAAGGACGTTTTTCTTTATTTCCGGATTGACCGGAAGGACGGGCCGGGGAAGGTAAAGTTCATAGGTATCCGTTTCACGCCAGGGAAGGAGGTCGGAAATCCGAAGGCTCCCTTTCTCTGCGGCTCCGGAAAGCCAGAAGAGGAGATCCGGCGAAAGGTCGGCTGCTTCCCGGCAGAGGGCACTGAAAAAGGTATCGGAACGGCAGAAGGAAAGGATATTTCCCAGGTCTCCGCCTTCTCCTGCATCCCCGAAATGGACGGGCGTTGTAAATTTCAGGAGAATGAGTTCATAAGCTTTCATAGCAGGCGTCCTTGAATTTCTGACTCAGTTTTTCATCTTCCGAAAGTTCTGCCGTTGACCGGTTCATCCGGCGGATGCGGAAATGATCAAATCCGATTCGTCCATAGCCCCGGGAACCGTGGCCTCCGATGTAATCGAGCTGCAGGAGACGGAATCCGGTGATGAGGACTTTCATATCTTCTTCCAGGTCCTTTTCATCTTCGATATTGTAAACAAGACGGAAATCAAACTGCATCCCTGCAGGGACCCGTTCGATCTGCCTCGGGTTGGCCACACCGGTTCCGCGGTTGATCGTATTTTCTGCCTTGATTTCTCCCAGGTAGGTATCCGTATCCAGCTGGCTGAATTTCTTCACGCTTTCATCTTTGACAAAAGCATCGGCAAACTGGAGACGGGCCGGAACGGTTTCTTTGTTATTTTTCGTGGAAGCCAGTCCGAAGAGGCGGCCCACCACTTCTTCATCTCCATCCGGTTCCGGAAGGACGTAGGATGAATCCCTCAATTTGGCCAGAAGGGTCCGCATTTTGCCCTTCAGCGTGCTTCCGGGGATGATGGGACGTTTTGTAAAGGAATCACGGATAAACGGGCTGTCTACGGCGCCAATGGGTGCAAAGTCGCTGGAGTCGCCGATATGAAGACCTGTTTTTAATGTGATATCTGCTTCGATCAGTAATTTTCCTTTCAGTTGTACCTGTGCCATAATCAGTCTCTGCCTCCATAGTATTTGTGATAAGCCACCAGCGCTTCGATATAATGCGCAAATTTTTCATATTCCGCGGTGCTGTCCCCGATGCCATCGATGCATGCCATAAGGCCTGCTTTATTGGCGAATGTTTCGACCGGTTTGCCCTGCTTGCTTGCACTTCTTCCAATCTGGTAGGACAGTTTCACCTTCAGGTATTGGACCTGGGCCTGCAGTTCGGGAGGAAGTTTTTTCGTATCCTTTCCGTCGGAAAGTTTCCATACGTTGATTTTTTCAGTGACTGTATTGACGGCGGTCAGGAACTTGCGAATCTGGGAGGTGGTCACCATATTCCGCTTCTCTTTGGAAAGGTCTTTCATCACCTGTTCCGCCCGATTTACAATTTTTGTCTCATCCATTATTTTTGCTCCTTGTCGCGCATGCGGTAAACAATCAGCTGAATGGCTGTCGTCAGTTCTTTTCTGTCTTTTTCGCTGACTGCCCAGCGGTACAGCTGATTTCTGACTTCTTCATAGCAGTTTTGTATTTCAGGCCCTTCCTTCTTTGCCGGTTCCAGTCTTGCCAGAGTATAGGCGAAACGGGCCAGGTCCATCCGCCCTTTATCCTGGCTTTTCAGGAGGGTCATGAGGCGGTACAGCAGGGATTTTCCTGCAGCAATGCGGGCCCTGCCGTCTTCTTCGGTAATGCCGGAAAGGTCCAGATGGTTCATGAGGAAGGTGATTTTTTCATCGTGAATCCGAATGAGTTCATCCCAGTGGTAAACCGGGGCTTTTTCCCTGCCCTCTGATGCGGTGTATTCCGTGCCGCTTCCAAAGAGGGCAAGGCTGTCTTTTCCGGGATTGGCTTTCGCCAGGTCTTCCAGGCCCCCGGTGAGGGCTGCCATGCGGCTGATGGGGTAGGTGGGAGAAAATAGTCCAAGGCCTGCGGAGAAGGTCAGTTTTTCATTGGTCCATACCGCAAAGGTCCGCCGCAGGTCAACTGCAAATTCAAGGAGGTCATCCCAGGCTCCGGTGAGGAAGAGGTCATCGCCGCCGGAGTAAACCACATGAATTTTCCTTGGGCTTTGTTCCTTATCCTGGAAAAGGTAGAAAGGTTGAATCTCTTCCGGCAGTTTTTTCCGGCAAATGTCCAGGATGACCCGCCGGAAGAAATAGGCCATACTGCGGGATAAGGCGGCATAGCGGGAAAGGGTGGCATAGGTCTCGTTCTGCCCTTTTCGGATGAAACCTGCAATGAAGGCTGCACCCAGGTTGTCCACATCGGCCCTGAGGACTCCCAAACGGTTGATGCCAAGGGAATATTCATCTCCTGAGCTCTCTGCCAGTTCGTTAAAATCAAGAATGTGACTGTCATCGCCCCGGCAGGCGTAGTCAGCGGTCCAGATTCTGGAGGCCATCAGATGAGAGGTACGGGATTGATTCTTGTCGTAGATCCGGATGAAAAGTCCCTCTTTTTTCCATTTTTCCAGGTCTTCCTCCGAAGCAGGAAGGAGGGAGAGGGTCTTCGAATCCAGGGAAGGGAGGGGAATGCTGCCTTTCATCGGGCTGTCCTCAAGGACCGCAAACAATGTCTTTCCTTCATCAATCAGGGATTTTCCCAGGAGGTACAGGCCATTGCAGGTATCACAGACCTCTACGTCATCCTCGGAATGATTGGCGGCATAGGAGGAAAGGTGTCTTTCTGAGCTATGGCAGATGGCGCATTCCCTATTTCCTTTACTGACCTCATTGAAAGCGCTGTGTTCATCAAAAAGCTCAGAAAGCGTCGTTTCATCGTAGCGATGCTGCTTGGAAAGGGAAACTTTTTCGGAAACGGCACGGAAGATATTGGTCCTCATCCCGTTTCCTGCGAGCTCCATAAGATCATTGGCACAGACTTCCACCATGCCCAGGGCCAGGTACAAAGTACCGGAAAAGAGGGTTGTCAGCTGGCGGTTCAGCGTTATTTCCGCATCTCTCACGATCTTTTTTGTCTTTTCCGTATTGTCTGCCAGAAGGTAGAAATGGCCGCCGCTGCAGTAAATCAGATTTGCCCGGGAGAGGGCCAGCTTTTCCAGCAGTTCATCTACGATATGTTCCAGCAGGATATCCAGGTAGAAGGACCTGCCCCGGAGCATGCGCATAGCCCCGGAAGAGGGGATGCGGTAAATGAATTTCTGAATGCCTGAAAAATCACCGGAAATAAATAGGAATTCTTTTTCATCCCGATTGATTTTTCCTTTTTCAAAACAGGCTTCTTTATAGTTGGTGATGCGTCTGCTCTGGAAATATTTCACCATGGCTCCTGCCAGTGCGCCGGTGAGTTTCAGATGGTCGAAGAGGGAAATATCATTCACTTCTTCTTTGGCGGTGCTGGAAGGAATGAGATCCGTCGTATCCTCCAGAATGCGGAGCAGTTCATTTTCCGTCATTTCCAAAGGATCTTTTCTTTGGAAATTGGCTTTCACCGTTTCATAAATCCCGGTGTACAACTCCTGAGAAGCGGGAGGTTTTCGGGAAACGGGATAATTGGCGATTTTTGCATCTTTTCCCACAAGCTTGAACCAGGAATTTCTGCCATTTCCCGAAAAGGCATTGAAAATGTTATCCAGCGAGGATTCCATATCGAAGCGGGACTGGGAAGGGAGTCCATTGGTCCCATAGGCTTCCCGGGTGCGCCGGTCGGCTCCGGCGGCTATATTGTCCGCTTCATAAATAATCCACGCCAGATCATCTGTCGCAGGGTCTGCATCTCGCAGGGCTTCTGCGTGATGATACCGAATACAGCGAAGAAGCCGTCTGCTTTCGTCCGAAGAGGCATCGGTGAGGAAAGGAATTAAAAAATCCGCGCCAAGATCAGAATGGTTTTTCCATTCATGAGTGGCGCGAATCACTAATTTCCCTATGTCATGAAGCAAACCGGCCTTCGCAGCTAAAGAAATTGTATCCATCATTTCATCTCCTTTATGAGATAACTGTTAACTTCGTTGTATCCAATGGCATTCATGAATTCAACTGTAGAATCAAAAGGCGGCTGCCGAGGCCTTGTATTTCAAAGAAGCCCTGTATTTCCGGAGAAAAAATATTTTTACGGAACGGGCACACAAGAAGCAGATGGCTGCCCTCGCAGGCGGTTAAAATTTATAGAAAAGGACCGCCTCTCCCATGTAAAGGCGGCCCCACAATTGCTAATGCTGACAGATGACAGCTAATATCTAACTGCTAACTGCTAACTGCTAACTTTTTCCTCTGTTTTAGTTTCCTGATAGGACGATGGGCCATTGGCCGCAGTCCCTGCCCTGGGAAGGCTCCATCTTCTCTTCACCGCAGCGGTTCCGGGTGGTCAAAGTTTCTTCTGCTTTCCGCATCGTTTTTAGCATTCGTCAGCACTTGAACAAAAACGCCGAATAATTCCGGCAGGTAATTCTCCGGAATCTGATACATGGCACATAAGGCCAGAATGAGGTTCGTGGTAATAACGGTGGAATCTTTTTCTTCCGTATCAATGGTGATACGGAGCCCCTCTTCGTCAGTGCCGGATGCTCTGATGGTAATGTCTTTAAAGTCGTTGAAATCTGGATTCATACCTGCTTCTCCCTGCTCTCTTTACATACAACGGAAACTCTTCTTTCATGCTGCTGAATTTTTTACATTTCATAGCACCCCTCATTCACATCCTGACTGCCCGGAACCTTCCGATTATATAGACTGCAATAGTGTTGCGACCAAAAGGGAAAGAAAAATGGAAGTGGTGAAAGCAATAGACTGCAATAGTATTGCGACCAAAAGGGAAAGAAAAATAGAAGCGGTGAAAACAATAGACTGCAATAGTGTTGCGACTTCTTATCCTTGCGGGTTATAGACTGCTCGTGTGGTACAACTAAAAGGAAAAGGAAGAAATGGAAGCGGTGAAAGCAATAGACTGCAATAGTGTTGCGACTTCTTATCCTTGCGGATTATAGACTGCTCGTGTGGTACAACTAAAAGGGAAAGAAAAATGGAAGCGGTGAAAGCAATAGACTGCAATAGTGTTGCGACCAAAAGGGAAAGAAAAACGGAAACGGTGAAAGCAATAGACTGCCGCTGTGGTACAACTCAAGGGGAAAGGAAAATTTCTGCACTGACCCTGCAAGGCAGGTATGAGAAAAAAGGAAAGCATACTACCGGGCCCCACCCTTCCGAGTGCCGGAAGGGTGGGCGGAGCGGCCGGGTAGGTTCATCTTTCGTAATAATCGACAATGTACGACAAAAGTGATGTATCCGGGAATCATTCCTTTTTATCTCATTTTCGATGAGAAGGGATTGTACAACCTATCCGCCTGCTCCGCAGGCTGTCCATCCCAGGGAAGGTTTGCCCTGCAGCATGCTGTTGGATTTCCTTGTACATGGCGTGAAACTGTAGTGCAGGAGGAAATATCAATTATCCTATCCGTCACCTTGTTCTATCCGGTAAAGGTAAATCATCCGGATTTTCGCAAAAAATTCCAATCGATGCCTGGAACCGAATCTGAAAAGTTCGATAAAATCTGCCTTTAAACAGCAGAAAAATTCTAATGGAAAATTAACGGAACAAAAACACCCTTTTTGCACTTTATAGGCAGGAAAAGGAAATAAGGCTCCTGACGGAATCCCCCACACCTGCATGCGCGCCAACAATTGATGCAGGCCGGGAGGAAGTCCATGTATTTCCCGATCCGGACGGTATCGTTTTTAAGAATTTACCGGGTTGTTAAAAAAACAAAATAAGCCTTCAAAGAGAGAAACTTACTGACAAACAATCAGCAATTTCCTACTCTCCAACGCATGAAGGACAGTGCCGCTTGCGGCCTCCTGCCCGCCCCTTCAACTGTAGAAAAAAGATAGTTGATAGAGCTTTGTTATTTCAAAGAAGCAGAATCGTTTTATTTCCGGAGGGGAATTTGTTTTTTCAAAATGGGCATACATAAGAGGCAGGAAATTTTAAAAATGCAGGACAAAAAATAAAAATTTCTTTCAAGAGTGACAAAGACTGTCTATGATGACTGATACAATGAAACTGCAACAATCCGGATGATGGCAAAGGAGGTGCAGTGCATTCCGGGTTTGGACATGTCAGTTTTTTTTATTCCCAGGAAAGGGGCATTCAGATGATGGATTTTAGAAAAGTGCTTTTTCGTGCAGTAATTTGTGGTTCTCTCATGATGGCAGGTGGTACCGTTTTTTCCGGTCATGATGTATATGCTGCAGATAAGACGGCCATTCAGGGGACTGTGTATGCGTCTCCCATGCCGGTAATTGAAGAAGAAAAGCCGGCGGAACCGGATATCAGGGAAAAAACGAGGGCAATTCTTGCTGGCCTGGACAGGAAGCGTTCATCTCCTGTGGGAGAAAATGGGGTGATCAAAGGAAATATTTATATTCCGAAAGATACAAAAATCGATCTGGTTTTGCAGGATGCCCTTGCTTCCAAAGGAAATAAAGCCGGTGATGTCTTCCGTCTCAAGGCAAAGGAAAATACCTTGATCAATGGAGTCGTGGTGATTCCAAAGGATACGGAAGTCAGTGGTGTGGTATTGAAGGCAGTACGAAATGGCGCATTTGGCCGTGCCGGTCATCTGGAAATCAATATTCCTTCCATTAAGACGGTCAACAATATAGAAATTCCTTTGGATGGATATGTAAAAGACCACGGTAAAGATGATAATGGTGCTGCTGTCGTTGGAGCCATGGTCACCCTGGTGGGTGGTCTTTTCATGAAAGGAGAGAATATCTACTTCAATCCGGGGCAGGTATTCTGCGTATCCGTTCAGAAAGATACAGATCTCATGGCCACTCCGGAAAATCTGGAAGAAGTGATGGCCCGTCCGCTGAATCAGCCGCAGGGAAATAATATCGTCGTAACAACTGAAAACTGATTCACTCAAAAGGCTCCGAGTCTTATGACTTTTGGGGCTTTTTTGATTCCGGTCAAATGGGCGGATGTCCATTTGGCCGGGAACTTTCCTTTCTCATCCCCTGACAGAGGGGATTTTTTTATTTTCATGACCACAATTAACCACATTGGATGGTTCGTGGTTTCGCCCCCATGGCTGGGGATCTTTTTTATGATTTTTGCTGAATTTTCCCCGGGAGCAGGTGTTTCATAGGTGGTTTCCTCAGCGCAGATTGGCTGCACCGTGCCTTTATGGCCTGTCTGATTTCAATATATCATAATTCTTGGGGAGGTAGAAAAATAGGAATCATGATTTTAAAAACTTTGGAGAAATGGTTATCAGTGATTGCTGATCCGTTCACCCATGCGGCTCCTTCCTTTACATAAAAGGGGCGGCCGGATCATTTCAATGAGAACTATGGTTAAAAATGGTCTGCCATCCCATATAGATGCGCCTCCTTCACTCGCAGCCGGGAACGGATCACTTTTCCATTTTCGGCAGTTCTATACATTATGTAATTGTTGTACAGCCCCTATGATTTCCCCTCTGATTTCGCGGGGTAGATAAAAGTAGATTCATGGTGTAGAATCGTTACCAGGAGCCATGTTTGGAAAATAGTAAAAACTTGGTTCAAAGGAGAGCAAATGACTACTTTTTATTTCGTCCGCCATGGGGAGACGCCCTGGAATGCGCTGCACCGGATGCAGGGGCGGGCAGATATTCTTTTAAGCGAAAGAGGAAAAAAGCAGGCCTCTTTTGCGGCGGAATATTTCAAAAACATTCATATCGATACCATCTATGCCAGCCCCTTGAAGCGGGCCTTTGAAACGGCTTCCATCATCCGGGGCTGCCGGAAAATCCTCATCATCCCGGAGAAAGGGCTCCTGGAAACGGCCCTGGGCCGCTGGGACGGCCATACGCCGGAGGAAATCGATGAGCTTTATCCCGAGGAATATGATATCTGGCGGAACAGGCCGGGAGAGGTTCGGGTAGATGGAGGAGAGACCTTCCAGCAGGTCCAGGACCGGGCCTGGGCGGCTTTTCAGAAAATCCTCGCCAGGGAAGAGGGCCATACGGTGCTCCTCGTGTCCCACATGGGCTGCCTTTCCACCATCCTTCTCAAAGCGGCAGGTCTTCCGCTGAACGATCTCTGGAAACATCCCATCAATAACTGCGGCCTGGCCCGGGTGGATGTGGAAAATGGAAAAATGACCATTTCCGACTGGGGAAAGGACGATTATATTCCTGAGGAATGGAAGATGAGTCAGCCTTTTGGCCGCGTTCAGAAGAAGAAAAATAATTGATACATGGCTTTTGAATCGGGGTTGGCGGGAATCTCGGGAAGGTGTGCCGCCGATGCAGTGAAAGACGGATTTCGGAAGGCGGATTGCGGATTGCGGGAAGGCGGCGGCCTGATGGCCGCAGAATATATATGGGGCCAATTCTCACATGGCATGGGCGCCATTTCCAAATGGTCAGCTCCCCGGCATACGGGACCTTTAAAGAACATAGCGATTAGCTATTATCCATTACCCATTAACCCCAAT
>DKQZ01000068.1 GCA_002471975.1 Dialister sp. UBA7295 | reverse complement strand
CACCTTCCCGACAGCCCCGAGATTCCCGATCATTCCCGATTATCCCCGATTCAAAAGTCGTTGAAAATGAAAGTTTCCATATAAAAATGGCGCCTTTACTGTTTCAAGGCGCCACCTACACTTACCACTTATCACTATTTTTCAGAATTCCCTGAGTCTTACCACGTCGATCACCGGTTCTTCATAGGGATGGACTTTCCGGATGGCATCGACTACGGACTGTATATGTTCTTCGTCTACCCGGCATTGGAGGATGTATTCGTTGGTTTCTGTCCTTTTTCCGGCTTTGCCCATATAGGGGTGGGCCTCGTCTCCGGCTCTCCACATGGAGTGGACTTTCCACCAGGACATGCAGCCGGTGTAGTTTCCTACTTTTCCTCCGCCTGCTTTTTCGATGGCTTTCCGTACCCGCCGGAGGGCGTCTAAGGGAATGTAGACCTGGAGTTTGTACATTTTTTCTGCTCCTTTCCTGCTGTGCTTAAGGGATTAGGGATTGGGGGCGGTGGCGCGCGACAGTGGAAGGCGCGCCTTTTTTAATTTGATTTCCTTCTCCTGCCCCGAAATGGTTCCGTTCGAGTTCTCTGGCTTTATTATATCCTACTTTTATGAAAATTATAAAATTTAACCTGTTGTAAGAAGTTATCAGTTATTAGTTCTCAGTTATCAGAGTTGGTTTCATTGATTATGAAAAGCCGTTTCCCACAATGATTGGGATTCCACTGCGAACTGAGAACTGCTAACTGATAACTGAATAGCAATTGAAAAGCGTTGTGACTGCGGGATCACAACGCTTTCATATGGAAGGGTCATTCCGGATCTGCACCGGTGAGAGAACGGGGAAATATTTCTATTTCCTTAAGCTTCACCGGAATGTTTGGGAAGATTTCTTAGAATACCATCTGGGTCAGGAAGTAGAAGACAGATGGGAAGAGGAGGCATCCGAGACCGGTATAGAAAGTTGCGGTCATAGCTGCGTAGGGAACGAGGGATGGATTGACTGCTGCCATTCCTGCTGCTGTTCCGGATGTAGTTCCCATAATTCCGCCGAATGCCATAGCGGACTGGGGATTATTGATGTGAAGGGGTTTTGCAACAAATGGGGTAACTACCATGACTAAGACGGATTTTACTACACCGGCTGCGATGGAAATTGCGATAACTTCGGAGGAAGCTCCGAGAGCTGCTCCGGTGACAGGTCCTACTACGAAAGTAGCAACTCCGGCTCCGATGGTGACTAAATCAATGGCAGATGTATATCCGAGGGGATAAGCGACTGCAATTCCTGCTACGAGGCAGATGAATTCGCCGATCAGAAGGGAAGCGACTCCGCGGAAACCGATTTTTTTCACTTCGCGAAGGTCTGCACCGAAAGCGGTGGAAACGATGGCGAAATCTCTGAACATAGCGCCGCCGACAAGTCCCATTCCTGCGAAAAGGGGTACGTCTGCGATGCCTTTATTTCCACCGGTCAGCTGTCCGCCGATATAAGCAAGAACCAGGCCTGCAAAAATGGCTACGGCAGATCCGTGGATGCGGCCTTTTGTGAGGCCTGCCAGTCTATAGGAAACGAACATCACTACGCCAAGAAGCATGAAGGCGAAGATCATTCCATTTTTTGCAAAGAGTTTAGTGAGCATTGCTGCGATATCCATGGTATTTTCCTCCCGGGAATTACTGATTGTCTTTGGCAAGATCGGCTTCGGAAACTTTTTCTTCGCTCCGTTTGCCGACCAGAATCGGGATGAGCAGGAATCCGATAGCTACGGCAAGGATTCCTCCGAGGATGGCTACGAGTCCTCCGGAAAGGGCTGCGGCTACATTCTGGATAGAGCTCATGGCAACTACGATCGGAATGTACATAGCGCTCCAGAATTTAATGCCCTGTTCTTCCGGGGCTTTCATGTAACCTTTCTGCATGGCCCAGGTGGAAATAATGATGAGGAGCAGCATGGCGAAACCTACGCCGCCGATATTGGCCTGAACTCCCAGGAGTTTTCCAAGCACATCACCAATGAAATTGCCGACCATGTAGCAGCCGGCCAGAAGTGCAACACCGTAAATAATCATTTGAACCCTTCCTTTCTCCGGAATCTCTCTCACAGATTCCTGAACCGGTCCCTCAGGACCCTTTCGTTTTCTTGTCTAGAGTATAACTGAGGAAACAGGACTCTCAAAATTTTTACGGTCAAGTTGCAGGAAAGGGACGGTAAAATGCATCTTGAGGTGATTGATTTGTTTTTATATAGATTATATGTTATGATATATGGCTTTTATTATAGTTCTATATCTATAATTTATTGGAAATATAGGTGTACAGACTTTTGAACCGGGGATATCGGGGGTGTCGGGAGTCATTTCGGGGTTATCGGGAAGGTGTGCCGCTGATGCGGCACGAGTTTATATGGGACTGTACACAGGCGAGGTTGAAATGCCCGTACATGTCGAAATGATACAAAAGCTGCGCGATAAGGCTTCCCCCCGGGGAAGCTGGCCCGAAGGGCCTGAAAGGGCAGGGAATGGAATCCCGGCGGCCTCCGGCCGCCTGATGGTCAGCCTTCCCCAGATGGGGAAGGTGCCCGACAGGGCGGATGGGATGATGGATGC
>DKQZ01000111.1 GCA_002471975.1 Dialister sp. UBA7295 | reverse complement strand
CCACCACAACTGCGAACTGATAACTAATAACTGATAACTTTTGTCCCTAAAGTTTTTAAAATAATGATTTCTATTTTTGTACACCCTCTCCGCGACAGCGGTGGGGCACGAACTTGTCGGAACCATTCCGGGCAGGAGCGGCGGGAAACGGTAAGAATGATACTCACTAAAGATCCATTATTACGTAACGCATGGGACTTCTGTGCCAATTGTCATTCTTACGATAGTAAGCCCCCTTTACCCGCTTCGCGGGAGCTTCCCCCGATGGGGGAAGCCGGACAATTTTTGCGAGGTATAATTGCCTGTCGAAAGTGCAGTTCCCCTCTACCTGCTGCACCATATTTCCATGAGAGTTTTAAGTTATATACCCATCAAAAAAGGCCGCACTTCGATTTGAAATGCGGCCTTGTCACTGATCACTAACAGCTAACAGCTAACGGCTAACCACTAACTTTATCTTCTCCTCATTCCCCTTGGATAAGCGTGGGACCCATGGCCTTTCTGGGCTCTCCTTGCGGCGCGGTTTGGGAGGTCTTCCTGAGGCTCGCTGCCGGAGGACTGGCCCATTTTGCCTTTGGCCAGTTTTCCTGTCTGGATGCAGGTACGTTTGGCAGTGAGGAACCAGCCGGCCAGTTTGTCGGCCGCTTTGGAATCGCCGCTGTTCTTTGCCATACCGTCTTCCGGGAAGTCTTTCCTGTAGTATTCGATGGCTTTTTTGCTGTTCGTCTTGTCATCGGCGGCCACGGACTTGAAGTTCATCAGGTTTCTTCCCACGAAAAGGATGAGAAGCACCGGGAGGATGGCCATATAGAAGACGCCGGAGGCGATATCGGTGGCGATTAAGAGGACCGCCACTAAAATAACACCCATGGCTGTATATTTCTGCATATTCAGCATTTTGCGGAATTTTTCATCCATGGCGGAAAGCCAGATATTTCCACCGGCATGGAAATAGTTCAGGAATTCTTTGTCCCGGAAACTCCGGTCTCCCTTGTGACGTTCAATGATCTGATCGATGATATCCTTGACGTTTTTCTCCAGCCTGAGCATCTGGTATCCGATGAAGAAACCGATGAGGGAAAGAATGACGGTAACGATGATAGTGACGAGATTGGAATCCATAAGTATGCTCCTTTTCTGTGTTACATAATATTTATATTATACTCTTGTTATGAACGCAGGAAAAGGGGAGAATGGGAGGAATTGGGGATTGGGGACTGGGGATTAGGGAAGGCAGCGGGCACAATTCATGAAGCCCGCAATTTTTTAGTTCTCCGTTCAAAGTAGAAATCGTGGAGAATGGGAATGGAGCTTTACGTCCTTTTGAATCATTTTTAGTTTCTGTTTTATGTGAGATTCTGTTACCTGCCAACTGAGAACTAAGAACTAACGGCTAACGGCTAACCACTCTTCATTTGTATAAAAATTCATATTATCCATAAATATGCAAAAAACCATTGACTTATCAGTATAAATATACTAAAATATGTAAAAATAATACAGAATCTGTATAAATGACTGTTGAATGGAAGGAGCAGATTTTTATGAAACAGGTATGGAAAAAAGTGATTCTTGGTTTGGCAGCAGCTTCTGTTGCATTTTCTATTGTAGGCTGCGGGGGCGAAGCCAAACCGGCCGCTTCTTCGGCACAGGCCAAACAGGGTTCTCTGATGGAGCAGATTAAGAAAAAAGGGGAAATCACCGTAGGCACCGCTTCCGGTTATCCGCCTTATGAATTCCTGGATGCTTCCAAGGGGGACAAGACCATTATCGGCGTCGATATGGATCTGGCAAAAGCCATTGCCGATAAACTGGGAGTCAAGCTGAAAGTGGCGGATTCGAATTTTACGGCTCTCCTGTCCTCCCTGACCGCAGGAAAAGTGGATATCGCCATCGCCGGTATTTCCGCTACCGATGAAAGAAAGAAGACCATGGACTTCTCTGACGGGTACCTCCCCATGCATGAAAAGATCATGATCCGCAAGGCAGACAAGGATAAACTGAAAGCCCTGGAAGATTTCAAGGGCAAAGCCGTAGGAGCCCAGAAGTCCACCACCGAAGAAAAACTGGCCCAGGAGGAATTGAAGGAATCGAAGCTGGTATTCCTGGACCATGTACCGGATGTGGTTTTGGAATTGAAACAGGGAAAAGTAGATGGGTTGGTAGTACAGGATGTAGTAGCAGAACAATACCTGGTATTTAATGATGACCTCACATTGATTGATGTGAACTTCAAAACTGCCAAAGTCCTGGATACGGCAGTAGCCATTCCCAAGGGCAATGAAGACCTGAAAAAGGTCATTAACGAAGTCATTCAGGAAAATACAAAGAACGGCAATTTCGACAAATGGCTGAAAGAAGCAAGCAAGAAAGCCATCGAGAATGCAAAAAAATGAGTCAATTGGTAGTGACCATGGTTTGAGACAGTTACGGTTTTCGTGAATTAGCCTCATCCCGGCGAGCCCCGCCAGATTCTTATTCGAGATTTCGTGGTTCGTGGTTCGCGGTTCGTGAAGGTGGGCGCCCTGAAGTCATGGGGCGCCCATTTTATATGGGAGTTTATGGATGAACAGATTTTGTTTCGGGGCTGTTGGGGATATCGGGAATGTGCGGCGCCTCGGACCCTGATTCCTTGCATAGTATAACGGAAAACGGGATAATGCCCCTTTGCCCAGATTGAAATCGCAGGTCCTGGGGAGACTGGAAACTTCTATGGGAATGATCGATTCTTCGAATCGATTTGCCCTCTCACCCCCTTCGGGGGAGCTCTCCCGAGGGAGAGCCTTACCGCAATTGGATAGTGGCATTTCGCCGGAATTGTTTCGCTGATCAGTCTCATTATTAACCCTGTCTGTGTGCATTCCCTATATATACTGCGGCGCTCATGAATTTGCTTCTCCCCGCCCCGGACCCCGGCATACCGAAATGGAAAAGGGGATAATGCCTTTTTGCTCCAGTCGAATCAAAAGCCCTGATGGGAGACTGGCAGCCCGGAACTTCCAGGGGAATCGAAAACCGGCGGGAATACCAATTGCTAATGATTTACCTTAAAGGCATGTCCCCATATAAAGACTTTATTAGACAGCTCCGGCTTCCCTCGTTATAATGGAGAAAAATGACGGGAGGTAGTTACGATGGAAAAGGGCGCGGCGCCGATATTGCGCAATCGATATTTCCTCTATGCCACGGAATTTTTTGCCGGTATGGCCGTGATGGCTGTGGAACTGGGAGCTTCACGGCTCATGGCTCCTTATTTTTCTTCGTCCCAGATCGTATGGACCATGATCATCGGGACCATTATGATCGCCATGGCCCTGGGAAACGTGTGGGGCGGGCGGCTGGCGGACAAAGATCCGGACCCGGCAAAGCTCTATCGGCGGCTCATTATCGCTGCCATCTGGATCGCCCTCATTCCACTGGTAGGGAAATATATCATCATGGCCATCGCGGGGATGCTGATTGTGGCCATCGATATCCATCTCCTCATCTGGGCATCGTTCCTCACCTGCCTCGTGCTTTTTGTATTTCCCTTATTTCTCCTGGGCACGGTGACGCCGTCTCTTGTGAAATATGCGGTGAATTCCCTTGATTCTACCGGTTCCATCGTGGGTATGCTGGGGGCCTGCAATACCATCGGGTCCATCATCGGCACGTTTCTCCCCACCTTCGTGACCATTCCTGCCGTGGGGACGGCAGTGACTTTCATCATTTTCTCAGGCGTCCTTCTCGTCATCGGTCTCGCTTACTTTATTTCCAGAGGGGGAAATAAGGGTCCTCTGGCCCTGGGAGTCCTCATTTTTGCTGCGGCTTCCATTTTCGGCTCTTCCAGCCACTTCGCCTTCTGGGAAGAGGGACTCACCTATGAGGGAGAGTCCATGTACAATTACCTTCAGGTGCGGGATACGCCGAAAAGCACCATCCTTTCCACGAACGTCCTCTTTGGCGTCCAGTCCATCCGCATGAAAGGGGATGAACTGACGGGAATGTACTATGACTATGCCCTGGCAGGGCCGGTGCTGGCCGGTATTTCCAGTAAAGAGAAACCGAAAATCCTCATCCTCGGCATGGGGACCGGTACCTTTGCCGCCCAGTGCAGGAAATATTTTCCCAAAGCTTCCATAGAAGGGGTGGAAATCGATGAAGCCATCACGGGCCTTTCCCACAAATATTTCGACCTTCCCTCCGATATCCCCGTCACCACCTACGACGGTCGGGCTTTTCTCGCGGGGACGAAGGAGAAATATGACGTCATCCTCGTCGATGCCTATCAGGATATTACCATTCCCTTCCAGATGAGCAGCCGGGAATTTTTCAGTCTGGTCCGGGATCATCTGAATCCCTCGGGCGTCATGGTGGTGAATATGAACCTCAAAACCAATGGGGAAGGGGAAATCAATGAATATCTTTTAAACTCCATGGGCACGGCCTTTTCGAAAGTCTATACCGCCGACGTGCCGGATCAGACAAACCGCGAAGTCTACGCCTGGAATGATGCCACCCTTGCGGAACAATTTGAGAAAAACCGTCTCGCCCTCAAAGACAAAGACCTGCGGGACCTTATAGGCTGCGTCCGTTCCGCTGCCGTCCCTCATAAACAGGGTGAAAATATCTTCACCGATGATAAAGCGCCGGTGGAATTCATGGGCATGCAGGCCCTGGACGCCATGATGAGGGAAGAAATAGGACCGTACAAAGAGGCCTATCGCGTCGGAGGAGTGAAAGGACTGCTGGATGCGGTGCTGTGAGGGAAAGACGGATTTCGGATTGCGGACTGCGGGAAGGTGGGCGCCTTGAAATGAAAGGGCGCCCTTTTTATATGGGCGCTTCAGGTGTGGATACTTTTGAATCGGGGATATCGGGAATCTCGGGGATGGGGGGTGTCGGGAAGGATATGGTTCGCTTCGCGAACCAATCTTATATAGCCGGCTCCGCCGGCGGCCTTTGGCGTGCATGTTCGACAAGTACAATTTATAGTCGAAAGTGCAGTTCGCCCGCAAAAGGAATTAGGGATTGGGGATTAGGGGTTAGGGAAGGTGCGGCGCAGCAGTAGAAGGCGCCGCATTTTTGATTCTGCCTTTGGCTCCCATTTATGCCGGGCAAAATTTTCCTCATCGGTGCGGTTCGTTCCTTCACCGCCTTCGGCGGAGCTCCCTGGGGATGAGTTTACTTTTTAGCTCATTTTCGACTTGAATGATAGTACAGCCCCTCCGTCGCCTACGGCGACACCTCCCCGAACTTCGGGGAGGCTGTGAGGGGAGCCTTTTCGCGTTTGGATAGAGACAATTGGATCAAGATTGTTTCTTCGATTCGTCTCGTATGCGTCTTGCAATTGTCAGGACTCATGAGGCACCGTTTCAATCGGAATTGCCTCAAAAGTTTCGCGGAAAGGCTTCCCCGCCGGGGAAGCTGGCTGCGAAGCAGACTGATAGGGCAGGAATGGGTGATTTCCGAAATTTTACCTGGTATCTTACATCTTAGACTTTTCCCCTGCGAAAAAAGAAAATAAAAGAGGCCGCCTTATAAATCCAGCGGCCTCATACACTGATAACTTATTTCACCATCCGCTTTTCCTCCAGAAAGATGGTATAAACACAGCAAGAAGTGTAATGGATTCCAGTCTTCCAAAGAGCATGGAACAGCAGGCTATGATTTTGCTGAAGGGCGGCAGGGCTGCGTAAGTGCACGTGGCTCCGAACTGTCCGAAGGCGGGGCCTGCATTGCTCATGGTGGTGAAGGCAAGGCCCAGTCCGTCGGTGAATGCGATTCCGTCAATCATGAAGCAGAAGGCCCAGAGGAAGGAGAGACTCATGTAGATGAAGAAGAAGGAAAGGACGGAGAGTACCGTTTCCTGACTGAAATTTTCCCGTCCCACATGGACCCGGGAGACTGCCCTTGGATGGATGTGTCTCGTGAGGAGGGAGCGGAAGGATTTTATGAGAAGGATGAGGCGGATCACTTTGAGTCCCCCTGAAGTGGAGCCTCCGCAGCCGCCGATGATGATGAGGGTCATGAGGATCAGTTTTGTCGCCGAAGGCCAGAGGTCAAAGTCCGCTGCCACAAAGCCGGTGGTGGAAGAAAGGGAGGCCGCATGAAAGAGCGTTTCCCGCAGGGCCCATTCTATTTCCATATTTCCCTGGGTGACGAGGGAAAAAGTCATGAGAAGGGTGCCGCCAAGGACAAGGGAGAGATATACGCGGAATTCCGTATCCTTCCAGATGATGCGGGGGCCCCGTTTCCAGGCTTCCACGTAGATGCCGAAGTTGGCTGACGAAATAATCATGAAGAAAATGAGAATGAGTTCCAGCGCAGGGCTGTGATAAAAGGCGATGGATTCATTTTTGGTGGAAAAACCGCCGGTGGCGATGGTGGACATGCTGTGATTCAGAGCTTCCAGGGGGCTCATGCCCCAGAAAAGAAGGATTACTGTGCAGGTGGCAGTAAAAACAGCATAAACAATAAAAAGGGAGCGGGCGGTTTCCCTGATTTTCGGAAGGGTCTTCGATACGGTGGGGCCCGTACTTTCCGCATTCACCATGCGGGTGCTTCCCCGGCCGGCTTGAGGAAACAAAGCAACGAAAATGACGATGATTCCGATGCCTCCCAGCCAGTGGGAAAGGGACCTGAAGAATAGAAGGGACGGCGGCAAGAGAGTGAGGTCCTCAATGACGGTAGCTCCCGTCCCCGTAATGCCCGAAACCGTTTCCACCAGCCCGTCCAGGGGAGAAAGGGTACCGCTCAGGACGAAAGGAAGCGAATATAAAATGGAAACCGAAAGCCAGGCCAGGGCGGTGATAGCAGTCCCTTCCCGCGGGGTGAGGCTCGTATTCGGAGAAATTTCCTTTTTATGAAGAAGGAAATAAAGAAGTATGGAAAGGGCAATGGGGATGAGAAAAGAAATCACGGGACCCCAGTACCAGAGAGAAAGGGCAAGGGGCAGCAATAGTACAAGTCCCGCCCCCAGAATCAGGCGGGACAGCATGGTCTGGATGACAAGACGATTCATGAGCCCTCCTTTGAAATGTTTCTACAAATGATATCTGTTTATTTCGATGATGGTTCTATTGTACCATATTTGGGATGGAACAAAAATGGGTCATTGGGGCGGATTTGGGAATTGGGATTTCGGAATTCGGGAAGGTGGGCGCCTTTGAAATCATAGGGGCGCCCATTTGTATTGGGAATTTTAAGGGTAGAAACTTTGAATCGGGAATGATCGGGGATGTCGGGAAGGATATGGTCCGCAAAGCGGACCAATCTTTTATAGTCGGCTTCGCCGGCGGCCGATGGCTCTCAATCTCGACTTGTGCGATGACCGTCGAAAGTGCAGTTCCCCCTCACCCGCTTCGCGGGAGCTCCTCTCTCGAGGGGAGCCTTCTCGCTTTTGGATAGAGACAATCGGCATGGGATTATTTCGTCAGTCAGTCTCATTTGTGCCGTCTGTCATAGATGAACGCACCCGCCTTCGCTTCGCTCCGGCACCCTCTCAACACCTTAAAGGGGGGTGATCGATTGTCAATTGATCCATTACCCTCATTTGTGCCTTGATTGTGAAGTGAAGTCCTCTTTCATCAGCTGCCAGTCAAATAAAAAGGCCGCCCTATGAATCCGGCGGCCACATCCCTGAAATCCGAAATCCCAAGTCCGAAATCCGGGAAGCACTATGTTGCTCATCATATGTAAAGCAGGAGTGACTCAGGACACTCACCACCCGCTTTTCCTCCAGAAGCCCGGAATGAATACCGCTAGCAGCGTAATGGATTCGAGTCTTCCGAAGAGCATGGAACAGCAGGCGATGATTTTGCTGAAAGGCGGCAGGGCCTGATAGGTGGCGGTGGGCCCGAATTGTCCGAAGGCGGGACCGGCATTGCTCATGGTGGCGAAGGCAAGTCCGATGGAATCGATGAAGTCCTGGCCATCCATCATGAAGCAGGCGGCCCAGAGGGCGGAGAGGGACATGTAGATGAAGAAGAAGGCCAGAGTCTGGAGGACTGTATTTAAAGAAAATTGTTCCCTTTTTACTGTCATATGGACTACGGCCCTTGGATGGAGATGGAGCTTCAGAAGGGCAGAAAAGCATTTGAAGAGGAGGATGATACGGATGACTTTGAGTCCTCCCGCTGTGGATCCTCCGCAGCCGCCTACCATGAAGAGGAGAAGAATCACATATTTCGCCAGCGCCGGCCATTGATCATAGTCTTCGGCAAAGAAACAGGTGGTGGAGGAGGACGAAACAGCATGGAAAAAAGCTTCCCGGATGGAAGTCAGTATATCCATATGTCCCTGGAAAATGCAGGCAAAAGCGATGAGCAGGGCACCGGCTGCGGTGAGGGCTAGGTATACCCTGAATTCCGTATCTTTCAAGATGACTTTCGGTCCCCGTTTCCAGGCTTCCACGTAAATGCCGTAGTTGGCGGCCGATAGGACCATGAAAAAAATGAGGATGATTTCCAGTGTTCCGCTTTTGAAATAGGCGATGCTTTCTCCCTGGATGGAGTAGCCTCCCGTACTGATGACGGACATGCCGTAATTGATGGCGTCCAGGGTATTCATTCCCCAGATCCATAGGACGGCTATGGCAATGAGAGTGAGGAAAAAGTATACCGTGAAAAGAGACCGGGCCGTATCTTTGATTCGCGGAAGGGCTTTCGACGAACTGACGCCGGTACTTTCGAGATTCACCATACGGGTCATGGACCGTCCGGCCTGGGGAAAAAGGGCGACGAAAATGACAATGATGCCGAGTCCTCCCAGCCATTCGGTGAGACTTCGGAAGAAAAGGAAGGAAACGGGCATGTACTCGAGATGTTCGATGACCGTGGCCCCCGTGCCGGTAAGGCCGGAAATGCTTTCCACAAAGCTGTCCAGCGGGGACAGATAGCCGCTCAGCATGTAGGGGAGCGTATAGAGCAGGGATACGGAAAGCCAGGAAAGGACGGTGATGGCCGTACTTTCGCGGGGCGTGAGGCCTGCATTGAGCGGTGCTTTATTTCTATTCAGGAAATAGTAAAGCCCCACGGAAATGAGAAGGGGCAGCAGGAAGGCGATGATGGACCCGCCAAAAATCAGGGACAGTGCCAGAGGGATGAGAAGCACGAGGCCCGCATAGAGGAGAAGCCGGGCCAGCATGCCTTCGATGATGAACCGGTTCATATTATTTCCTTCCTTTGAAATAGGAAATCACGTCCTGGGCTTTGTCTGCCTGGACGATGAGGATGACGTTATCTCCTGCCTGCAATACGGAAAGGCCGCCGGGGATCTGGACCTGTCCATTTCGCACAAAGGCGCCGATGAGGCAGGATTTCGGGATATTGGCTTTCATGAGGGGCTTGCCCTCGATGGGGGACCCCGGAGGGAGAATCATTTCCATGGCCTGGACTTTGGCTCCGTCCAGGAGGGAAACGGAAACGACGGATCCGCTTCGTACGAAGGAAAGGACTTCGGCAGCGGCCAGAATTCGGGTGGAAAGGACGATATCAATCCCCACCTGACGCATGAGAGAAATATATTCTGTCCGCGTCACCCGGACAATAGTCTGTTTCGCACCCAGATGTTTCGCTACGAGAGCCATGAGGAGGTTCTGCTTTTCATCTCTTGTGGTGCAGATGACCGTATCGGCCTCTGAAACGCCTTCAGAAGTAAGCATATCGATATCCGTCCCGTCTCCGTGAAGAACGAGACCTTTTTTCAGTTTCAAACTCATGGCCTTGCAGTTGTCTTCGTTATTATCAATGACTTTGACAGAAATCCCCTGGGATTCCAGCATGGGCGCCAGGGCCTGTCCCGTACGGCCTGCCCCGATGATGAGGGCCCGCATCGTTTTTCTCTGCTCCTGGGCGTTTCCCTGATGACGGGCAGCCATTTCCTTCAGGGATTCCGGACTTCCGATGACGTAGACGTTATCCAGCGGCAGCAGCTGATCGGTGCCATGGGGAATGATCATATGATGGTCCCGCATGATGAGGGCAATGAGGACAGACCTCGGCAGTTTGATATCCTTCAGCATTTTATGGCAGAAAGGGGATTTGGGATCCACTTTGGCCTCTACGAGACGGACCCGTCCTTCTGCAAAGTCTTCGATATTGAGGGCCGAAGGAGTCATGACGAGGCGGGAAATTTCACGAGCCGTAATGAGCTCCGGACTCAGAATGAGGTCGATGCTGAAATTTCCCTCGATATACTCTGCCGGCTCCGCCAGGAACTTCGGGTCCCGGATGCGGGCAATGGTATGGGCGAAACCGTTTTTCTTCGCCAGGATGCAGGCAATGATATTCACCTCATCCAGATCCGTCACCGAGACCAATAAATCTGATCCGGCCACGTCGGGACTTCTCATGAAAGAAGGACTCGTCCCGTCGGCCTGGATGGTCAGTACATCCATATCATCCCGGATCATATCCAATTTGTCTCCGTCCGTATCCACCACTATGACTTCATAGCCTTCATTTGACAAAAGCTCGGAAATCATGCGGCCCGTATCTCCGGCACCAATAACCACAATGCGCATGGGAGGTCCTCCTTTTAATAATTATTACTATTATATTGTAGCATGAGAATGTGTGAGAGGGGATAAACTTTTTGTTCGTAAGGAAGACGGCTGTCTCCGGGAACTTTCGAATCGGGGGTGCCGGGAGTATCGGGGGTCTCGGGAGAATCGGGAAGGTGGGCGCCTTGAAGTCGTGGAAGCGCCTCTTTTTAAATGGGGATTTGGGGGATAAACTTTTCATTCGGAAGGAAGACTGGAATCTTTGGAAACTTTTGTGTCGGGGATGATCGGGGATCTCGGGAATCATCGGGGCTGTCGGGGTGGATATGGTTTCCTGCGGAAACCAATTTATATAGTGCGCTCCG
>DKQZ01000062.1:9665-12607 GCA_002471975.1 Dialister sp. UBA7295 | reverse complement strand
TTAAGTCGTTGAGTGCTTACGTTTAAAATATATATCTTTCAAGTAGTAGTACCTCATTCCCTCGAATTCAAATTTCTGCAGTACAAAAAATTGGTGGAGATTCATGGGAAAGAAAATTCAATTTAAAAGGCGTGCTATATGATTTGTGCGCGCCACCGCCCCTAACCCCTAATCCCCAATTCCTAATCCCTCTTTCGAAACCATAAACATGCATAATTACACGAAAGGAAATACCATGAAACTCCTCATCGACGGCGACGGCTGTCCCGTGATTTCCGAAGCGGAAAGGGCAGCCTCCCTTTTTCATCTGGAATCCATCATTGTATGCGACACCAGCCATCTTATCCGCTCTGAAAAAAGTAAAGTCCTGATGGTAGACAAAGGAGCCGATTCCGCCGATTTCACCTTAACCAACCTTATAAAACCCGGTGATATCGTCATTACCCAGGATTATGGCCTAGCCGCCATGGCCCTGGCGAAAAAAGCCTTTCCCTTTCATCAGAACGGCTGGCAGTACACGAATGAAAATATAGGACGGCTCCTCATGGAGCGGTACGAAGCGAAAAAAGCAAGGAAAAGCGCCAAACACCACCTCAAAGGCCCAGCCAAAAGGAAGAAAGAGGATAATGAGAAGTTCTATCATTTATTAGTCCGTTTTTTGGAAAGGAAGTGCAGCTCCATGAAAGACAAAAAACAGAATATAAATAGAAATGAGAAACCTCATTTCAATGAAACCACCCGGGAAGCCCTGGCAGAAATGGATGAGATGAAAAAACATCCAGAAAAATATAAGGCCTATGATACCTTTGATGAACTCATGGAAGATATCCATAAAGAGGACTGAAGACATAGGTGACGAAAGAACTTCTGCATTCAGGAATGAATACAGAAGTTTTTTCATCATAACAGGATCTGATTTGCGGCCTGCCTAAGGAAGCTCCCATTCAGAAAACTGTCATTGTCTGGTTTTCAAATTAGAATTCACGGCGCCCATAAATTTGCGCCGCACTACTCCTCAATCTGCAATCCGCAGTCCGAAATCCGTCTTTTCCATGCTTGCCCGCCACCTTCCCGACAATCCCGAAATGACCCCCGGGACTCCCGGCAACCCCGATATCTCCGAAACAAAAGTCATTACATCCTTAATCTAAAGACAGTATTTACCCCATAAAACTGCTATAATAAAAGAAACAATTGCGAAAAGAGGAGGATCCATGGAGTACAGGATTGGCGTCATCGGCGCATCGGAATCGGTGGAAAACGTATGGAAAGCGGGAGAGCACTTTGATGAAGAAGTGAAGCTCCTTCCCTTTCCCTTTGAAAAAGAAGAGGAAATCAAAGGCATCCTTGACAAAAATCGCTCTCAGGTGGACGGCTGGCTTTTCACAGGCCCCCTGCCCTATGAAATGGGGAAGGGTTATTTCCACAAAGATGATCGTGTTTCCTTCTGCCGCCCCGCGGGGGCCATGCTGCTCGTCCGGGCCATGGAAATCATGAGAAATGCGGGAAAGGGCAAACCCCGCTTCTCCATCGATATGCCGGAAGGGCTCGTTGATATTTCCCAGGTCCTTTCTGACCTGAACCTTCCCCTGGACGAAGTCTATATGAAATATGACAGCTTTCAGGAGCTGGATTCCCATGATGCATTCCGCGGGGACCGCATAGCGGATTTCCACCTAAAACTTTATGAAGCAGGAAAAACAGACGGCGCCGTGACCGCCTACCGTTCGGCCTATAATAAACTCAGGGAATGGGGCATTCCCGTGTATTTCCTGAACCTCACCAGGGCGGAAATCATCCTTTCCCTTCGGGAAATGGTGGAAAAAATCCGGACCACCTGGGCCAAAGCCACCCAGGTGGGCACCGTGGCCATTGCCATTCATGATTACGAAACGGTCCTGGACCATGTGAATTCCGAAACCCGGCTCCTGCAGCTGGAATGGGAAATCAAGGGGAAACTCCTCCCCCTCTGCGAAGCGCTGGACGGGTCCCTGGTGGAAAAGGGAAACGGCAGATATGAAATATTTTCCTCCCGCGGCCAGATTCACAGCCATCTGAAGGAACTGGAAAATACACTGAAAGACATAAAAACGACCATCAATCTTTATGGTTCGCCGGCTGCCGGCATCGGTTATGGAGAAACCGTGGCCCAATCCAGACTCCGGGCCCGGCAGGCCGTGGATCAGCCGGTTCTATGGGATATGCCCTTCCGGATTTCCGGCGATGAAGAAATGGCAAAGAAAGAAGAAAAAGAAGAACTGGATGAAGGGACCCGGGCGAAACTGAAGCAGGTGGGAGTCAACGAAAAGACCCTCCTCAAAATCCGCCTCGCCGCCTCCGCCTTCCCCGGCGGGATTTTCTCCGTGAAAGACCTTTCCACCAGACTCTCCGTGACGCCCCAGAACATCCGCCGCATCATGGGAGCCCTCTCTCGGGCAGGCCTCGCAGAAATCGTGAGCGAAGAATCAGAAGCGATGAGAGGCCGGCCGGGGAAGAAATATCGGTTAACATGAGTGGGGAATTTCATTTCTGCTGAAAAGTTTTCATGCCAATCGTTGTTCGTGATTCGTTCTTCGTTCTTCGTGAATGGGGCGCCTTGAAATTGTTTAAGGCGCCTCTTTTTATGTTGGAAATAGTGATAAGTGCTAAGTGAAGGCGGCGGGCAAAAAAAGTCATGAAGCCCGCCATTTCCCATTCCCCCTCAGTCTGCTCCGCAGCCCACCAACTGCCCCTGGTCAGGGGAAGCCCCGGAGCGAAGCGGAGGGCAAGGGGTCGTACTACCGTACATGTCGAAAATGCACTCATAGCTAAACATGATCCCCCCAGGGGGAGCCTGACTGACCGGCCGCGAAGCGGCTAAAGAAAAGCCACCCTTGAAAGGGGGGCTCCGCGCAGCGGTGGGGGGAAGATTGATGATTTCCCTGCACTACACCTTCAAGGCA
>DKQZ01000062.1:9206-9618 GCA_002471975.1 Dialister sp. UBA7295 | reverse complement strand
TTGTACAATCTCACAAGGCACCTATGAGGCTGATTGCCAAAACGTACCTGGGGCAAATGTCTCTATCCATAAAATGCGCGCTCCCCGAAAAAGCCTCCCCGAAGTTCGGGCAGTCAGCGAAGCTGACGGAGGGGCTGTACTATCGTACAAGTCGAAAATGAGCCAAAAGGTAAACTCATCCCCGGGGAGCTGTCACGCAGTGACTGAGGGGGCGATTTAATGATTGTCCAGCACTACACATTCAAGGCACCTATGAGGAAAACTAGCAGCATGCTAAAATCCCCTGCCCACCTGGTCAGGGGGGCAGCGAGCGAAGCGAGCAGGGGGTTGTACTACCATACAAGGCACCCATGAGGCTGATTGCCAAAACGCTCTCGGGACAAATGAGGATATCGGTAAGCAAGTGCTCTCC
>DKQZ01000062.1:0-9196 GCA_002471975.1 Dialister sp. UBA7295 | reverse complement strand
CCGCGAAGCGGTGAGAGGGCAGACAAAGTAAAATCCTGCACTACACATGCAAGGCACATATGAGGAAAACGATAAGCATGATACCGGGCCCCACCCTTTCGAGTGCTGAAAGGGTGGACGCGGAGCGGCCGGGTAAGTTCATCTATCATACCTGGCACCCATGAGGCTGATTGCCAAAAGGTCCCCGGGACAGATGAGGAAATCGAAACGTGGTAAGGCTCCCCTCATAGCCTCCCCGAAGTTCGGGGAGGTGCCCGTAGGGCGGAGGGGCTGTACGATCGTACAAGTCGAAAATGAGCTGAAAGGTAAACTCATCCCCGGGGAGCTCCCGCGTCGGGTGAGGGGAGAATGATTATCCGGCGGCCAGGGGCCGCCATTTTTCATTTCTATTGCGAAAATAATCACAAAATCCATCGGCTTTTTATTTCCATCCGCTCAAATCAATATTTCTGATAGCTGCGAACTGATAACTGATCACTCAAAAATGCAAGAAAGTATCGACACTCTTTTTCAAGATAAAGAAACTTGTTTAAATAAAATCGACTAATGGTCAAAAATTCTATTGCAATTATCCAAAGATATGATATAATTCAATTAAAGCAAAAGTTACTAAATAAATGTAAAATAAATTGCGAAACGAAAGGGGTAAAGAAAATGATGACAAGAGTTGAAAACAAGATCCGCAGCCTGCTTCCAACCCTGAAGGAAACCTATATGTACCTCCATTCCCATCCGGAGCTTTCCATGCAGGAGGTGGAGACGGCCCGTTATATTTCCAAAAGGCTGAAGGACCTGGGCCTGGAAGTTCATGAAGGCATCGGCGGCACCGGAGTGGCGGCGATTCTTCGAAATGGCAGGGGTCCCGTGGTGATGATGCGCGCCGATATGGATGCCCTCCCCATGAAGGAAGAAACGGGGCTGTCCTATGCGAGCCAGTGGACCACCCTGAACAGGACCGGAGAAATGGTGCCCGTTTCCCACATGTGCGGCCATGATATGCACATGACCTGGCTCCTCGGCACCCTGGAAATCCTTTCGGAAACGAAGGAAGACTGGCAGGGGACGGTGGTGGGCATTTTCCAGCCCGGGGAAGAAACGGCGGAAGGTTCGAAAGCCATGATCGAAGGCGGCCTTTCCGATATGATCCCGAAACCGGACATTATCCTGGGCCAGCATCTCATGCAGTACTGTGCGGGGACCGTGGCCATCCGGGGCGGACAGATTCTCACCGCAGGGGACAGCCTGGAAGTGACTTTCTTTGGGAAAGGCGGTCACGGAGGGATGCCCCAGAATGCCATCGATCCCGTCATTATGGCTTCTTCCGCCGTTCTCCGGCTCCAGACCATTGCCTCGAGAGAAGTGGCTCCGTCGGATCAGGTCGTGATTACGGTGGGGTCCATTCAGGCGGGAAAAGTGGAAAATATCATTCCCCATGAAGCAAGGCTCAAATTGAACGTCCGCACCACCGATGAAAAGGTCCGGGAAAAAGTGCTGGAAGCCATCCGCAGGATCTGCGAAGCAGAAGCCCTGGCATCGGGAGCGTCCCTCATGCCGGAAATCAAAGAAATCAACAGTTTCCCCCTCACCGTGAATGATGAAGGAGCAGCAGAACTGATTGAAGGTTCTTTCCGGAAATATTTTGGAAATAAGACGCTGAAAGCAGAGCCCATCGGGGCCAGCGAAGATTTCTCCCGCTTCGGCCGGGCCTGGAATGTGCCCTATGTATACTGGTTCGTAGGCGGCACGAAAAAGGAAATCTACGAAGAAGCCCTCAAATCCGGCACTACGGGCAGCCTCCCGGGACCCCATTCCCCGCACTGGGCGCCATCCCTCCTCCCGACCCTGGCCGTGGGCATTGAAACCATGATTATCGCAGCCAGTCACTGGCTTCGTCAGAAATAGAAAGCGTGAACACCATGAGAAAAGCAACTTACAAAGGAAACGACAGACTGATCCTCGGCAGCGTTCTGGCCATTCTCACATTCTGGCTCTTTGCCCAGACCACTTTAAATGTGATGCCTGCCATGCGGGCTGACCTTGGAATCGAAGAAACCTGGAGCAATATGGCCATTAGCATGACCGCCCTTTTCTCGGGACTCTTTATCGTAGTCCTGGGAGGGCTGGGGGACAGGATTGGCCGGGTGAAAGTGACCCTCTCCGGCATTATCCTCTCCGCTATCGGCTCCCTTTTGATTGCCCTCACTCCTCCCGGAACCACCGTATTTCTCATGGCAGGACGGATCATCCAGGGTCTCTCGGCGGCCTGCATCATGCCCTCCACCCTGGCCCTGGTGAAGAATTACTTTGAAGGCCCGGCGCGGCAGCGTGCCCTTTCCTATCTCGCCATGGGCTCCTGGGGTGGGAGCGGACTCTGTGCCCTTTTCGGCGGATTCGTAGCCAGCGCCTTTGGCTGGAGATACATCTTCCTTGCCTCCGTCCTCGTATCCATCGCAAGCTTTGCCCTCATCTACGGCACCCCGGAAAGCAGGGTGGAAAAGAAAAATCCCGCTCCCTTTGACTGGTATGGTCTTGGAACCTTCCTGATTTCCANNATTGTCCTGATCCTCACCACCTTCGTGGGATCCATCCTCTTCTTCAAGGCAGAAATGGGAAATACAAATGCCTTCATCGATTTCCGGCTTTTCAGAAATCAGTCCTATGCCGGCGCCACCCTTTCCAATTTCCTCCTGAACGGCTCGGCAGGCACCATCATGGTCACCCTTTCCCTCCTCCAGCTGGGGGCAGGCATGAGCTCCTTCTCTGCAGGCCTTGTGACCCTGGGGTACCTCGCAGCCATTTTGGGAACCATCCGGGTAGGGGAGAAACTCCTCCAGCGCTGGGGCGCAAGAAAACCCATGATCCTGGGCTGCCTCATTACCTCAGCAGGAATCATCCTCCTCTCTACGAGCTTCCTTTACACCTGGCAGTACATGATTGCAGCTTTCATCGGATTTACCCTCTTCGGTATCGGACTTGGCTTCTATGCCACCCCCTCTGCAGACGCAGCCCTTTCCAATGTTCCCTCCGACCAGGCAGGAAGTGCCGCAGGCCTCTATAAAATGGCCTCCTCCCTGGGAGCTGCTTTCGGAGTTGCAGTTTCCGCCTCCATTTTCACTGCCCTCTCCGGAATGGACCTCAGCGCTTTTGCAGGATTCTTCCTCGGAAGGACCGATAACGTATCCATCCGCCTCGCAGCCATGGCAGCTTTACTCTTCAATTTCCTTATGATTATGGCAACCATTTCCTCTATCGTGAACACCATTCCGAAAAAGGAAATGGAAGAAGAAAACGAAGACCTGGCCTCCGCAGAATGCTGAGTACCAGCGGGCCCGCTGTTTATATAGATGCCCCGCAGGACAATCGTCCCGCGGGGCTTTTACTTTGGGCTGAGTCCTTTGCGGTTTTGATTTTTAGCCGTCTTTGAAACTTTGAATCCTTCGGGACTCGGGGCGGTGGCGGCACAAATGATATAGCCGCGCCCTTTTATATTTTCTGCACTACCGGTGCAGGGCACATATAAGGAAAACGCAAAGCATGCTTCAAGGCGCTACCTTTCAGGGATTCCCGATAACCCCGATCACCCCGAGATTCCCGAAACAAAAGTTGTTCATATGGCAGTTGAAATTTCCTATTATAGCTATCTCCGCCTAAAAAACACATATCGAAAACTTGCAATATTTGATATAATAATCTAGTAACACAGAACGACTATCTTCCGAGAGGAAGTTTCTGAAAGGAGTATTTTTATGACAGCAGATAATCTCACATACTCGCTGGAGATTGATTTCATTCCGGATATCAAAGAAGGCCGGGATGATTTGAAGAAAAGAATGAAAGCGGCAGCGGAAAAAATGGATGGCACCTACATCCTGGATCCGAAAGGCCGTCCCATGATTACAGGACTTTCCCGGACCGATGTGGAACCCATGCTGAAAGAACTGGGCCTCCAGGCTTTCGGCTCCTGGCCTTCCTGCATCCTGACCTGCACGATTACTATGCCTCTTCCCATCCGTGCCGTCGGCATGTCTGATGGCTGGGATATTTACACAGGAAAGAAAAATTTCTTTGCCTTTGCCCAGTTCCCCTCCGATGCCATCGCTATCATGGCCAAAGCCTGCACCTACTACCTGGAACATGAAAACTACCAGTCCATGGAAGAATTCATCGACCATATGGGCTATGAATCCTTCCGGGATGCAGTCCTTGGAAATACAGTGCCCGGATCCTCCGATTTCGGCAGCAACGATGCCTTCAGCGGATTCGGCCAGCCCGATGTACCGCCGCTGAAAGAAGGAGACTTCGTTCGTCCGGAACATAATATCATGCAGATCATCGAAGTTTATCCGGAAATGGGACCCTTCCTTATGGAATACGGCATGTCCTGTGTGGGCTGCTTTGTTTCCTATGATGAAAACCTCTGGCAGGCCGCCCAGGGTCATGGTATGGACGTCTTTGAAATCATCGGGGAAATGAATGAATTCATCGCCGATAAATACAAGAAACCCCTCCTCACCGACGATACCCCCATGGAAACCATCCTCACCATGTATCCCCAGCTTTTGACCGTTTTCCAGGAAAAAGAAATCGCCATGCCTTCCGATATGAAGACCACCATCGGGACCATGTGCAGAGATGCGGGAGTGGACTCCGCAGAACTCATCGCCAAATGCGATGAAAGACTCCGGGGCAAAGAAGAAGCCTGAACCCGGACCCTCCGGAAATCATCTTCCATCATTCAAGTGGCGCCTTTGCAAAGGGCGCCATTTTTGCATGGCAGGAAAACTCACCCCGATTTCAGACAAATGACCAAATTGACGAAGCAGGCTCGAGAAAAATGAGAAAAACGATAAGCAGGAAGGCTTCCCCTCGGGGAAAGGCCCGAAGGGCCTGAAAGGGCAGGGAATGTAACCGGCGTCCGAAGGACGTTAGATGCTCGACCTTTCCTGGACAGGAAAAGTGTCAGCGAAGCTGACGGAACATGATTGATGTTTCCCCTGCACTACGCGTACATGGCACAAATGAGGATAAAGGAAGTCATGCTGCAGGGCACCACCCTTCCAGGTGTTGGAAGGGTGGCCGCTTGCGGCCGGGTAGGTTCATCTATTGTACAAGGCACAAATTTGCTGATTGACAAAAGATACCAGAGCCAAATGACTCTAAAGGTAAGCAAGTGCTCCCCGCGTCCGGGGAGCTCCCGCAGGGTGAGGGGGCGTACGATGGTATTTATCGAAAATGGGACAAATCCTTTCATGCGTACCGTAATAAAGTAACTCTGGCAGCTTGCTGCTTTCATGCGAAAAACCAAAAAATGGCGGACTATATGAATTGTGTCCGCAGCCTTCCCGAAGAACGACCAACGAACAACGAAGAACGATTGCTTCCATGAATTCCTGTACCTAAAGTACTGAAAAAATGGTACAATACATTCAAAGTATCCTTTTTTAGAAGAGGAGGACCTATGAAAAATCTGAAATTAAAAATCACCGCTTCCATTCTGGCCGCAGCCTGTCTCACCGGTATGGCCATGCCCGTAGCCGAAGCATCTACAACCTGGCAGAAAATCCTGTACGGAGCCGCTGCCATGGCCCTTATTTCCAATTACTACAGCAATCTGGATAATAACAATGGCATGCAGTTTCTGTCCCAGTGCAAGCAGCAGACCGGAGTCTATGAATCCGCCGAAGCGGACAACCGGGTCCAGAACATTTATGAAAACCTTAGAAATACGGGAGCCGTAGAACGGTCCTACAATGTATACGTCGCTCCCGACGAAGACATCAATGCCTTCATGAGCCTGGGAGGAGTCCTCTGCGTGAACAAAGGAGCCCTTGACTCCATGGATGATGACGAATTGGCCTACGTCATGGCCCATGAAGTCTCCCACGGAGAGAAACGGCACAGCGTTTCCGGCGTCAAAAAACGGATCGGCCTCATGACCGCCGTCGATATTTACCTGGGCGGAGGACTCTCCTTCGGTGAATACCTTCTGGCCAATATCGCCACCAACTACGTCTCCAATGCCATCTTCACCAAAGACCAGGAAAAAGAAGCAGACGACCTGGGATTCCAGTACCTCTGTGAAGCAGGCTACAATCCCGGCGGCGGAGCCGCAGCCATGTCAGTCCTCGAAGACAAATATGGAAACAGCAGCCGTACCGGCCTTATGGCCGTCGTAGCCCCATCGAACCATCCGAAGACCGGCGATCGGGTCAATAAAAATCTGAAATGGATGAAGAAATACTCCGGAGACCACGTAGACGTCAAAGACGGATGGATCGTAGTGAACGGAGAAAAAGCCTTCCAGCCCAAAGCGGACGATCGCTATACAGACAGAGAAAGAACCTACCTCACCGCAGGCAAACTGGATAAACTCTACCACGCAGGAAACGTCCCCGATGCCACCATGGATGACAATACCATCTACTGCGGAGACCTTTCCCTCTACACCCTCTCCTCTGAAGAAGACGGAAAAACCTATGTAGCCAACCTCAATAAAGGCATCCAGAAAGACAGAGGCCAAAAAGTAGAAGATAAATTCAAAATCGACGACCGTAAAGAAAAAATAGCAGAGAAAAAAGCAAAAGCAGAAAAGAAAGCCAATGAACAGGTAGAAGAACAGAATAAAGAATAACCTTTGAATCGGGATTCACGGGAATCCCGGGGCTATCGGGGCTGTCGGGAAGGTGCGGCGCACAATTCCTCGCATAAAAGTTCCGAGTTCCGGGATTTCCTTCCGCCGCAAAGCGGCCAATGGTCAAGCGTCCCCCATCGGGGGAAGCTCCGCCAAAGGCGGTGAAGGGGGCCATCTATCGTAGTAAATGACAAAATAAGACAATCCCTCCATGCGTAACGTAAATTGAAAAAGCCACCCTTGAAAGGGGGGCTCCGCGAAGCGGTGGGGGGAAGACTGATGCTTGATTGCAGAAAGAGCTTTACAGCCACAAGTGAAGAAAAAGCATCTATCATCCCATCCGTCGACTTCGNNTCCCTATCTAGGGAAGGTTGACGATTTGGCGGCCGAAGGCCGCCTGAAAAGACAATCCACCCTTGAAAGGGGGGATGTCGCCGAAGGCGACAGGGGGGAAGACTGATGGTTGAAAGTGTAGAAAGAGCTTTCCAGGCACAAGTGCATAGAAACATCAATCATCCTATCCGCCCTGACGGGCACCTTTCCTATCCAGGAAAGGTTGACCAATCCGCCGCGAAGCGGCCAAAGACAAGCCACCCTTGAAAGGGGGGCTCCGGCGAAGCCGGTGGGGGGAAGATGGATGATTTTCCCGCACTACCCATTCAAGGCACCTATGAAGAAAATGAAAAGCCTGCTATCGGTCACCACCTTCCCAAGCTTGGGAAGGTGTCTGCGGAGCAGACGGATAGGTTGTTCTACCGTTATTCATGCCAAATGAGAGCCGAAGACCCATATAAAATGCGGCGCCTTCTACTGATGCGCCGCACCTCCCCGAACCCCGATATCCCCGACAATCCCGACATCCCCGCACCAAAAGCCTTCTAACTTATAGTTTCCATCTAAAAACCAGTTAATATATATTTCCAAAGAAAGGACCCCATGAAAAAGCTCTTACTCCTCCTGATTTCAGCCATATTCTGCTGTGCCCTGGCCTTTGGCATCCTGGTCTGCATCACCCCGGAACCGCCCAAAATGCCGGACCTTCTGCCTCCGCCTGAAACGAAAGCCGTTTCTGCAGCCTTACTGGAAGCAAATACAGGACGAATCCTGGCTGAAAAAGAAGGAACTCTTCGTGTATATCCTGCTTCTACCACCAAAATTTTGACGGCCATCATAGCCCTGGAAGAAGGGAAAGCCCAGCTTGACCAGAATGTGAAAATCACGCCCCTTGCCATGAAACAGGACGGCACGAAACTGGGCATCCGCCCGGATATGCCCATTTCCCTTCATCAGATGCTCTATGGCATGATGCTCATCTCGGGAAATGATGCCGCCGTAGCCACGGCGGAAACCGTAGGAGGAAACTACAATCGTTTCATAGAAATGATGAACGAAAAAGCAGCCTCCATCGGAGTCCATGACTCCCACTTCGCCAATCCCAGCGGCCTTACCGATAAAAATCACTACACCACCGCCATCGATATGGCAAAAATTGCCGCCTACGCCATGAAGAATCCGGACTTCCGGGATATCGTCAAACGGAAAACCTACCCCATGACCTATCGGAGCGGCCTCTATAGAAATGTAGAAAACAGAAACGAATTCCTCTCAAGCGGCTACGAAGGAGCCAATGGAGTGAAGACAGGAATGACCGAAGCAGCCGGAGACTGCCTCGTCGCCAGCGCGGAAAGAAACGGGAAACTCCTCATCGTGGCCCTCTATGATGATGAAAACCGCTGGAAAGACACCAAAGCCTGGCTCGACTATGGATGGACCGCAGCCTCCATGGAAGACCAGTACGAAGCCGCTTTGGCCGCAGAAGATCCCATTTACAAATTCATAAACCAGACCCTGGGAAAGGAGCCGAAGAAGGATGCGCAAAAAGCAGATTCATCAAAAAAATAAAAAACAACCCTTCCTCGTCCGCCTCTTTCCCGACAGCCCGATCCTTAGAATTATCTTTGCCGTCACCATGGTCATTACAGCCTATGTAGTGATCCAGAACACCTATCACTTCGCCCAGATCCAGGTCCAGGAATACAAACTCAAAAAAGAAAGAGAAAAACTCCTCCAGGAAAAAGAAGACCTCGAAGCCCAGAAAGAAGCGCTGAACGACCCCAAAATGATCGAGAAAAAAGCCAGAGAAGACCTGGGCCTCGTCAAACCGGGAGAAGTGCCCTATGTGAAATAGAGTCATTTGTCCTTCGTGCGATTGTGCATCAATGAGCTGAATCGTGGCCCGTGATCCGTGGTCCGTGGCCCGTGAAGGTGGGCGCCCTGAAATCATAGGGGCGCCTCTTTTTATTGCTCCCATCAGGGGCCCCCATGGAAGTTCCGAGTTCCGAGTGAGTCCATCTGCCGCGAAGCGGCTAAAGAAAAGCCACCCTTGAAAGGGGGGCTCCGCGAAGCGGTGGGGGGAAGACTGATGCTTCCCTGCACTACACCTTCAAGGCACCTGTGAGGCTGACTGACGAAACGTACATGTTCCAAATGTCTCTATCCATAAAATGCGCGCTCCCCGAAAAAGCCTCCCCGAAGTTCGGGCAGGCGCCGAAGGCGACGGAGGGG